>CAMBPB010000056.1 GCA_945869465.1 Prosthecobacter debontii
GTCGCCGGCGATGTCGCTGGTCTTGCTGGCGACTTCACGGACGAGTTGGGCACCGATGTTTTCGTAGCGCTCCTCGAGTTCGATTTCCTTGGCGACAGTGACGCCGTCCTTGGTGATGGTCGGGGAGCCGAATTTCTTGTCGATGATGACGTTGCGACCGGCAGGTCCGAGGGTTGCCTTGACGGCGCGGGCGAGTTTCTCGACACCGCGAAGCAGGGCTTGGCGGGCGGATTCGTCGAATTGTAGTTGTTTGGCCATGATGCTATGTATTTTTTGTTAGATTAGTCGGATTGGACGGATCTGACCGATCGGCCAGATCCGATGATTTTACTCAGCCGACGATGCCGAGGATGTCGGATTCGTTGATGATGAGGACGTCCTGGCCGTCGAGTTTGACTTCGGTGCCGCCGTATTTGGAGATGAGGACCTTGTCGCCGATTTTCACGGTGAACGCGATGTCCTTGCCATTGTCATCCTTGCCGCCGGTGCCGAGGCTGAGCACTTCGGCTTCCTGGGGTTTTTCCTTGGCGGTGTCTGGAAGGACGATGCCGCCGGCGCTGATTGCGTCAGCTTCGAGACGCTTAACGAGGACACGTTGTCCGAGTGGTTTGATATTAGCCATGTTGTTGTTTGTTTGGTTTATGGTTTGTTGGTGAGAGAGACGCAAGACTTCAAGACGCAAGACTCAAGAGAAGAGGAAGAAATGATCGATGGATCGCTTCAGGGCTATTTTCTTGAGTCTTCAAGTCTCGGGTCTTGTGTCTGAGAGAGGGTTGAAAGCCAGTCGCCGAGTTCGTCGTCGGGTTGTTCGGTGAGGAAGTTGAGCCAGCTGGAGAAACCACCGGAGTCGGCGGCTTCGAGGGCGTTGTAGTAGGCGTGGTGAATTCTTATCTTGTGTGTTGCGTCTTTAAGTCTTGTGTCTCAGTCCACCACTTCCGCATCCACGACCTTGCCCTTGGCTTGTTTGGGCTCGCTAGAAGCCGATTCTGAGGCGGACGCCACATCGGGTTGTTGAGCTCCCGCGCCGGCTTGTTGGGCGGCTTGGGCGAGGGCTTGCAGGGAGTTTTCCAGATCGGAGACGGCACTGTTGATTTGGTTCACATCGTCGCTGCTGATGGCGTCCTTGACCGCCTTGATCTTGCCTTCCAGCATTTCCTTGAGTTCGGCGGGGGCATTGTCGCCGAGTTCGGCGAGTTGTTTCTCGACCGAGAAGACGAGGTTGTCGGCCTTGTTCTTGGCATCGACTTTTTCAACGCGCTTGCGGTCTTCCTCGGCGTGGCTTTCAGCGTCGCGCTTGGCTTGTTCGATCTCGTCCTTGGAGAGACCGGACGATCCCTGGATCGAGATTTTCTGTTCCTTGCCGGATTGTTTGTCCTTGGCGGAAACGTGGAGGATGCCGTTGGCGTCGATGTCGAAAGTGACTTCGATGTGCGGTTCGCCGCGGCGCGCGGCGGAGATGCCGTCGAGCTTGAAGTTTCCTAACAGCTTGTTGTCGGCGAACATCGGGCGCTCGCCCTGGCAGATGCGGATGTCCACGGCGGGCTGGTTGTCTGAGGCGGTGGAGAAGATCTGCGATTTCTTGGCCGGGATGGTCGTGTTGCGCTCGATCATCGGGGTGGCGCGCGAGCCTTCGGTTTCGATGGAGAGCGTGAGCGGGCTGACATCGAGCAGCAGCACGTCTTTGACATCGCCGCGGAGGACGCCGCCTTGGATGGCCGCGCCGATGGCGACGACTTCATCCGGGTTGACGCCTTGGTGAGGAGTCTGGCCGGCGAGTTCGCGGGCGATTTCGACGACTTTTGGCATGCGGGTCATGCCGCCGACGAGGACGAGTTCGTCGATTTGGGCGGGAGTGAGGCCGGCTTCCTTGAGGCAGTCGCGGACCGGTTTTTTGGTGCGTTCGAACAGCGAGTCGGTGAGTTGCTCCAGCTTGGAACGGGTAAGCGTGAGTTGGATGTGCTTGGGTCCGGTGGCATCGGCCGTCACGAAGGGCAGGCTGATGTCGTAAGACTGGGTGGACGAGAGGGCGATCTTGGCTTTTTCCGCTTCCTCCTTGATACGCTGGAGGGCGTCGGGCTGACCGGAGAGGTCGATGCCCTGATCCTTTTTAAACTCGCCGACGATCCACTGGATCAGCGCGTTGTCCCAATCATCGCCGCCGAGCTGGGTGTCGCCATCGGTGGCGAGCACTTCAAACACTCCGTCGCCGATTTCGAGCACCGAGATATCGAAGGTGCCGCCGCCGAGGTCATAGACGGCGATTTTTTCATCGGCCTTCTTGTCGAGTCCGTAAGCGAGGGCGGCGGCGGTGGGCTCGTTGATGATGCGCAGCACTTCGAGGCCGGCGATTTCACCGGCGGCCTTGGTGGCGTTGCGCTGGGAGTCATTGAAATAGGCGGGCACCGTGATGACCGCCTGGGTGATTTTTTCGCCGAGCTTGGCCTCGGCGTCGGCTTTCAATTTGCCGAGCACCATCGCCGCGATTTCCTGGGGCGAGTAGGTTTTTTTCTCGCCGCCGACTTCCACTTGGATGTGGGCGTCACCATTTGAGGCGGCGACGATCGTGTAGGGCATGCGCTTGTCCGCGTCCTTGAGTTCCGAGAATTTGCGGCCGATGAGGCGCTTGGCGGAAAAAATCGTGTTTTTCGGGTTAGTGACGGCCTGGCGTTTGGCGGCTTGGCCGACGAGACGCTCGCCATTTTTGGCGAATGCCACGACCGATGGGGTGGTGCGCGCGCCTTCCGAGTTTTCCAAGACGGTGGACTCGCCGCCTTCCATGACGGCCATGCATGAGTTGGTGGTTCCGAGGTCGATTCCGAGGATTTTGGACATAAAGTGGTTTCCTTTCAGGTTTGCCCGTCCGGGCGATGCTTAGCGGAGCGTCCTTTCGCAGGCGACGTGCCAATCGGGAATTCTGAACATCAACTAATTGGAAACAAAAGGGTTACAATTTCATTCCCGTCGATTTTGAGGTTGTGCTGAAGTTGGTTCGCGACAAAATGTCGCAGATTAGACATGACAAAATGTCGCATCGAACCGAAATGCACAGTTTTCGTTTCGGATCTTGAACCAACACGGTGTGACTCGCTAGAGTCCGCAGCACTTCATGCGAGCTCAGCCGTTCAGATGGATCGCACGAGGCGAACCGTTCCAAAAAGACCACACCGGAGAGGCGGGAACGTTTCCGCCCATTCTCGAACACCTGATCCGCCAACGGGGGCTCCCCGATGGCATGGATCTGGAAGGATACCTGCGGCCGCGGCTGAAGGATCTGGCTGACCCGTTTTTGATTCCCGACATGCGGTTGGCGGTGGAACGGATCCTGCTCGCCATTGATCAGGGTCAGAAAATCTGTATTTACGGGGATTATGATGTGGATGGCGTGGTCTCGATCACCTTGATGCGGAAGATTCTGATGGCCTATGGTCTCGAATCCCGCCATTTCATCCCGCGACGAGGGCCGGAGGGCTATGGGCTGAGCACCGCGGCACTCGAACGCTGCATGCGGGAGGGGCCCAAACCGGATCTGATGATCACGGTGGATTGCGGAACGGTTTCCTGTCCCGAAGTCGCGGCGTTGAGAGCCGATGGCATCGACGTTCTCATCGTCGATCACCACGAACCCAACCCCGGGGAACGGCCGGACTGCTGCGCTTTGGTGAATCCCAAATGCGGCACCGAATTCACCTACCTCTGTGCCGCAGGAGTGGTCTTCAAGCTGGGCCACGCTTTATTGAAAACCCGCCCTGCGAACCTCGACCTCAAGGAACTGATCGATCTGGTGGCGGTTGCGACGATTTCGGACATCGTACCGATGATCGGGGAAAACCGCCTGATGGTGCGTCACGGACTGAAACACCTTCCGAACACCCTGAATCCCGGCCTGCGCGCGCTGCAGGACGTCACTGGGATGAACGGCAGCGCGACCTCAATGGATGTCGGTTTCCGGATCGGGCCGCGGCTCAATGCCGCCGGTCGCATGGACGCGCCGGAAGACGCGCTCGCGACTCTAACCACCGACTGCCGGCGTCTCGCCCAGGAGCTTGCCCACAAACTCGACGCCTACAACAAGGAGCGCCAGAACCACGAAGCTCTGATCCGCCGTGAAGCGGTGGAAATGCTCACCCGCGACTTCGATCCGACACGCGATCCCGTAATCGTGTTAGGCTCGCGCTCGTGGCACCACGGAGTCGTCGGAATCGTCGCGTCGCGCCTGATGAGGCAGTATCACAAGCCGACGTTCGTCATCGCGATTGACGGCGAGGGCATCGGCAAGGGCTCGGGGCGCAGCATCGCCGGGCTCTCGCTGGTCGAGGCGATCCGAGCGTGCCAGGACGATCTGATCGCCGGCGGCGGCCACGCGATGGCCGCGGGACTCTCGATCGAAGAAGGGAAACTCGAAAAATTCAGGGAGAACTTTACCGCATACGTCCTGACCAATACCGACGAGGAACAACGGCTGCCCAAGCTGATGTATGACGCGGAGATCAGCTTTGACCAGCTTTCGTTAGAATTCCTCTCCAGCTACGACCTGTTGCAACCCTTCGGCAGCGGCAACCCGCAGCCGGTTTTCATTTCCCGCCAGGTGGGCTTGAGCCGGCCGCCGCTGCACATGAAGAACAACCACCTGCGTTTCATGCTGCGGCAGGGCTATCAGGAGCAGGACGCGGTGTTCTTCGGAGGTGGCGAATATCCGCTGCCCGATCCGCCGTGGGACATCGCGTTCACCATCGACCGCAACACCTTCCGCGGGCGGACGACGCTGCAGTTGATCATTCAGGATGTGCGGGCGGCGGCGAATGAATGATCCGGTAATGGATTCGGGATTGCATTGGGGCGGGCGTTGAAAAACCATCGGTGCGTCTCTCATCCAATCACCCCTCCGCACATCATGCCTCCGCATAAAACCTTCATCGCAGTGGATCTGGGCGCCGGAAGCGGCCGCGTGATCGCCGCCACCACGGATTTCACGAAACTCGAACTTGCGGAGATTCACCGCTTCGATAATCCCGGCACCGACCTGCCCGGCGGATCGTTCTGGAACCTCATCGGCCTTTATCGCGAGATCCTGGAAGGCTTGCGCCGCGCGGTGGAGCGCCATGGCGATACCATCGTCTCCATCGGCATCGACACCTGGGGCTGCGACTTCGGCCTGCTGGGACCCGACGGAAGCTTGTTAGGAATGCCCCATCAATACCGCGACCCGCGCTTCGAAGGCATGGCGGAGGCGATGCACGGACTCATGCCCGAGGCGGAAATATACGCCCGCACCGGCATCAAGACGAATTTTTATAACAGCTCGCTGCATCTGCTGGCGGAGGCCCGGAAGAAAAACCCGGCGCTACTGGAGGCCGATCGGCTGCTGTTTGTACCCGACGTGCTGGCCTACTGGCTAACAGGACGTCAGGCGGTCGAGCGCACGGTCGCCTCGACCTCGCAACTGCTCGATCCCCGCTCGGGCGATTGGGCGTGGGAGGTGATCGATGCCTTGGGGCTGCCCAGAAAAGTCTTCGGCGAAATTGTCGCGCCGGGCACCGTGTTAGGTCCGGTGCGCGAGGCGGTGGCCGCCTTCATCGGCAAGGCCGGCATTCCGGTGGTCGCCACCGCCAGTCACGACACCGCCTCGGCCGTCGCGGGCATTCCGATGAACGGAACCGGCAACCTTTGGCTTTCGTCGGGCACCTGGTCGATCATGGGCATCGAGGCCACCGAGGCGATCACCTCCGGGGCGGCGCTCGGTCACGGTTTCTGCAACGAACTCGGCGTGAACCGCAGCGTGCGTTTCCTGAAAAACATCGGCGGGTTATGGCTCATCCAGGAGTGCAAGCGCCAGTGGGAGCTCGATGGAACCCCGCTCGACTATGCCACCATGGCCACCATGGCCGACGAAGCGGAGCCGTTCACCGCGTTCATCGATCCGGATGACGCGACCTTCGCCAGCCCGGGCGGGATGCCTGGAAAAATCCGCGCCTGGTGCGAAAAAACCGGCCAGGCGGTGCCGCAGGACCCGGGCACCATCCTGCGTGTGGCCACCGATTCACTGGCGTTGAAATACCGCATGGTGTTTGAAAACATCCGTGCGCTCACCGGGGAGGATTTCACCCGCCTCCACGCCGGTGGTGGCGGCATCCAGAACGAAGCACTCAGCCGGGCCACCGCCAATGCGCTGGGCATCGAGGTGATCGCAGGTCCGGTGGAAGCGACTTCCTGCGGCAACGTCATCACCCAGATGATCGGCACCGGGCATCTCGCCGATCTCAAGGCGGGCCGCGAACTGATCCGGCGCTCATTCGATTTCCGGATCTATCAGCCGCAGAACACCGCGGCGTGGGATGCGGCTTACGCGAGATTCCAGACGCTGCTTTGAGCGAGAAAAAAGCCTCCGCGCGATTCGGCACGGAGGCTTTTGAAAAGCGGACTGAAGTCCTTGACTCCGTTAGTTCGTCACGCGCATCGGCATGAGAACGTAGAGGAAGGTGCCTTCGATGCGCAGCACGCCGGGGCTCATTTCATCGATGAGGTCCAGATAGACGTCGTCGCTGTCGAGCGCGCGGAGCGGAGCTTGCAGGAACTCGGGGTTGAAGGCGATCTGCATCGGCGGACCCTGATAGATCACGTCCATTGATTCCTGCGCCTCCCCGACATCCGGCGAGTTGGCGGTGACCTCGATGCGGTTCTCGCTGAAGACGAGTTTTACCGAGTTCGACTTGTCCGAGGAGAGCAGCGAAACGCGGCGCACGGTTTCCAACAGCGCCTCGCGGGCGATCACCACGCGTTCGTTGCTGTCGCCCGGGATGACCTGGCGGTAGTTCGGATAGTTGCCTTCGATGAGCTTGCTGCACAGCAGGCTGTCACCGATGGAGAACGAGATCTGGCTGTCGCTGAGTTTGACGATCACCTCGCCGGCGTCACCGAGCAGGCGTTGGAGTTCCTGCACGGCCTTGGCCGGAATGATCACGTCGGTTTCGTGCGAGGCGGGGAATTCGAGATCGGCATCGACCATCGCGAGGCGGCGGCCGTCGGTGGCGACGAGCGTCATCTTGCCTTCGCGGAACGAGGTGAAGATGCCGTTGAGCACGTAGCGGGTCTCGTCGGTGGAGATGGCGTAGGAGGTTTTTTTGAGACCGTCACGCAGGACGTTCTGCGGGATTTTGAACTCCTTGGCTCCCGAGAAATTGGGCAGCGGCGGGAACTCCGCCTCGCCGAGGCCGATGATCTTGAAAAACGACGGGCCGCTGCGGATCGAGGCGTGGTTTTTCGCATCCACGGACACCTCGACTTCGCTGGAGGGCAGCTCACGGACGATGCTCACCAAGCGTTTGGCGGGCAGCGTGGTGGCGCCTTCCTTTTCGATTTGCGCCTCGACGGAACCCGTGATTCCGACGTCAAGGTCGGTGGTGGTGAACTGGATGCGGCCGTCCTTGGCCACCAGCAATACGTTGGACAAAATAGGCAGAGTGGTGCGCGAACTGACCACGTGCTGGACCTTTTGCAGGCCGTCGAGAAATGCTTCCTTGGAAATGCGGAACTTCATGGATGTGAACCGGGGTGGTTGATGGACGCAGTTTCCGCTTTCACCGCCCCTTGGCAAGCCTTCTGTGAACTTCTGTGAAGAATCCCGCAGATCCCTTAGAATCAACGGCGAAGTTGCGCCTCGATGCGAGCGATAGTTTCCTTCATGCCCACTTCATCCTGGATTCGCTCGCCCACTTTCTTGCAGGCGTGGATGACGGTGCCGTGGTCACGTCCGCCAAAAGCCTCACCGATTTCCATCAGCGAGCCCTTGGTCAGCGAGCGGCTCAAATACATGGCGATCTGCCGGGGAAACGCGATGCTCGCCGGCCGCCGGCGGCTCGTCATGTCCGCCAGGCGGACGTCGAAATGCTCGGCCACCGCCTTCTGAATCGAATCGATGCTCACCTGGCGGCTGGCCTCCTCACGCAGCAGATCCCGCAGCAGGTGCTCCACCTTGTCCACCGTCACACTCTCCCCGGCGAGCGAGACATAGGTGGCCACCCGCATCAGCGCGCCTTCGAGCCGGCGGACGTTGGTGCGGATCTTCTCCGCCAGAAACAACAGGATCGACTCGTCCACCCGGACTTTCCAATCGAGTGATTTTTTCCGCAGGATCGCCAACCGGGTTTCCATCTGCGGCGGCTGCATTTCCACGGTCAGGCCGCATTCGAAACGGGAAATCAGCCGCGGCTCGAGGTTCTTGATCTCACAGGCCGGGCGGTCGCAGGTGAGCACCACCTGGTTGCGGCCATCGAGCAGGGTGTTGAAAGTGTGGAAAAACTCCTCCTGCGAGCGCTCCTTGCCGGCGAGAAACTGCACGTCGTCAATCAACAGCACGTCCGAACTGCGGTAGCGGCGGCGGAATTTCTCGATGTCTCCTCGCCGCACCGCGTCGATGAACTCGTTGGTGAATTTCTCGCAGGTCAAATAGACCACGCGCGCTCCCGGCTGGCGGCGAAGGATTTCCTGGCCGATGGCCTGCATCAGGTGGGTCTTGCCAAGGCCGGGGCCGCCATAGATGAACAGCGGGTTGTAACCGATCCCGGTCTTTTTCGCCACCGCCTCGCAGGCGGCATGGGCGAACTGGCTGTTAGCGCCCACCACGAAGCTCGCGAAGGTGTGGACCGGGTTGAGCCCCGAACTCTTGATGCGCCGCTCCAAGGCTTCGCCTTCGAGTGTCGCGGCCTTGCCGAAACGGGAATGCGGCGGGTGTTTCGCGTGACCGTTGACCACCTCCACCGGGGTGCCATTCGCTTCCGCAACCACGACTTGAACCTCGCGAACTTCGTCGAAAATCTGATTCACCGCCAATGTGAGTTCGGGCAGGTAGTTCGTCTCGATCCACACCTGGTGGATCTCTCCGGGAACCGTGATCGTGGCGATCCCATCCTCCTCACCCATCCACCCGGCGGCGCGAAACCACCGTTGAAAGGCATCCTCACCGACTCTTCCGCGCAACGCGCCGCACACTCCCGACCATCTGCTGGCCTCCGCCGGAGCCCCCTCCATTCCATCCACCAGTCCGAGTCTTGCCGCATCCGCCGATTCCATTGTTAGTCTGTCTGCCTTGAAAGTTTTTAGTGCCGCCACAACCCACTCCCCCGAGTGGTGGATGCGGCGCGGGCGGGACTCTGCGCGAGCGTTACCGGGGATGGGAAAGTTTTTTTGGCCGCTCTAACAATCAATGGGAGCGTGCCGTATTCCACAAGGGTTCCACGGGATGAAATTTTAAAATCTTGACCCCGGATTTGGTTCATTTTCCCGAACCTTTCTCCTGCCAGGGAGCCGGCAATCGGCGTAATCGATTGAAAAAGAATCAGTCACGGCGTAACGATTTCATCACAATTTTTTAAAGCGGTGAAGCCGGGCGGGCGGAGGTATCCGGACCAACCCTTGATTGCACGCAAACCCGAAAAAATCGGGCGCCCAGAGCGTCATGACCGGCTCTCCGGAGGAGCGGCAGGTGTCTTGAAACACAGCGCCACGGCGACGGTGACCAAGGTGCCCGCCATGATCCGCCAGGGAAACTCGATCACCGGCAACCAGGCGGGGTTGTGGTAAAGCGCTGAGCCGGTGATCATCTCTTTGAGATCATTGGGAAGATCGCTCAGAATCGCGACGACGATCACTCCGGCCGCCATGGCGATCGGGTTGCCGGTCTCGCTGCCACGCGTGCGGGTGAACAACGCCACCATGAAGACGCCCAACAGCGAGCCGTAAGTGTAGCCGAAGCTCCCCAGGATGATGCCGATGATGCTGAGGCCCGGGTTGTGGGCTTTGACAAAAGCGGTGGCCAGCCCCACGAAAATCAACACCAACGCGAATCCAACGGTCGCCAGTTTGATGATGCGGACCCGCGCGGAATCGTCGTCCGGCGTGCGGAACCAACGGAAGTGGAAATCCCGGCAATAACTGGTAGCCAATGAGTTCATCGCCGTTCCCAGCGAGCCCATCGTGGTGGCCAGCACGCCGGCGATCACCAGTCCTCTCAGCCCGCCAGGCATCGCATCCACGACGAAATATGGAAAGATCCGCGTGCTGTCCGGTTTGCCCAAGGCCGTCAACGGCAACGCCGGGTCATGCACCACATGGCCGTAATAAACGGATAGAAGGATGCCGATGGTGAGCACGGCGTAAGTGACCGGGATGTCGGCGATTCCTGATAGAATCGTGGCCACCGCGCTCTGGCGTTTGTTCTTGGCGGTCAACATGCGCTGCACCATGTCCTGATCGGTGCCGTGGGTGGCGAGCGTCACGAACAACGAACCGAACAGCGCCGCCCAGACGGTGTACTCGGTCGCTAACACACTTTTAATTTTCCCCCACGCGGTGTCCGCCGGCACGTCCCCCTCCCACTGCCAAAGCGCCAGATCGTGCGGACCGGTGAGGTGGGATTTCGCGCCCTCCCAGCCGCCAGGAATGTGACCTAACAAATACCAGACTGAAAAACCCAGCGCGCCGAACAGCACGGCGATCTGCAACACGTCCGTCCAGATCACCGCCTTGATTCCGCCGACGGCGGTGTAGGCGGCGGTGAGCAGGCTGATGAGCACCAGCGCCGTGCCGGTGAACCAGAATTGCTCCCAGCTTCCCAAGGGGCGCTGCGGGTTCATCCGGTTCCAGATGACGACCAGCAGCAAGGTGGGCACCCACAGTCGCGAACCGCTGGCCAGCGAGCGGGTCAGCAGGAAAACCATGCTGGCGATGCGACGCGTGCGCGGCCCGAAGCGCATCTCGAGAAACTCGTAGATGCTCACCACGTTGTGTTTGTAATAGGCCGGGATGAACACCGCGCTCACCACCAGCCGGGCCAGCAAATAACCGACCATGAGCTGCGCGTAGGTGTAGTTCCGCAGTTTGAAACCCTCGCCCGGCGTGCCGAAAAACGTGCCCGCGCTGATTTCCGACGCAAGGATCGAGGCCAGCACCGCCCACCACGGGATCGAGCGCCCGCCGAGGGCGAAGTCCGACACGTTTTTGTTCCGGCGGCTGAAATGCACGCCGATCCCGACAATGATGGCGAAATACATCCCGATGATGAGCAGATCCAAGGCGATGGCCGACATGCCGGAGAAACTAGGGACCCGCGCCCGCGTTCCAAGCCCGGAATTGGCGGAGTGCCGCCCTTTTCAAGAGCCAGAAGTGTCATTCGGATTCTTCTGGCCCCAAATAAAGTCGGGCACCGTGGCGAATATGGGCAATCAAAACCCGTTTCCCCTCAATGGCCAAGACGACGCGATATTTCCAATCGCCCCGACCATAGGGGAACAGACGGATTTCCCGGTCAATCAACCCAAGACGGGTTTCGGGAGCGATCGGACATCGCCGCGGCAACTTGGATAGGGTTTTCATAGAGTTCCAACCGATTCATCATCGCCTGATAGACCTCGGCGGTTTGCAGGACCCGCTCCGCCCGTCCATTCACGGTGAGCACTTCCGGCAAGCCAGCCTTCCTCATCGATTCAACAAGTGACCGCCGTATCTTCAAATCCTCGCCGCATCAAAAGCAAACGGTTCCCGCCATTCCGGCGGCTTGCCGTCCCATCCCACGAGAAAATGCCGTCCGGAGTCGCGTCTTCCCGCCAAAGGCCGCAACCGATGATCAGCCCGCGCCATCCGATTTTTCACGGTGTTCCTTTGGGGGATGCCCATAGGTGCCGGCCAGCCCGCAAGAATTTGCCTTTTCGCGGGTGGCGGAAGCCGCCAACTTCGTTCGCAATGACCGAGAAACCAAAACTCGTTGTGGACGATCCCTGGCTTGAGCCCCACCAAAACGTCATCGAGCGCCGGATGGAGCTGTTTTCCGAAGAGCTCGCCGCAATCCAAACCCATTCACGCACTCTCGCCGCCCACGCCACCGGCCACAAATACGCCGGCATCCATTTCCAAGCCGTCACCAACGAGTGGACCATCCGCGAGTGGGCTCCAGCCGCCCAGGCGGTCTTTCTGATCGGCGATTTCAATGGCTGGAACCGCGAGGCACATGCGTTGGAAAAAATTACCGGCGGCGTCTGGCAGCTCAAGCTTCCCCCAGATTCCCTCGCCCACGGCCAGTTGGTGAAACTCCACATCGTCGGCGCCGACGGCTCGCGTCGCGACCGCATCCCGGCCTGCATCCGCCGCGCGGTGCAGGATCCCACCACCCACGATTACTGCGGCCAGATTTGGAACCCTCCGGTGCCTCATGTGTGGCAACACACGTTCGATCCAGCGTCCCTCGGCGCGCCCCTGATCTACGAATCCCACGTCGGCATGGGCGGCGAGGAACCGCGCGTTCACACTTACCGCGAGTTCGCAAACGACCTCCTGCCGCGCATCGCCAAAGCCAATTACAACACGCTGCAGCTCATGGCCGTGCAGGAACATCCATACTATGGCTCGTTCGGCTATCACGTCTCGTCGTTCTTCGCGCCGTGCTCGCGTTTCGGCACGCCGGAGGATCTAAAATACCTCATCGACACCGCCCACGGGCTGGGTCTCGCTGTATTGTTAGACATCGTGCATTCCCACGCCGTCAAAAACATCGCCGAGGGCCTCAACGACTTCGATGGCTCCGGCAACCAGTATTTCCACAGCGGCGAGCGCGGCGACCATCCGGCCTGGGATTCGAAGTGCTTCGACTACGGCCAGCCGGAAGTCCGCCAGTTCCTGCTTTCTAACGTGCGTTACTGGCTCGAGGAGTTCCGCTTCGACGGCTTCCGCTTCGATGGCGTCACCTCGATGCTCTATCACTCGCGCGGTAACAAGGCCTTCGGCAGTTACGAAGACTACTTCGGCGGCGATGCGGACGACGACGCGATTCTCTATCTGCAACTCGCCGCCAAGCTCATCCAGGAAGTGAAACCCGGCGCCATCGCCATCGCCGAGGACATGTCCGGCATGCCGGGCCTGTGCCGGCCAAGCGCGGAAGGCGGCGTCGGCTTCACCCACCGCCTCGCCATGGGCATCCCGGACTATTGGATCAAGCTGCTCAAACACAGCCGCGACGAGGACTGGAATCTCGACGAGCTGTGGGGCGTGCTCGCCAACCGCCGCCATGGCGAGAAAACCATCGCCTACGCCGAGAGCCACGATCAGGCGCTCGTCGGCGACAAGACGCTGGCGTTCTGGTTGATGGACAAGGAAATGTACTGGCACATGGCCAAGGACGATCCGCATCCGGTCATCGAACGCGGCATCGCCCTGCACAAGCTCATCCGCCTCGTCACCTTGGTGTTAGGCGGCGAGGGCTGGCTCAATTTCATGGGCAACGAGTTCGGCCACCCCGAATGGCTGGATTTCCCGCGCGAGGGCAACGGCTGGTCCTATCACTACTGCCGCCGCCAGTGGTCGCTGGTGGACAACCCGGACCTGAAATACCAACGGCTCGCCGATTTCGACCGCGAGCTGATGAACTTCGCCCGCACCACCCGCCTGCTGGAAACACCGCCGGCCCAAGTCATCCACATCGACCACGGACCAAAGATCCTCGTCGTCGAGCGCGGGAATTTCATCTTCGTTTTCAATTTCTCCGTCGCCAGCTCGCTGTTCGGCTATCCCATCCGCGTGGCGGGCGAGCAAACCCGCAACCTGATCCTGGACAGCGACGCCCCCGACTTCGGCGGCCACAACCGGGTGGATCCCGCGTTCCATTATCCGGTGGACGCGGACGGCATCATGAAAATCTACAGCCCCTCCCGCACCGGGCTGGTGTTTGCCAAACTGGAGGAACATCGTTCCAATATCACGGCCAGAGGGCACACGGAAAACGGTTGAAAATGTTTGTTTGCGCCCCCCCCACCTCCGCCGTCCTCATCCGCCGGAGCGGACGTCTTGAGCAAATGACAATGATGACGACGTGGCGAGATCGACAAGTTTGGATCATCGCAATCGCTAAAATAACAGATGGAACGAACGGATAATCCTCCAACTGGCCACCCTGCCGACGACTCCAAGGGAAAATTCTTGTCAGCCCGGGGAACATCCCGCTATGGCCTTGGCATGCCTGCCACACTCCCAGATGCAACCCTCTCCGGGCGATTTGCAACCTGTCCTGTCAAACTGCATCCGGCGTCATGAGCAAGAAGCCCCGATTGGTGCTGCACATCGGAATGCACAAGACCGGCACCACCACCCTGCAGTGGTTCTTCGTTCTCAACCGGCCGTGGCTGCGCCTGCTCGGCATCGACTATCCGAAAGCCTTCGACGCCAACGGCCGGAGAATGCCCAAACACAACGAGTTGTTCCATGCGATCTCGCACGAGAAGGATTTCCAGCGGCCCCATCCGTTTTTCGGCCCGTCGGCGGCGCGGGTGGAAGCCCTCGCGGATCGGCTCAAGCCCGGCCGGATCACGCTGCTGAGCGCCGAGGGGTTTTCCGGGGAAAGCCCGGCCTTTGCCGCCGCCTTCGCTCCCCTGAGGGAACGGGCTGACGTGAGGGTCATCTGTTTCCTTCGCCGGCAGGATGATTGGAGCCAATCGTTCTACAAACAAATGGTGATGAGCCGCGAAGTGCGGGAAGGCCGTCCATTCGCCGAGTTTCTCAAGGCGGAAAGCACCCGGGCCCACCTCGATTACCGCCAGTTGTTAGGTTGGTGGGCGGATGCCTTCGGCGAGCAGGCGATCCGGGTGGCGATCTATCCGCCGGACGCGGGCATGCTGCGCACTTTTCTGGGCGCCGCCGGATTGCCTCCCGCCCTGCGACTGCTGCCCTTCGGCGGCGGCCGGCGCAACCCCAGCCAGACCTCGGGATATATCGAACGCGTCCGCGCCGCAAACCGTGCGGATTTGCCCAAACCCGAGCCCGAGACCGGGGATCACAACCTCCCGATCTTCGCGCCGGCCGCACGCCAGCGGTTCATGACCGAGTTCGAGTCTGACAACGAATTCATCCGCGCGAAGTACCGCCAGGATCTAACCACCCTGTTCGGGTGAAACCACCGCTCACCAGCGAACCGCCGCGGCCGCCCAAGTGAGGCCGGCTCCGAACACCACCAGCACGATGTGATCGCCGCGTTTGAAGGCGCCCGTGCGGTTGGCTTCGTCCAGCGCGATGGCCACGGCGGCGGCCGAGGTATTGCCATACTTGTCGAGATTCACAAACACCCGGTCGTTAGGCACCGCGAGGCGGTCGGCGATGGCGTCGATGATGCGCAGGTTCGCTTGGTGCGGAATGATGCATGCGATGTCCTCCGGCTTCCATCCGGCCCGCGCGATGACTTTTTCCGCCGCTTCCCGCATGCGGTTCACGGCTACCTTGAAAACCTCCTTACCCTGCATATTCAGCGTATGGAGATGCTCGTTGATGTTGCTGCCGGTGATCGGACAGGCCGAACCGCCGCCGGGAATCGACAGCAGGCCGGTTAGACTTCCGTCGGTGCCCATTTCGGTCGCGACGATGGAGCCTTCTCCGGGCTCGGACCGCCGCAGCACCGCCGCACCGGCGCCGTCGCCAAACAGCACGCAGGTCGAGCGATCCTCCCAATTGGTCACCGTCGAGAGTTTCTCCGCGCCGATGATGAGAGCGTTGGTGAAGGCGCCGTCGGAAATCAGCCGCTTGGAGATTTTCATCGCGTAGAGGAAGCCCGAACACGCGGCGGAAATATCGAACGCCACCGCCCTAACCGCACCAAGCTGCTGCTGGACGTAACAGGCCGTCGCCGGCGTCGGCGTGTCCGGCGTGATGGTGGCCACGATGATCAGCTCGATGTCCTCCGGCGCGAGGCCGGCCTGCTCGAGCGCGCGCTTCGCTGCCTTGCTGGCCATGTGTGAGGTGAACTCACCGTCCGCGGCGATCCGGCGTTCCCGGATGCCCGTCCGGGTCACGATCCACTCGTCACTGGTGTCCACTCTGGCAGCCAGCTCGGCGTTGGTTAGAATCCGTTCGGGGACGTAGCTGCCGGTGCCCGCTATGCAGACGTCGATGACGGAGGTCGTTTCACTCATGCGGGCGGAGATTGGAACCGGGAATCCGCAGCCACAAGCGCGAAGTTCAGCGGAAAATCCCCGAGCCCGCTCACTCGAGGTTCGCGGGAGTCAGCGCGACGACTGCCAGCGCTTCCTCAATACACGAATTCACCCGGTTTTCCACGGATTCAATCCCCACCCGAATCGCGTTGCGCACCGCCAGGGCGGTGGAGGAACCGTGGGCGATGATGACCACCCCGTTCACCCCGAGCAACGGACTGCCGCCGTAGGTTTCATAACTGCTTTTTTCCTTGAGCGCCTTGAACGCGCCTTGGGCGAGCACGGCGCCGCAGAGTCGCAGCGGATTCCCTTTGATCTCCGTCTTCAACCACTTGGAAACCGCCTTGGCCGTGGCCTCCACGGTCTTGAGCACGATGTTGCCCACAAAGCCATCGCAGAGCACCACGTCCAGTTCGGTTTCGAACAGATCGCGGCCTTCGACGTTACCGATGAAATGAATGCCCGGCGTTTGCCTGAGCAACTTGAAGGCTTCCTTGGTGAACGCCGTGCCTTTTTCGTCTTCCTCGCCATTCGACATGAGCCCGACTTTCGGGTTCTTGACGCCGAGCACGTTGCGCGAAAACGCGGTTCCCATCACCGCATAGGCGACGAGGTGTTCGGGTTTCGCCTCGGGATTCGCCCCGGCGTCGAGAATGTGGCACAGTCCGTATTCGTTGGGCAGCGCGGAAGCGATGCCCGCCCGGTCCACGCCCGGCAAAGTCCGCAGTTTCAACGTCGCCGCTGCCACCGCGGCCCCGGTGTTGCCGGCGGAAACGAACGCGTCGGCGCGCCCTTCCTTGACCATTTCCATCGCGACGTTGATCGATGAGAGCTTTTTGCGGCGCACCGTTTTCGCACCCGGTTCGGCCATGCCGATCACTTCGGGGGCATGCACGATGCTCACCCGCGGGTCGCCCAGATCAAGTCCTTGTTTCCGACATTCCGCTTCCAGAATCGCCTGATCACCCACCAGAAACAGATGGTGGAGTCTCCGGTAATATCGCAGGGCATCGATGGCTCCGCCGATATTCACGGCGGGAGCGTGATCCCCGCCCATGGCGTCCAGGGCGACTTTCATGCGGGTGGGAAATGGCGGATGCGCGGAGGAAATTCTGGATGCGAAAAATCACCGCCCGGAGAAAACCCCGGACGGCGATCTGGATACATCAAACGGGCGGCTTCAAAGTGCTTCGACATCGAGCACCTGTCGGTCACGATAGTAGCCACAGGACGGGCAGGCAATGTGCGAGGGCACCTTGCTGCCGCATTCGGGGCAACTCTTGAAGATGGGTGCACGCCAACGTTTGGCGCCACGGCGCATTTTCTGACGGCTTTTGGATTGGCGGCGCTTTGGAACGGCCATGGTCTTACTTGGTGTTAGGGTTGGTCCTTAAGGTCCTTGAGATTGTCGAGAGCCGACCAACGGTCGTCGCTCCCGGCGCGGGGTGGAGTGGGTAGCCCATCCTCTGGCGCTTTGTCCACTGATAAATATCGGGGATCGATTTCACACGTCTGCGGCACGTCCCCGTTCTCGCAAAGTGGGTCCACCGGGAAGTTGATCAGGATCTCCTCCCGCAACGCTTCGGTGGCGTCGATTTCCAACTCGTTTCCAATCTCGATGGAGACCGCCGCCCCATCCAGCCGGATCGTTTGAACAAAAGGGTGCAGGGTCCGCACGCAGGTGAATTCGAAGGGCGCGGATAATTTGCCGGTGAGTAACAGTTCGGAGCCGAAACGCTGCACCCACAGCTCGTATTCCAGCGACCCCACCGCCTTCGCGTCGCCCTCCGGCAGGTCGAAAATTTCTTTCGGCAACTCGCCGGAAACCCACTTTCCCTCCTCTGGCAGCCCGCCCGGATCGATCATCAAACGTTCTTTCATGGGCCGAATATAGCCCCACGCCGCCCACCGCCAAGCCACAATTCACACCCACCGCGCCGACAATCCGCATTTCCCACTCGTCAGCCGCCATCCGGCCACTAACTTTGCCGCACCATGCCAGTCGATATCCAACTCCTCGCCCGCATCTGCGAAGCTCCCGGCGCCCCGGGATCCGAAAAAAAGATCCGCGAACTCGTGCTCGCCGAGCTCACCGGCCTCGCCGATGAAATCCGCACCGATGCCATGGGCAACATCGTCGCCCTGAAAAAAGGCCGCTCGTCCGCCAAAAAAACCATGGCCGCCGCCCACATGGACGAAATCGGCTTCATCGTCACCCACGTCGATGACAAAGGCTTCATCCGCTTCAATCCCGTCGGCGGCTTCGACCCCAAAACCCTCACCTCCCAGCGCGTCATCATCCACGGCCGCAAGGATGTCCACGGCGTGATGGGCTCCAAACCCGTCCACATCATGTCGCAGGAAGAAAAAAACAAGGTCCCCCAAATCAAGGACTACTTCATCGACACCGGCATGGCGAAAAAGGAGATCGCAAAACTCGTCGATGTCGGCGATTTCGTCACCCGTTACTCGCCGCTCATGGAGTTTGGTGATTGCGTCAACGCAAAGTCGCTCGACAACCGCGCCTCGGTCTTCGTGCTGATCGAAACCCTCCGCGCCCTGAAAAAATCCAAAACCAAACCGGCCTACGATTTCCACGCCGCCTTCACCGTCCAGGAGGAAGTTGGCCTCCGCGGCGCCCAGACTTCCGCCCTCCAAATCCAACCGGATTTCAGCTTCGGCCTCGATACCACCATCGCCTACGACATCCCCGGCTCGACGCCCCAGGAACGCTGCACCGCCCTCGGCGAAGGCGCTGCCATCAAGCTGATGGACTCGTCCGTGATCTGCGATTACCGCATGATCGCTTTCATGAAGGCCACCGCCAAGCGCCACAAAATCAAGTGGCAGCCGGAAATCCTCAGCGCCGGCGGCACCGATACCGCCAGCCTCCAACGCATGGTCGCCGGCGGCTCGATCGCCGGCGCGGTCTCGGTCCCCACCCGCCACATCCACCAGACCATCGAAACCTGCAACAAACAGGACCTCGCAGATTGCGTCAGCCTCCTCACCGCCTGCGTCTGCGATCTCGATAGCCACGACTGGAGCTTCTAACTCTTCGCTCTAGGCAATTCTCCCGTTTTCCGCCCCTCCCCGCCCGTTCCGCCACCCGGAACGGGCGTCTTTTTTGGACAGCGAACACCCGGCGTCGAGGTCGCGCACTGAGCCATGCCGAAAGGCAGGGACCGTTCTCCACATCGGTCCGGCGCATGAGGAGCGAATGACACCGCGAATGACTGGATCGACCGAGCTCTTTTCATTCTCCATTCATTCACACCCCATGCTCGCGGACTGCCCGGAGGCTCGATCCCTGCCTTGCCAGCTTCGCCGAAGATAGCCGATTTGTACCAAATCACTTTCCGATCCGCCTATGGAAAATCAGAGAATCGGGGGCACCGGATCAGGATGCCTGAATGCCGCGCCTCCGCGCCTCCGCGCCTCCGCGTTTCGCTCAATCAATCCCCCACGTCCCTCCCCCACCGGCAAAACCCAGCGCAACCTCCCCTCCCCTCGCACTTCCCTCGGCGAAAACTTTTATCCCTCTTTTTCAACAGCTTGCGTCGCCAAACCCCTCCTCCAGCCAGATCCTTAATGAAAATTAAGGGATTTTTTCAAATTCCCGGCGGCCCAACAGACTTCCTAACCGTTGAAAAAAATCTTTGCCCCTAGAACCTGATTCGGCGGGCCCGGCCGATCATCCACAGCCCTAGATCCAGCGCGCTGTTTACATGGTAGTTACACCCCCTAAACCACTATATGTGGTATTGTGAATAATTTGTGGATACTACATGAGCAAAATCGGATTGACCGACGCCCAAAAAATTCGGCAGGATTCACGACGCTGCGCGTGTCGCACCGCCACCGCCGTTCCACCCTTTCAGAGTCCGTTTCGATCCATGTCCACCACCACCACAGTCTCCCTCGGAAACAAAACCTTCGTCCTCGACCGCGAAAAAGCCGAACTGGCCTACGCCGGCAAACGCGTGATCAACGGCAAGGAAACCATGTTCTTCAACATCCTCCCACTGAAATACCAGTGGGCGTATGACCTCTACAAGACGATGAAGAACAACCACTGGGAGCCCGAGGACATCACCATGCAGAAGGATGTCGAACAGTGGCGCTCCGATGAAATCTCCGACGTCGAGCGCTGGATCATCAAAATGGGCATCGGTTATTTCTCCGCCGCGGAAGGCATCGTCGGCGACAACGTGCTCCACGTCGTCCGCGAGGTCGTCACCGCCCCCGAGCTCAAGCTCGTGTTAGGCCGCCACGCCCACGAGGAAAACATCCACGCTGACAGCCTCGTTTACATGATCTCCTCGCTCGGCATCAACCCGCACGAGTGCGAGGCGATGTTCGAGGACGTCCCGTCCATCACCGCGAAAAATAACTTCGTCGTCTCCAACAGCAAGGCCCTCCGCCGCGACATCGATCTCACGGTCACGGAAAACAAGCAGGCCCTCGCCAAGAACATCTTCATGTTCGGCCAGGTCATGGAAGGCACCCAGTTCTACGGCCTCTTCGGCATGATCCTCTCCCTCTACCGCCAGAACAAGTTCCCCGGCATCGGCCAGATGTTCCGCTACACCCTGCGCGACGAGTCGAACCACATCGAAGTCTTCCGCAACCTGCTCATGGACCTCATCGACGAAAACCCGGACGTCTGGACCGAGGATTTCCGCGAGGATCTGCGCGCCACCATGAAGGAAGGCATCACCCTCGAAAAACAATTCATCCGCGACTGCCTCCCCGTTTCCGCCCTCGGTCTCAACTCCGTTGATTTCGAACAATACATCGACTACATCGCCGATCGCCGCCTCACCTCCTGCGGCCTCGCCCCACTCAACGAATCGGTCTCTAACCCATTCCCTTGGCTCGCCGAAATGATGGACATCAAAAAGGAAACCAACTTCTTCGAAGGCCGCGTCACCGAATACCAAAAAGCCTCCGCCCTCGCCTCCGTCGATGACGACGAACTCTAAAAAGTAGCTGGGGCATCCTGCACCAAGCCGTCCAAGGAGCGTCTCGCTCCAAGGATTCCCCTACTCTCCATTCCACTTCTTCTAAAAACGCCCGCCACTTCCACTCCATGTATCGCTCCCTCAATCTCAACGAAGACCTCGCCCTCAAGCAAGTCGTCACCGACCGCTTCTCTTTGGCCGACCGCGGCTTCGCTTGGCGCGACGTTTTGTCGGTGGAAAACCGCGCCCCGGTCACCGACATCACCATCACCCGCGGCACCACCGATTCCCACTTCTCCCTCGAAGATGTCGCCAACGCCATCGGCGATTCCCTCGCCGATCTGCTCATCTCCCGCCGCGAGGATGAAAAATCCATCTTCTCCGAGGTCAACTGCAAGTTCGTTTCCGATGTCGCCCACTCGGTCGCCGCGTTCCTCACCACTTCCCTCGACGCCGGCGGCCGCCTCCGCCTTTCCGAGGCCGACCTCTACCTGCTCATCGAAAAAGCCCTGCTGGAAAACGAAGCTTACGATGTCGCCAAGTCCCTCGCCTTTCGCCGGTCCATGGAAAAAACCGGCGCCGTCGATGTCCACACCGGCCCGCACTCGCTTCCCGTCCGCCTGATCCGCCGCAATGGCAACGTCGTCCCTTGGTCCGAGACGAAAATCGAGATCGCCGTTAGAAAGGCCTTTCTCACCATCAAGGAAAACCCCGAGCCCGCCATCGATATCGCCAAGGGCGTCACCGACCGCATCCGCCGCGGCGATTCTTCGTTCGTCCACATCGAGGACGTTCAGGACATGGTCCAAGAAGAGCTCATGCGCCAGGGCCACTTCAAGGCCGCCACCCACTACGTCCGCTACCGCGACGAGCGCGCCCGCCTCCGCCGCGAGGAGGAGGAAAACGCCGAGGATCCCGCCCAGGAGTTGATGGTCACGGTCACCTCGGACGATGGCATCTCCTCGTTCTGGGACGGCACCGATCTCCGCAAACGCATCGCCTTCGCCTCCATCGGCCTCGACCTGAATATCACCGACGTCGAGATCGAGCGTGAACTCCGCCGCTCGGTCGGCAACGAAATTTCCGCCAAGGACCTCAAAAACACCGTCATCCTCAACGCCAAGGCGCTCATCGAAAAGGACGCCGACTTCGCGAAATTCGCCGGCCGCATCCTGCTCTCCTACATCTACGAGGAGGTGCTCGATTGGTCCATCCTCCGCGACGGCATCGATAAATTGAAAAACGCCCACAAGCTCGCCTTCAAATCCTATCTGAAACACGGCATCGCCATCAAACGCCTCAATCCCGAGCTGCTCGAAGTTTACAACCTCGACAAACTCACCGAAGCCTTCGACCCCACCGCCGACCTCGATTTCGACTACCTCGGCATCCAGACCCTCTACGATCGCTACCTCATCGTTGACAAAACTGGCAGCAAACACCGCCGCATCGAGACCCCGCAGTTCTTCTGGATGCGCGTCGCCATGGGCCTCTTCAAGAAAGAGGAAAAGGACCCCGAAGGTTGGGCCATCCGCCTTTACAACCTCTACAAAGGCCGCCGCTTCTGCTCGTCCACCCCCACCCTCTTCAATTCCGGCACCCTCCACAGCCAGCTATCGTCCTGCTACCTCTACAAGGTGGACGACTCCATCGAGTCGATCATGTATCGCGGCATCGCCGAAAACGCCTTCCTTTCTAAATGGGCCGGCGGCCTCGGTGGTTCATGGACCGCCGTCCGCGGCACCGGCGGCTACATCCAAGGCACCAATGGCGAATCCCAAGGCATCATCCCCTTCCTCAAGCTCCACAACGACCAACTCGTCGCCGTCAACCAAGGCGGGAAACGCCGCGGCTCCGGCTGCGCTTATCTGGAAACCTGGCACAACGACATCGAGGACTTCCTCGACCTCCGCAAAAACACCGGCGACGAGCGCCGCCGCTGCCACGACATGAACACCGCCAACTGGGTTCCCGACCTCTTCATGAAACGCATGGAAGAACGCGGCACCTGGACCCTCTTCCGCGCCAACGAAGTCCCCGATCTCCACGACCTCTACGGCTCCGCCTTCGAGCAGCGCTACTGCCAATACGAGCAAATGGCCGCCGATGGCAAAATCTGGTCGCGCCAGCTCGCCGCCCTCGAACTCTGGAAATCGATGCTCAAGATGGTCTTCGAAACCGGCCACCCATGGATCACCTTCAAGGACCCCTGCAACGTCCGCTCCCCACAGGACCACTGCGGCGTCATCCACTCCAGCAACCTCTGCACGGAAATTACCCTCAACACCTCCGCCGACGAAA
>CAMBPB010000057.1 GCA_945869465.1 Prosthecobacter debontii
AATGAGGTTGAGCATTTGCTTGAGGACGACCACAATGGCCCGGGTTGGTGTTGTGTTGTTCATAACGCCCTACCGAGTGGCAGGGATTTCAACTCAACACCAGCCCGCTTTTCCGCTCTCAGCTAAGCCTTCCCGTGGGACGGCAGTGAGATCATTTTGATAGATCATCTATTGCGATCAATTTTTGTATTTTATTACTCCCATTCCAGGTGCTGATCCCAAAGCAGGTCATACACGCGTCACTACAGTTTATATATTTGGCAATCACCACCACCTGATTCCCCTCCATGAATTTCAAAAAAGTGCTCAACTTCACCTATCGCTGCCAGCGGAGGCTTGAACGGGAGCTGCGGAAGCGCGGCGGCGGGCGGGATGTGGCGCTCGACGCCTTGATATATCAAACCGCGCGCAGGAGTGCGAGCAAAGACCTCGTCCTTCATTGGGCGCAACTGGCTCCCTGGGGTGACGAATCGCAACGGCAAGGACTCGTACCTTCATGGGCGACGGACGACGAGGCACGCGCGGTCATCGACGCCGCGGAGCGGGCATGTGCCCATGAATTCAATCTGCTAGGAAGCGGTCCTGTCCAACTTGGTGACAAGATTGATTGGCATGTGGATTTCAAAAGCGGCTACCGCTGGGATGCGTCCGTTCATCATGCGCGGATCCGCTGGGGCGACCTGCCGGAGGGCGTGGACATCAAGGTGCCGTGGGAGCTTAGCCGATGCATGCATTTCGCCTCGCTGGGCCTCGCCGACTGGATCACGGGAGACGCCCGGTATTATCAAGAATGGAAGACCCAGTTGCGGGATTGGATCGACGCAAATCCAGTGGCGTTCGGCGTCAACTGGGCTTGCGCGATGGATGTGGCGATGCGGGCGGTCAATTGGCTCAATGCCACCATTTGGTTCCGACAACGAATTCAAGTCGACGAGGATCACAAGTTTTTTGCAGCGCTAGTCGAATCAATATGGCACCATGGACTGCACATCGAGCGTAACCTCGAGTGGCGCGGCCTTGGCGACAGTCAGGCAGGGAACCACCTACTCGCTGATTTGGTGGGGTTGCTAGCAATCGGAGCATTCTTCGGCAACACGCGGAAGGGAGCTAGGTGGTGGCGTTTCGCAAAACACTGGATCGAGCATGAAATGTTCCACCAAGTGAATCCCGACGGCACCAACTTTGAAACCTCCACCAGCTATCACCGGATGGTGATGGAAATGTTCTTGTGGGCGGACACTCTGGCGATCCTGAGAGATGATCCGTTTTCGGAATCCTACCGCCTGCGGCTTGGCTTGATGGCCGAGTTCGTGGCAGCCTACTCCGCCCCCGGTGGAGTCGCCGCACAGTTCGGCGACAATGACAGCGGGCGACTTGTTTCGGCGGGTTTGGATGACGGCCAGGACCACCGCTACCTCACCAAAGGCCAATGCGGCTTCGGCGGGGGTCTCAACCGCTTATTGTTAAGAGGAAACATGCCAATCCCGGGAAGCGAAAATCCTGACACGCAGACGTTTCCCGATAGCGGCCTCCATTTTATGCGCCAAGGAAACGCTTGGGCCGGACTGCGGGCCGGACCGGTCTCGCACGGCGGAGCCCATGCCCATTGCGATCAACTGTCATTTGTCCTCAACATAGCGGGGAGGGACATCCTTGTGGACCGGGGAACCGGAATCTACTCGCCAGATCCGGCCAAACGAAACCGTTTCCGCTCGACGGCATTGCACAATACCGCCCAAATCAATGGTTGGGAGCAGAACGGCTTCGGACAGCAACGCGCGGAAATATTCCAAATGCCGGACCATTCGCAGGGCAGGATACTCCACGCGCAAGCGGGCGTCGCCGTCGCGGAATGGGAAGCCGAGCACCGAGGATTTGAACGCCATCGCCAGGGTCTGCGTCATTCCCGGAAGGTTAGAATGACTTGTAATCGCTTCGAGATCGAAGATTTCTTTCAATCCCTACAAGCCGGTGATCGGCTGGAGTGGCACTTCCATTTCGCCCCAGGGGTCTCCTGCAGGCTGGACGAGGGCCAACTGCACCTCATAGCCAACGATATCGTGGTGCGGATCAGGTGGAATTTCCCCGCCACCGCCGACATAGAACAAGTCAATCACAGTATCGCCTACGGTGTCGAGATCCCAGCCTCCACCCTAACCATAATCACAGCGGCCACCGATGATAGCGCAAACCTCCCCTATCAATTCCAGATCATCTGGAATGGCTGACCTACAGTCAACCCATTTTGAAATCATGTCCCATCCACCCGCCAAACATGTGACGTTCGCTTATGTGGGGCGCCTCCAGTCACGAGGCCGCCTGCTCAAGCAGATCGCCACCCTTCAGAAAGCAGGGGTGACTTGTGATGTCATCCTCGGCAACACCATCACACAGCAACCGAATCCAGACGAATTTGGATTTCAGATCAGAGCCTTTCCGGTAGATGAAAATTCGGGCAGGCTGGCGAGCTTCTATAATCAAATGAGATTCTGCCAAAAGGCGGGCCGCATGATTGCCGCTGGCATGGCAGACACCGTGGTCTGCGTTTCACTGGAGTCACTGATGGCAGGGGTCATGGCGAAACGAATCCGTCCCCAATTGCGCCTTGTCTTTGACAACAACGAGCTTCAGATCGAGAGCTTCGAGAGCCGCGTCAAACGCGCGGTTTGGAGACCGATACACAATTACGCGGTCCGCCGCTGCGATATCATTCTCCATGCCGAATCCAATCGACGGGACTATTTCAAGCTGACCTACCCCGGTCGGAACAAGCCACAGGAAGTGATCGAGAACTTTCCATTTTGGGTTACCACCGAACCCCAGAGCAAAGAACCGAATGGCGACGTGCATGTCATTTATCTCGGCGGCTTTGGAACCGGACGCTATACGTTCGAAATCCTTGAGGCATTCGCCATCCAGCCGGACAATGTCCGTCTCGATATTGTTGGATTCGGCAACAATGACTATGTCGCGAAAGTTCAGGCCCGCATTGTCGAGCTTGGGAATGACCGGATTCGGATTCTCCCGCCAGTTCCCTACCTGCAGATTGGAGCTTTGCTGTCGAAATATCACATAGGACTCGCATTTTACAAGAACACCGACCTCAACAATTACTATTGCGCTCCCAACAAGGTTTACGATTACCTGATGAATGGGATGCCGGTGATTGCGAATGCCTATCCCGGGCTGCTCGGCGTCATCGCCAAGAATCAAGTAGGGGTTTGCATCGACACGGTTGATGCCGCCTCAATCGGCTCGGCCATCCATACGATCCTTGAGAATCGCATGTGGGAAAACATCACGTCTGAATTGCGAAGGCTCTACTGTTGGGAGCAGCAGGAAGCGAAGTATCTGGCGGTGTTCGGACACTGAGCCTGTGACACCCGAGTATTGTTCAACCAAACCACATCATGTGCGGCATCAATGGAATCATCCAGAAGCAAGGCGCGGATCCCGCTGCCCTGACACGGGATCTAGCAACAATGAACCGGACGATCAGGCACCGCGGACCGGACGGTGAAGGCAGCTATATCGAAGGAAAGGTTGCCCTAGGCCATCGACGACTCGCGATCCTGGATCTCAGCGAGGACGGCGCCCAGCCGATGTTCAACGAAGATCGTTCGCTTGTGCTTGTTTTCAATGGTGAAATTTACAATTATCTCGAGTTACGTGAGGAACTCTCCATGCTGGGCTATAGGTTCCATTCCCGGACCGACTCCGAAGTGATTCTTCACGGTTATGCAGCATGGGGTGACGACTGTGTCCATCGCTTCAATGGCATGTGGGCTTTCGCCATCTGGGATTCGCGCCGACGCCGCTTGCTGCTTTCCCGCGACCGTCTCGGCGTGAAGCCGCTCTATTTCAAAACTGAACAGGACGGAACTCTGGTCTTCTCCAGCGAAATCAAAGCCATCGCAGCGGTGCGGAAAACCACGGAAGCCAATCTGGGGAAAGTTCATGATTACCTCGCCTACGGCTACCGGACTAACGACGGAGAAACCTTCTTCCAAGGAGTCAATGAATTGCCGGGTGGACATCATCTGGTAGTTGAAGAGGATCGTGTGCATACGGTGTGCTACTGGCGGCTACCCGAACCGACACCGAACCAAGAGGGGGCGAGCGAGGCACAACTGTGCCGGGAGTTCGCCGACCTGCTGGAGAATGCAGTGAAGTTGCGCTTCCGCAGCGATGTCCCGGTTGCCTTGTTGCAGAGTGGAGGATTGGATTCGTCGGCGATTGCACGAATCGTGGCGGATGGGATTGCTCGGGGAGATCTCAGTAGGGAGTCGGTCACGGCATTCACCGCGCATTTCCCCGGCTATGCGCTGGATGAAACCGATGTGGTGAGGGAGTTCCTGAAAACCTGCCCAGGCATCAGTTTAAAGGTGTTGGAGATAGGCGGAGTGGATTTGGCAGCCAATTTGGCTGGCTTCGTATACCAAATGGACGAGCCCGTTTATGGCACGACAAGCTTCGCACATTGGTCGCTGATGAGGGAAGTTCGGGGCCAAGGGATCAAGGTGGTCATCAATGGCCAAGGATCAGATGAGGCATTCGCGGGTTATGGTCGTTATGCTATCGGATACAGGCTGCTGGATTCGTTGCTTGCCTCGCCCGCCGAATTCTTACGCCAACTGGGGGGAGCCCGCCAGACGATGGGTTTCGGCATGGGCATGTTGCTATCCCAACTGGCCAAGGCCTGCCTCGGCAGAAAAACGGTCTCCCGTTGGCGTGCAGACTTTGTGGAAGGTACGCTCGGGACTCTTGATCCCCAGTTCCGCATTGAGCATGACCATCATCTGGGCAATCTGGGTGCAACAATCAAGCCCCGCAATCTGGAGCGGCACCTGAGGGGGCAATTGGAGCACTACGGGTTCAACCAGATTCTTCATTATGAGGATCATTCCTCGATGGCCCACTCAGTTGAAATCCGGTCACCATTCATCGACTATCGCTTGATGGAGTTTGCGTTTCGGATTCCTGATTCGCTGAAGCTCGATTTGGGGGTCACGAAGCGGGTCTTGCGTGAAAGCTTCAAAGGGCGTTTGCCCGGAGCAATTATCGGCAATCATCGGAAGATTGGATTTAATACCCCGTTCGAGGACTGGATGCGGTCGCCGGAGATGCAAACATTTTTGAAAGACTTGTTCAACAGCCCGGAGTTTAACGGACGGACGATCTGGCGGGCCCGATTCATTCGGGAGAAATTCGAGAGAGAAGACTGGGTCAAGTTTCCCCTGTGGCGGTTTATCAATCTGGAGCTCTGGGCAAGAGCCTATGGAATTGAAAACCTTTAGGTTTCAGCCGGCATCGAGACGATGGAAAAGGAATCATCCAGATCGGGAGCGTCGATCCCCGGCCGTGCGGAGGTGACCTTCGTTTTTGTTGGCACCTTGGAATATCGAGGCCGCCTGCTCAAGGAGATCAAGACTCTCCAGAATGCGGGTTTCGAATGTCGGCTGGTGCTGGGCAACATCGGGGAGAGGGAGGTGGATGCGTCGCGTTATGATTTTGAAATCAAGGATTACCGGGTTCCATGCTTCCGCGGGAAGATCCGGTATTTCTTCGAACAGTTGCGGTTCGCATGGCAGGCGGGGCGGGAGATTGCGGCATCAAGGTCTGATTTCGTGTTTTGTTTGGCATTGGACGGGGTGTTGGCCGGAGTGGTGGCGAAGCGGTTCCGTCCCTCCTTGAGGCTGATCTTCGATAGCAATGAACTGCATCTGGAGAGCTTCAACAGCCGTCTCAAGCGGGCCGTATGGAAGCCCTTGCAAGCGATTGCGATCCGATGCAGTGACGCGATACTCCATGCGGAGCCGAACCGTATGGAATACTTCAAAAAGAAATACGGCGGGGGCACCAAGGTGCAGACCGTGATTGAAAATTTCCCCCACTACCATGCCAAGGGATTGCCACCGGATCCCGGCGATGGGCCGGTGAAGGTCATTTATTTGGGAGCATTGGGAAATGACCGTTATACCCACGAATTGATCGTCGCCGGGCGGGCGATGGAGGGAGTCGTCGAACTGGATTTTGTCGGATTCGCAACTCCGGAGGTCATGGCGGATCTGGATCGGCGCTACGGGAAGAAACCCGCGCCGAACATTCGGATTCTGCCTCCTGTGGCATACGATGAGATTCCGGTTCTGTTGGAGAACTATCACATCGGAATCGCGTTGTATAAGAATACGAATCTCAACAACTATTTCTGCGCGCCAAACAAAGTCTATGATTACCTGATGAGCGGCATGGCTGTAATCGCAAACGACTATCCCGGACTGCGCAAGGTTCTCGAAGATCGCCGCTTGGGAGCCTGTTTGACTGAGGTAACCCCCGCCTCGTTTGGGAACGCAGTAAATCGAATCCTTCGCGAAAAGCGGTGGCAGAACATTACGGACGATGTGAGAAGATCATATTCCTGGGAGCAACAGGAACAGAAGCTGTTGGCGCTGTTCCGTGAGAAGGCCTCAGACGAGGAGAACAACTTCAACTCGCTCAGTTAGTTAGCCTGTTCGATCACGCTGTTTGAAAATCCGTATCTGAACGGTCTGGTGGACGGGGTGCTGTGGCTCTTGGCCAGAGTTCTGAAAATGGTGAAGAAGAGTCTGAAGGTCTGATAAGGAGGCACCACACTCCTGTGGTGCAAGCGGAAGCAAAGCCATTGACCGGCGCGAAGCTCATACTCATTGACGTTCCCTTCCGTCCTACGACAAGAGTGTCGTAGCTCCTTAATTCCCCCAAATAGGGAATATCTTTTATCGCCCCCATGCGCGCCCCAATAATCGCCGCCGTTTTCGCGACGATGAACCGCGAGCAAACGGCACTGGCCTGCGTGCGGGTTCTGGCGGCGCAGACGCGCCCGCCGGATCTGGTGGTGGTGGCGGATAATGTTTCCACGGACGGCACGGTGGCGGCGTTGGAAGCGCTGGCCGATTTGCCGTTTGAATTGATCGTCCACAGGATGCGTGAGAACCGCGGCAATGCCGGCGGGGTGGAAGAGGCAATGGATTTGGCCTTTGCAAAGGGCGCGGACGCGGTGTGGATTCTGGACGATGATTCGTGGCCGCGGACGGGGGCGCTTGCCGCGCTTCTAACTGAAATATGGGATCCGAAAATCGTGCGGCACGCGCTGCAGATCGATCCGCAAACGAATCGGTTCACATGGCCGATGTGGATTGGGGCAGAATCCGGTTGGAAACTCGCGTTTGATAGAAACGAGCTGCCTGACGGGCCGATGGTCGCCACCAAGTCGTCTTGGACCGGCGCATTGATTTCCAAAGAAGTCCGCAAGCAAGCGGGACCGGTAAACGGCGCGTTGTTCATCCGCGGTGAGGACGAGGAATACCCTTGGCGCATCAGCGTGGAGGGGTTCCGTTTTGAGGGTGTCCGTGACGCCCTGATGGATCACCCGGGACCGGAGGATCTGATCCACTGGAGGATTCTCGGAAAAAATCTCTTCTTCGAACGCGGTCTGGCGGATTGGAAGCTCTATTACAAAGTCCGCAACATGGTGTGGCTCAAGCGGCGGCAGTCGGGAGGAATGAAAGCCATCGTGATGGCGCTGGCTTATGCTTTCGCAGTTTGTCGGTTCGATGGATTGAAGCGCCTGCCATTGGTTTGCGAGGCGGCACGGGACGGTTGGTTAGGCAAGCTTGGAAAATGGATAGGCCATTGATCTTCCCAAAGGTGGCGCTGCACCGCCGGGGCAGCAGGACAATGGAACGAGAAAGGATCGCCCAGAGGGAGACGTTCCGGCGTCCCCTGGCATCAGGCTTTCACTCCTCATTGACGTGCGGCCTGCGTCGAGGCCGCGCTACCTCTTCGACTTCCCCAATAACGTGTAACATATAACCCTTAACATCTCCCACCGCCTATTCCCTTTCCGCGAAAGCCGACCGCTTGACGCGCAGCGTCAATGTGCGCATATTTGTGCGTGCGAACGACCATTGAGTTGCCGGACAGCTTGTATCGACAGGTCAAGATATTGGCCGTGCAGAAGGGCCTGACGCGAATGGCGCTAACTTTAGGCTGCTTTGGGACGTTTCTATGACAGCGAATCCAATGTCCTCCTAAAGGAGGGACTACATACGTTTGGATTCAACGCTTTGGGGGAAGTATGTAGTCCCGCCTTCAGGCGGACTCTTAAATTAGCGCCATTCGGGCCTGACGCTAAAGGAATTCTTCACCGCGGCGATGGAGCGGGCAGTGGTGGAGCCTGCGGCCAAGTCGCGGCGGATGGTTCGGCCGCCAATCATGGGAGTGACCGCCAAACAGATACCGGCAAGAAGCAACGAGGAGTTGGCCGTGGAAGGTTGGGGAAATGGAACAGGCCTGTTTGAGGTCGTGATCCATGGTAGGGCGGATCCCGCCGTGGTCCGCCCACTTATCGCCAGCGGCGTGAGGTGACAAAGAAAAGCCATGGCTTCGCGCGGGAATTCCGCTTTCCTGTTTCCCCACGTTCGCGCCGCCATCCGGCGGATAAGTGGGACGAGCGCGGCGGCTCGTCCCTACCCTCCATGAATGACTTTTCTCTTCAGCATTTTCCCATACACCCACATCGCCAGCGCGATGCCCGAGGCGTCGGTCGCCAGATCGAACACATCATCCCAGCCGAATCCGTAGCCGAATGCGACCTGCGCCAGTTCGATGGCGAGCGCAAGGGTGACCATCAGGGACAAGGCGGGTTTTCGCCCCACCAGACAAGCGAGGACCAAGGTCGGAGCGAAAAGCAGGAGTGCGTGCAACAAGGGTCGCGCCTGCTTGAGGTTTTGTTTTACGCGCAAAACGAGACTGCCACGGTCGGGCAGTTTGCCAAGCGCTTGAAGCGGCCCGGAGCCTAATGTGGGTGAGGGTTTTGCCATCGCGGTTGCCGGAGATTCGGAATGAGGAGCGGGATTCCCTGCGGATTCCACTCCAAGGCGGAAAGCTGGAACCATCGAGCGCTGGATTTTCCATGGTCCGGGAACGACAAACTGGATCGCCATGAAAACCCAGATGGCCGATGCCAGGATCGCCCGTCGCCATGGGATACCGGGCCATGAACGAACGCAGGCGACGCCCCAAACCAGCCACGCGCACATCAGGAACCAGCGGCCGGTTTTCCAGATGCCCCGTTCAGAGACCACCGTGATTTCCAGATCCGAGAGCTCAAACCCGCCTGATCGCCCCAAATGCTCCAAGAGCAGGGTGGGAACCGCAGGGGCACGGAGCGGATATGCCACGAAGTCCGCCAATCCGATCCGTTCATCGTGACGAACCGAACCCACCGGATCGTTCTCCCGCCCTGCCCCCTCGCCCGGTTCATGCCACTCAATCATGGCCCGGCCATCCTCCCATTCTTCCTTGCCTGGAATTAGTCCACTAGCGGACATCCGGAAGCGGAGGTGGAGCATTTCCACCGCCGGAATCCCCGGAATGACCAATCGAGCGGCCATCCGGGGATTCGCAGTATCGACTTTCAGCCGCAGTGATGGTTGATCGGGAGAGCCCGGCCACTCGACTCCGGGTATCGGCGGTGCGACCGCCTGGAGATCGGCGAGCCGCCAGGTTGGCAAATCGGGAGATCGCTGGAAACGGAATGCCCACATGGCACAGAGCGCCGCCACCAGGCCAACAAACGATCCCAGAAAATAAACGCGCCGCATGCTGGCGGGAAGCGCATCATGTATGTTCCGGCGTTCCAATCAAAATCATGGAAAAACACGCGTGTCCTCGAAGTGTGCCAACGTGAGCGCGTAAGTTGAAATTTCCACTGTTGCAATCCGCCGCGTTTCGGGAGATTCTCGTGTCTCAAGAGTTTTTGCCTCCTGAGTCGCGCCTACCATCCCAAAACCATGGCCATCAGCCGCAAAGAATCCTTCCGCATTCAGGCGCTCCAATTGACCGACGCGCTGTTGGTTTGGCTGGCATTCTGGATCGGTTCGGAAATCCGCGACGCGGCGCGGATCGCACTAGGCATGGGCGTCGAACCCGGGGAGATTCAGTATTCCATCAACTGGTTGCTCTACATCGCCGTTCCCTTCACGCCCTTGGTGCTCGAGCGTTTCGGGTTTTACGACCAGCTCCGGACGAAGACCACGGACAAGGCGATCGCGCAACTTGTCAAAGCCCTGCTGGTCATCACGCTGATGATCGGCATGTTTGCGATTTTCGCGAAGCTGATGGATACGAGGCGCCTGACCCTCGGCATCGGGCTCATGCTGGTGTTCTTTCTGCTGCTGGTTCGTGACCGGGTGATGACCGCCCGCCTCAAACGCCGCAACCAACCCGAATCCAGCAAGGAGCGCGTGATCCTCGCCGGAACCGGCAGCCAAACGGCCGCACTTCTCGCGGAACTCACCGCCGAGATCACCTCGGGCTGGAACGTGGTCGAACACTTCGATCTGACAAACCGACCGGTCGAGGATTTCTTCAAATTGCTGAAAAACCAATCGATCGGGCGGGTGATCTTTGCGACCAAGGAAACCGAGTTCGACAAGGTGGCGCGGGCGGTGGAAGCCTGCGAGTTGCAAGGGGTGGAAGCTTGGATTGCCGCCTCATTCATCCGCAGCCAGATCGCACGGCCGGTGTTCGACGCGTTGGGCGACAAGCCGATGCTGGTGTTGCGCTCCACCCCGGAATTGTCATGGGAACTCCTTTGCAAGGGCGTGGTTGACCGGGTGGGAGCCACGCTGCTGATTTTGTTCACTGCGCCGTTCTGGATCTTTGCGGCGATTGGAATCTATCTGAAAAGCCCGGGGGCGCCGGTGTTTTTCTCACAGATGCGCGCCGGGCGCTATGGCCAGCCATTCAGGATGTGGAAATTCCGGACCATGGTCGCCAATGCGGAGGATCTCTTAGACCAAGTCAAGCAGGACCATGGCAACCAGATGCATGGACCGGTTTTCAAATTGGAGGGCGATCCAAGAATTTTTCGATTCGGCGCCCTGCTCAGAAAGTTGAGCATCGACGAATTGCCGCAGCTTCTCAACGTGGTGATGGGCGATATGAGCCTCGTCGGTCCGCGGCCGCTGCCGCTTTACGAGGTGGAGGCTTTCTGTGAAATTTCCCACCGCCGGCGACTCAGCGTGAAACCCGGCATCACCTGCGAGTGGCAGGTCGGCGGAAGAAATAAAATCACCAGTTTCGAACAGTGGGTCGCAATGGACCTCCGCTATATCGACAACTGGTCGCTGTTGCTCGACTTCTCGATCCTGCTCCGGACGATCCCGGCCGTCTTGTTCGGCAAGGGAGCCAGGTGATCGGACTCTTCATCGGGTGGCGCGCTACCGCCGGGAGCGCAAGCCGATGAAGTGCGAAAGAATGCCCAAGCGGGACATTCCGGCTTTCCTTGGCGTCAAGCTTTCACTCTTCTTTGGCCAGCCCCCTCGGCGAGGGAGCGCTACCTCCTTCGCATTTCAGAATCTCAGCTTTTACTCCCCAAGTGCCCGTCATTTCCTCCATCTTTCTGGTTGCCGCGTTGGTTTTTGCGGTGGTCATCGGTCCGCAAACCCGGCCGTGGACCTGGGGACCGGTGATGGCGGCTTTGGGCATCGCGGTTTTGGCAGCACTTCCCGTCCTCTGGAAACGCGGTAAAGGCTCTAACGATTTTGGACTGCTGGCATTGGGAACGCTCACTGCCGCGTGGTTTGGTTGGCGGGCATGGCTTTCCCCCGTGGCGGAACTGGGGCAGGCGGATCTCCTGCTGGTGGCGGGCGCGGTCGGTGCCTTTGTCAGCATCCGGGCCATCGCTGGACATTCGCCGGCCGAACGCATTCTGAGCTGGGGCATCGCCCTGCTGCTGCTGGCCAATGTGGTGGTGATCGGAAAACAAATCCTAGATCCGAGCTTCTCGCCGGTGTTCCGCGCGCGGGCGGCCCCCCACATGATCTCGGGGTTTTTCGCCCACTACAACGAAACCGCCAACTATCTGATCGCATCGTCCGTGCTGGTCGGGGCGGCGGCTTTGTTCGGACGTCATGCCCTGCCCACCCGAATCCTTTGGCTCCTGATCGCCATCGCGGGACTGGCGGGAGTCTGGTTCACCCGCTCGCGCGGCGGCATTTTCGGGGCGGCCGTGGCCTGCGGGGTGTTTGCCGTGATCGCCCTGATGATTGGAAAGCGGCGGGGCTCACGTTGGTTCGCCCCGGCCTTGATCGCCATCCCGGTGATTGGGCTCGGACTGGGTGCCTTTCTGGTCATGGGCTGGCAGGAGGCGCAGGAATTCCGGCAAGCCGGCACTGGAATCGATGATTTACTAGACAATGACTGCCGCCTCTACCTCCTCGGCATCGCGTTGTCGTGCATCGGTCTCCATCCGCTGGCTGGCGGCGGCAGCCGGAGTTTCAGTTGGGAATGTCTCCGTTTGATGGATGGCAAAGCCCACGGAGATATCATCACGCACAAGCCCGAACTGGTTCACAACGAGTTGGTGCAAGCCGCCACCGATTACGGACTTCTGGGTGCCGGACTGCTGATCGCCTTGCTCGGTGCCTTGGCCTTGGCCGCCGTCCTGCGGATTCTGTTCGAGGAACCCGTGAAAGAGCGCGACGCCCGGGATGCCTGGCGTCTCGGAGCCTTGGCCGCCCTCGCCGGGATGTTCGTCCAGTCGTCTTTCAGTTTCGTCTTCCACCTGATGCCGGGGATTCTACTGCTGGGAATCTGCCTCGGGCAGATGTCCCGATCCACCGCGGTGGCGCCAAATTCGCAGACTCTGGGTTCACCGATCCTTCTTTGCCTCGCGGCGATCGCCTCCGCGGTTCTGCTATTCCCGGCCGGTTGGAAGGGAATTCAGGTGACCCGAATCCTGTGGCCCACTTATTTCAGCAAACAACCGGCCACCTCCGCCGAGGCGCGGATCGACGCCCTCACCGAGGCGATTCAACTCTGGCCCCAATCCACGCTCTATCAGGATCGGGCTTTCATATTCCAGACGCTCGCGACCGTGACTGAAGGGCCGGGGAACGATGAATCCGCCGAACAGGCGATCGACGACTATCAAAAGGCGTCCCGACTCAACCCCTATGACCCTGGTCCTGCGATCAACCGCGCCAATCTGCTTAGCCAGGTGAAGCGCGATGCCGAAGCGGAGGAATGGTTTGCAAAAACGATCCAACTTCAAGGAGGGATGGAAGCCGGATTCCGGGGACACTTCTCGCTGGCACTGCATCTTTTTCATAAAGGGCTGCGACTTTTCCACTCGGAAAACGCCGATTCCGCGCTCGACGCAACGGAGGGTGCCGCAATCCATATCGAAGAGGCAGTGAAACAAACTCCTCCATGGGTGGTCAATGTCAGCGGAAGAGACTCACGAATCTCAATCCACGAAAGTCTTGGAACCTTACGCGAGGCTGCGGGAGATCGGGAGGGGGCACTTCAAGCATACGACTTCGCATGCACGATTCCCACCGGCAACCGCGCCCACTACCGGGCCGGCGTTCTGGTCGGCAAAATGGCCGTCGAGGCGTGGTCGCAGCGCCGCCCCAGCGAAGCCCTGAAACATTTCATCGAAGCCCGGAGAAGGATCGCTCAGGCTGGCAACCAACTTCCGCTAGGAGTGCCGCCAAGCCAAAGCGCCGAGTATGTCGCCTACCTCGACCGCACCATCGCGTTTCTCAAAGGCGCGAAGGTCGAACCCATGAAGTAGATTCTGAAAGGCTGAAAGGAAGAGGGGCGCCTGGTGGATAGGAAAGCGGCTACAGGATGGATTGATGATTGATGAATTGGGATAGTTGAGAGGTGAAGCGAAAGAATTCGCTCTTCGGTCACTTCACAACTTACCATTCAACGATGCCCGGGAAAGGCGGATTGGTTAGGTGAAGTTGGTCTTTGGCGCGGGGAATTCTGACAGGTGGCGCGCTCTCGATGAGAGCGCAAGTCAAAGAGTAGAGAAAGCGCGGCCCAGGCAAAGACGGCCCGTCGTTTCCTGGCTTCAAGCTTTCACGTCCCTTTGACATGCAGCCTCGGCGAGGCAGCGCTACCCTCCGCCCTCCGCCCTCTGACCTCTGACCTCTGACCTCTGACCTCTGACCTCTTCTGTCTTCTGTCTTCCTCTCTTCTGTCTCTCAATTCTTGATCTGTTCCCAACGAATCTGATCCTCCGCGAATCCGGTTAGAAACTTGCGGAGTTTCTCGTCCGCCTCCGCCTCCGTGACCTCCTTGTCGATCCAATGCACCTTGCCAAACCACATCGACACGGAAACATATGCCCAGCGCTGGTCCACGCCATGCATGAGGCGGTCCTTCATGTCCACCAAGGTCCGTTCGAGGTGATCGTTCGTGATCCGGTCATGGCCCACGAAAAAGTAATACGTCACACAATTGTATCTCGCCGCAATCGTCCCCTTTTCCGAACCGGGGACTGACTGAACGGAGCTGAGACGTTTGGCCTTGAACTCACGGCCGTTGGCCAGTTGGAGCGTAACATCTCCGGACGCCCTGATGGAGTGGCCCTGAGCCGGCATGCAGCGCTCCGGTCGGTGGATCGAGCTGTTCAAATCGTGGCCTGAGAGCACCACCGACAGATCCACGCGGTCCGGGATTCGATAACCTTCAAGGTTCACCTCGCCCGGTCGTGGACGCAGGCAGATCGCCTTCGCGAATTCCGTGTCACTCTCAAGCGTTTTGATTTCCTTCTCGCTGGCCGTAAGTTTGTTAAACTCCCACCCGCCAGTGGACCCCGGCAGTTGCATTTTCACCGCCGAATTGGCCGTCTCTCCGGCCTTCGGCAGGACATACACCGCGCCCAAGGCACTTCCTAACAAAAGAGGCAGCAGCCACGCGTTCCATTTCATGATTCGGGAATTTTGGTGTTGGCTTCCTGAGTGACCGCCATCCGCCGGACTTGGCGCCGATTCGATTTTTTCCACGGCACTCCGCCTTCCAGCAGCGAATGGATGACCAGCAGCAACATCAGGGAAAACGGATAGAAAAGGAGTAGGCCGGACCAATCGTGCCAGGTGTTCCGCGCCCAACTGGCGTCGCCGTATTCGCCAATCACGAAAATCGAGGTGACCCGCAGCGAATTGCCGAGGATTGCCAGCGGAAACGCTGATAGGAATAAGAACACACGCTTCCACATCGCCATTTTCGCAATATAGGCCCACGCGCCTGAGATCATCAGCAGCGCCATCAACGAGCGGATGCCGCTGCATCCGCCGGCGATGTCCAAGCGCTCCCACTTGCCATGCGAGGAGGAGATTTCGGTTCCCCGCACGATCGTCTCCACACCGAACAGCGCGGATCCGTGGTGTGCCATGGAAGTCGCGAACAACTGCAACTGGTAGGTTGCCTGACGGAAACTGGGCAACGGGATGGCCAACAGGAAAAAGAACAGCGGGAACACCAGCATCCTGGCCACCCGCACGCCCCAGAAATACCAAGTCGCACCCCATAACAGAAATGGCAGGGCGCCCATCGTCACCCGCGGTTGTAGCGTGCGGTAGCCCGCCGCATAAAATAACGCGCCGAGAAACACCACCGCCAACCCCCACCCGCTGCCCTTCCCTGCGGCGGCTTTCAAACGATCAAAGCGGTAAAACACCAGTCCCGCGACGATCAGTGGAAACAAGGGACCGTGCTCGTAGTCGGTTTCGTAATTCCACGCGCTCCAGATCCAGTCAAAGGCGCTTTGCACGCGGCCCACGCCGTAGCGGTTCTCGAATCCGTAGAACCAAAGCAGCACCAACACCGAAAGCGCCAGCGGCCCCCAATATGGCGTCTCCACGGTTTCTGCGTCGGAGATTGGCACCCCGTCGATGGCGGGTTGGTAGGCTTGGGAAGGCATCGGCGGGAATGGGTGAACGATTTGCGAGCAAAGTATTGCCGACTGTCATTCCGCTGTCAACAATCCCCGCGCCCGCCCGCATCCCGCTATCATTTCCCATGAAACTCATCAGTGGAACCGCCCACCGCGCACTCGCCGAGCGCATCGCCGAAAACCTTGGTCAACCACTCGCCGACGTCCAGGTGACCGCCTTCCCCGATGGCGAAACCTCGGTCAAAATCAACGAAAATGTCCGTGGTGCGGATGTCTTCATCGTCCAACCGAGCTGCCCGCCCACCAATCACAACATCATGGAGTTGCTGATCATGGTGGACGCCGCCCGCCGTGCCAGCGCGGAGCGGATCACCGCGGTGATGCCGTTTTTCGGCTATGCCCGCCAGGATCGCAAGGACCAGCCCCGGGTTCCCATCACCGCCAAACTCGTCGCCAACCTGCTCACTTCCGCCGGGGTCAACCGGGTCCTCACCATGGATCTCCACGCCCCGCAGATTCAGGGATTCTTCGATATCCCGGTGGATCATCTCTACGCGAAATCCGTGCTCATCGGATACTTGCGCCAGCGCCATCCGGACACCACCAATCTCACCGTGGTCTCGCCCGATGTCGGTGGCGTCAAAATGGCCCGGGCCTACGCCGAAGCCCTCGGTGCCGAGCTGGCCATCGTGGCCAAGCACCGCGTCAACGCCACCCAGGTCGAAGCCATGAATGTCATCGGTGAAGTGAGCGGACGCGATGTTCTGCTCGTCGATGACATGACGGAAACCGCCGGCACGCTGATGGCCGCCGCGGAGATCCTCCACAAACATGGCGCGAAACGGATTTATGCCGGGGTTTCCCATGCGATTCTGGGCGAACTCGCCCACCAGCGCATCAGCGACTCGAAAATCGAGGAGGTTATCACCACTGATTCCGTGCCCCAGGCCGCTGGCCCGAAAGTCCAGGTGGTGGGCATCGCCCCGTTGCTGGGTGAGGCGATCCGCCGGATCCACGGCGGGCAATCGATCACCTCGCTGTTTGCTGTTTGAGTGGCGCTCGGAATAAAATCCGCCCACGCGAACAATTTTTTGACAAGCGCACATCCGGCCGCTACACAGCCCTCCCCGCACTGGATTTCAAAAATATCCCAGCGCCCCATCTCAACACCAACGCCCTCTCCGTCATGGCCAAGAAGACATCCCTGAAAGCAGCAACTCGCGCCCGCACCGGTTCCGGCCGCCTCAATCAAATGCGCCGTGAAGGCTGGCTTCCCTCCGTGATCTACGGTCGCGGCACCGAAAACAAGAATCTCAAGGTGGACGCCAAATCCTTTTCCGAACTCCTCGCCAAGAGCAGCTCGGACAATATCGTCATCAACCTTGAAATCGACGGCGAAGGCACTCGTTTGGCCTTCCTCCAAGCGATCCAGCACCATCCGCTTTCCGGCATCGCCGTCCATGCCGACTTCCTCGCCATCGACGAAAAGACCGAAATCACCGCGAACATCCCGGCCCATCTCAGCGGTGAGGCTCCGGGCGTCAAGGCGGGCGGCGTCGTCGAACAATATGTTCATGCCATCGAAATCACCTGCCTGCCCGATGACCTTCCGGAGACCCTTGAAATCGACATCAGCGGCCTCCAGCTTGGCGATTCGCTCCATCTCGGGGATATCAACTATCCCAAGGGCGTCCGTCCGACCCACGCGGCGAACGTTGTGATCGTCCACATCGGTCGCGCCGGTTCGGGTGCCGAAGCGGAGGCCGCCGAAGCCGCCGCCACCCCGGCTGCCAAAGCCGCCAAAGCCGCCCCGGCCACCAAAGCCGCCAAGGCCGCTCCAGCGGCAAAAGCCAAGGCCTGATTTCCGGAAACCCGATTCTTTTCCGAACGCCCGGGCCGCACCAGCGCCCCGGGCGTTTTTGTGATTTCAAATTTCAAATTTCCAATTCACCCCGCCATGTCCTTCTCCCTCATCGTCGGCCTTGGAAATCCGGGGCGCCAATATGAAGACACCCGGCACAACGTGGGTTTCATGGTCCTGGACCGGTTGGCCGCCGCCTCCGGTGCCTGTTTCCAATCCTCCCCAAAGTGGCAATGCCACCTCGCCAAGCTGCCGGTCACCGGCACCTTGTTGCTCAAACCTCAGACCTTCATGAACCTCAGCGGCCGTGCCATCCGCCAACTACTCGCCTTTCACAAATGGCCGACGGAACAAATGCTCGTCGTTTACGACGACGCCGCCCTCCCGCTCGGGACTCTGCGTTTCCGCGAAAAGGGCTCCGCCGGCGGTCACAATGGCATCAAGTCGATCCTCGAACACCTCGGCACCGACGATTTCCCTCGCCTCAAAATCGGCATCGGCGGCAGCCAGCCCGGCAACATGGTGGGGCACGTCCTGGGAAAGTTTTCTCCCGACGAACACCCGCTTCTCGAAAACACGCTTGCCACCGCTCTGGAAGCCGTGCAGCTTGCGCGCTCCCAAGGCATCGCCACCGCGGCGAATCGCTACCACACACGCATCCAATCCCCACAATCTCAATCCGATGAGTCGCAAATACCAGGGCCTGATCGTCCTTAATACCAAATCCCTCGAAGGCAGCGTTGACGACCTCGTCACCTCCGTCTCCAAAGAATTCGAAGCGGAAGGCGCCAGCCTCGAAAAAATCACCCAACTCGGCCGCCGCCAGTTCGCGTATAATTCCCGCCACCTTGAATCCGGCCATTACGTGAACTACATCTTCCAAGGTGCCGCCGGCACGGTCTCGAAAATCCAGGAACGCCTGCGCTTGAACGGCCACGTCCACCTCCAGCACTTCCAACGCCTCGCTTGAGAAATTATTGTTCGAAAGAACAGTTTTTTGCTTGCCTTTTGAAGTCCCTCTGCCACTTTCTCCATTGTTATGGCCAATCTCAACAAAGTCATGCTCATCGGGAATCTCACGCGTGATCCCGAATTGCGCTACACTCCCAAAGGCACCGCCGTTGCGGAAATCAGTCTTGCGATCAACCGCACCTGGAACAACGAGCAAGGGCAGAAACAAGAGGACACAACCTTCGTGGAGGTCACCCTCTGGAGTCGTCAGGCAGAAATCGCCCAGCAATATCTGACCAAAGGCAGCCCGTGTTATATCGAGGGCCGCTTGCAGTTGGATTCGTGGGATGACAAGGAAACCGGCAAAAAGCGCAGCAAACTCCGAGTCATTGGGGAAAATTTCCAGTTCCTCGCCGGCAAAGGCGGAGCCCCGCAGGGAGACGGTTCGCCTCAAGCGGCCCGCCCCCCGCAACAACAACACTCCGCTCCGCCGCAAGGCGCGTCCGCCGCTCCCTCCGGCGAGTTCCAGGAAGAAGACGATATTCCCTTCTGATTCCACATTCACCCATCTGAATTTTCCCCAGCGGAGGCGCTCACGCGGCCCCGCTTGTGGGGGGGGATAGCAACAGGATCTGAGCCGAACCTGGACCCGCAATGTTGGCGGCAACTCCAACCAGAGACCTGAGAAGGCTGCGGCAGGATGGCCGCAGCCTGATTGAATTTGGCCAAACCGTATCAGGAATTCTGTTCCTGGCCATCGCCCGGTTTGCCTTGGCGGTTTGCCAAAAACCGGGTAACCCTCCAGTGTGATCGAAGTTCGATTCCAACGCGGCCTTTACTTGCCGGAGCCCGACCTGTGGCTGGACCCATGGGATGCGAAGCCGCGCGCCTTTGTCTCGCACGCTCACGCCGATCATTTCGCCCGCCATGAGTCGGTCCTGTGTTCGGAGGTCACCGCCGCTCTGCTGCGGAGCCGGTTTCGCCTCGCGGAAAACCGCATCGAAGCCCTCGCCTTCCAAGTCCCGCTCGTCCGCAATGGTTTCCGCCTGCGCATGCTGCCAGCGGGCCACATCCCGGGATCCGCGATGCTCCACGTCACCCGCATCGCGGACAACGCCAGCCTGCTCTACACCGGCGATTTCAAAACCCGCCGCAGCCGCACCACCGAAGCCGTTAATTTTCTAACCGCCGACACGCTGGTGATGGAAACCACCTTCGGCCTGCCCGGCTACGAGTTTCCCAGTCCGATGGAAGTCGAAGCGGAGGTGTTGCGTTTCGTCCACGACGGTTTCGCCGACGGCGAGACTCCAGTGCTGCTCGCCTACTCGCTGGGAAAGGCCCAGGAAGCTCTCGCTTTGTTAGAGGAGCACGCGATTCCCGCGCTGCTCCATCCCGCCGCCGCCGCCATGACCCGCGCCTGCCGCGGGGCGGGTGTGCCCGGCCTGCCCGAGCCGGTCGAGTTCGACGGCCATGCGCCGCCCGGGCATGTCGTCATCGCTCCGCCCCACGCCGTCCGCACCGATCTTCTCAAAGGACTGAAATCCAAACGCACCGCCATGCTCAGCGGCTGGGCCATGCAGCCCGGCGCGAAATACCGCTACCGTGTCGATGCGATGATCCCGTTTTCCGATCATGCGGACTATCCGGGACTGATGGAATGCATCCAGCGGGTCCGACCGCGGCGGATTCTAACGGTCCATGGCTTTGCCGGGGAATTCGCCGCCGATCTCCGGTCCCGCCAGATGGATGCCTGGTGCGCGACGGGCGGCGACCAACTCGAACTCCCGATCCAACGTCCGGCCCACCGCCAGGCCGCCTCGCGCATGCCATGGCAAAAACGAGTGGTTTGCCCGCTGGCGGACTTCAGCGATCTCTGCCGCCTGGTGGCGGAAACCGGCAGCCGCGTCGCCAAGGCACGCTTCATCGCATCGTATTTGGGCGGGTTGGTATGCGATGAAACCCTGCGAATCGCGGTGCTCTGGCTCACCGGCGACGCCTTTCCGCCGCCCGCCGCAAAGCGCACGCCGCTGCTCAACTCCGCGACCCTGCGACATGCTCTCGTTTCCATTCCCGGAGCCCGCGACGAGCGCTACCGCGCAATTTGCCTGAGCCACAAGGATCTCTCCCGCAGTGCCAGACTCGTGCTTCAGGAACTTCAGTTGCAGCCCGAAATGCTCGACCTAACGGGTGCCGCCGCGTTTATCCTCGATTTCCACCAAACCGCCGGATCGATGGAGCGCATTCAACGCCTCTCCACCCGGCTCGCGACGCTCCACCCTTCGGAAGGCGAAACCCTTATCAAACTCCTAACCGGGAGTCTGCAGCTCGGAATCGATGCCCCACTGGTCGCGGAAGCACTCGTTTCCGCATTCCATGCCGATCCCTCCGAGCTCGTCCGCGCCAATCAAATCAACGGCAATACCGGTGCCACCGCAGTGCTTGCCCGCCATCGCCGGCTTGCCGACGCCCGGCCACCGGATGCCATCACGCCCCATCAACCCATTGCCAAACGCCCCGACCTCACGGCGGAACTACCATTTCCCTCATCGCCTTGAGCATGTCATCGAGCGCCTACCCGTGACCCGCCCGTGCGACCTCGACGCCCTGCTGCCGGCCCACTGGGCCGCCGCGAATCGCCCCGCCGCCCCGCCGCCCCGCCGCCCCGTGACCACGTCGGAGCGTCGGCAAGCCGCCTGAAACTGGTCAAACTCGCCACCTGCGCTCATTACAGCGAGCGCATTCAACCGGCGGACGCTCGGGGGCTTACTGTCCAAATAGTCTGATCATAAATCGCGCTCGCCGATCTTCGCGATCTTGTCCGCTACATCGCGCGTGATGACCGGCAGGTGGCGAGACGTTTTGGTGATTTAGACCCATTGCCAAAAATAATTTCCGAAACCCTCACAAAAGACTGATACGACTGTTTGAATCATTCAATGCTGGCGAATCACTCGCCCTCACCAGCTCCCGAATCCTGATACTTGTAAGCTCCAAGAGCTTGAAGTTGCTATGGATTGTGGATGTGTCAACAAGGCATTCCGACGTCTCAACGCCATCCATCTTCTGTTAGTCGGCGCGAGTTACGACATCGTGCTTCGCAATAGCCGCGTCTCCGACCGAATGCTCCGGCCCTGGATCTCCCGCTTCAACGCACAAGCCGCTCTCCGCCATCCCAAAGGCACGTTAAGTTAGCGCCATTCTACTCTGACCCCATTGAAGTCGGCGATTTCCTGCTCCAATTCCTCCCGCTGCGCGGCGGCGACCCGGTCGATAACTTTTTCGTCCTGCTCGACCTCGCGGACTCTTCAAAGGTGGCGCGCTACCGCCGGGAGCGCATGCCAATGGATCGCGAAAGAACAGCCCAGCCCAGCGGAGCACGTCCGGCGTCCCTTGGCATCCAGCTTTCTTCCCACATTCAAGAATCTTCAAAATGTGTTAATCCGAATACTCTGACCCCATTGATCCGCCCGTTGGAATAACACACAAACCCGCAGAAATCCGCGCCTTCCCGGTCGGTCCGAAACCGCCGGTATTTGTCTGGATGGATTTCCAAGCGCCGCTCCGTCAGAAAAATGCGACCTTTTGGACGTTTTGCGTTGTTTAATAAAAAGGAATCCGCTATACGTTACAAGTCTGACAGCGTTACCGGAACAGGTTTCTTGCCTGTAGCTGGAATTCGCATGAGGGCAACAACCACACCAACAAAAACAATGATAACCTACATCAAAACCGCTGTAGCTGCCTTAGGGTTCCTTGCCATCGGCTTCATGGCATCATCCTGTGCCGATTCGCAGACGTCGGGAACTCACCAAATGGGGCCTCCGGGAAAATCACGTACCATGTCCGACGAGGAGATGCCAACCCGGGCACACTGACTTGTGTCAAAGAAGCTGCAGTTTGCATCTGCAGCTTCTTTCCCCTAGAAGCAGATTAGACCCTTTGCCAAAAATTAGGCTCTTCAGAAAAATCTGTGGGTGAATTTGGGCTCTGGAAGATCTCCAAGTGTATGAAACAGAGAGATTTGCAGGAGATCGAAGCTGCGATAACCGTATGCTTTTCTCATGCACAAATTGACTCGCAGGTTGAGACCCTCGACAATGC
>CAMBPB010000058.1 GCA_945869465.1 Prosthecobacter debontii
AGACGCAACAGCAGAGGTCAGAGGTCAGAGGTCAGAGGTCAGAGGTCAGAGGTCAGAGGTCAGAGGTCAGAGGTCAGAGGTCAGAGGTCAGAGGTCAGAGGTCAGAGGCAACTGGGTTTGTGGGGTTCGATTTGCAGGTTTTTGAGGCCTTTGCGTTTAGCGGGTTTGCTGGCGTTTTTCCAGGCGAGGCGGAGCTGGTTGAAGAGCGGGCCGAGAATTTTTTCCGGGATTTTCTCCATGATCCAGCGGGCAAGGGGCGTGCGGCAGACGATGAAAATGGATGAGATGACGATCTCTACAAGAACGCGGGAGGTGCCTGTGCCGACAGGAGTGAGTCCGCAATCGGGAGCGGGGAGGCCGAGTTATCTGCGCCATTGATTGCGCAGATAACCGCCGCGTTTCTTGAAATCGATCATGTGCCCGTGCATGCCGGATGCCTCGAGGACATCGGCCTGCTCGAGGGTCAGCAGGCGTTTTTCCATCAATTCATTGATGACTTCGGTCATTCTTGCCGAGCGGGAGGCGACGACAGAAAAGCCTTGGCCAAGTTTTTCAAATTTGGGCGACCAGGCATCACCAACGGATAGATCCGTGAACTCGTTGGCGAAGTCCATGCTTTGGAGGCTGGTTTGTGTGATGAAGAACGGAATGAGGAAATTGTAATATACTTTTTTCGAGCGGACTTCGCGGCCTGAGCCGGTTAGGATTTCGAGATATCCCGGCCATTCGCCGGCGCGCCATTTGAGAGAGGTGATGGGATCGTCATCCGCGACTTTGTTGGCGCGCAGAAGAGAACGGATGGCGCGTTGGTCCAAGGCGGTTCCGGTGTAGGGCCCCAGGACATATTCGATCTGACGGGCGCGGGCCTCGCCGCCGTGCTGAAGGACGCGCAGGGCGGCGCTTTGCTCCGGCACGCAGGTCATGGCGTAGCGTTCCCCGGGAATCAAGGCGCGCAAGGCCTCCAACATCGCGATTGGAACATAGACGGACTGGGCGCAGGCCACGATTTCCTCGCGGGTTCGCGCGATGAACCAAGACGCCTGTTCCGGCATGGTGATGCATTGTCTTGCCAGAACGGCGCCATCAATTCGGGCGGTTTCCAACAGATGGATCAGAACGGCAGTGGTGACTCCACCGGAAGCGCCTGCCCGCCGGATTGCCGGGTCGGATGCGTGACCGGTCCAGAGATGGTCGATGTGGCCGACGCGCCAATCGGTCGGCAGCCGGCCGAAGTGATTCTGGTAGAGTTGCGGGTAATCCACACCTTTGCCGGGGCATGCAAGCCAAACCAGTTCGGGTAATTCGCAATCCTTGGAGAACTCGGGAATGACCCCTTCTGCCGAAGCGATGATCCGGGCCGTGCCTTCGTTTGCCAATGCCACGCAGGCGCCGCATCCCGTGCATAGACCCCCATCGATGACTTGGGATTTGAGTTTGGAGGAAACGACCATCGATCGTGGTGGATCGGTAATGGTGGATTTACGGCGAAGGATTGTGATTCCAATGGATCAGGGTCACATCGCAGAGGATGTCCGCGGGGCTGAAGAGATCGCTGGATTGGGTAGATATCGCTTGGATTCCGGCGGTTCGCAGCATGGAGAGGAGGTCCGCATCGGATCGTCCGCCGATCGATTTGGAAAACATGGCGGCGTTGCTGACAATCACTCCCTTGGAAGCGGGACGGATCCACGTTTCGAGGTATTCGTCCTGTGATTGTGCCGAGAGTTCGGTGAAGGCGTAGTTGGAGATGAAACACCGGTCGCCAGCGGGCAGGGGCGCATCGCTGCAACTGCAACAGTTGCCAAGGCCCAGGTCGGTCATCATGCGTTTCCCGAGGGACTCGACCTGTGGAAGATCCACCATGGTGGTGCGCGCGTTGGAAACGATGGCGTTCATCGAGGCGAGGCCGCCGAAGCCGACGCCGATTTCGGTGATGTGGCAGTTTTCCGTGACGTATCCCTCACGTTTCAGCCAGAGGGCGGTGGCGAGGTAGCGCAGCGTGGTGGGACTGAATGCGCGGGGTGTTCCGAGAAGGATGGCTGGCCAGCGGATGGGGTCACCCCAGAGATCTATTTCGGCGATTTTTGGATCGGCGAGACGGTTTGGGTCCCAAGAACGGATTTTTCGCGCATAGCTGCGGCCATCGACGGGACCGACGGTTTCGACGACATCCCGGACGGCTTTGAGTCTGCGGAATCGAGCGATTGGGGTGGCGGGGTTGGAAAACGTTGCCGCTGCCCTTGCCCACGGCATGGAGGATGAAATGCTGGACGCCGCGCCGCCTGGATCGAGGGGAAGGAGATCCGCGATGGCATCCGTCATCCGGGAACTGATGAAATTCCAACATCGGTTGTGGAGCCGGTGATGGACGGGATTCATGAGTGTGGTGTGCGGGGAACATGCTGCCGCCCTTGGTTACGACCTTCGGTGTGGCGGTAATTTCCTCGGGGATCGGATGGGGTGGGGGCAACTTCCGGCAGTTGGTTGAGCACCAGCGTGGCCTCGGATTCGGGTTGTTCAAGAAAAAATGAACAAAGAACTCGGGAGGGGCGAATCATTGCGATTTTGCGGAAAACGTGGATGCGGTGCGGGCGGGCGCTATCGGCCCTTTTCCACCCGATATTTCCCCCGGCACACATCGCACAACTGACTCAGCACCGCGAACCGCGCGCCGAAGCCCTTGATCTTGGTGGGGGTCTTGCCGGTGGCCGGATACACCCGGGAGACGGGGATTTCCTTGACGCGGAATTGGCGTTTCACGGCCTCAATGGCGAGGTGATAGTGAAGTTGATAGCGGTCGAAACACGGGCGGAAGACGGCGATTTCCGGATCGAGCAACAAGCGGCGGTGGTAGGCGCGAAAGCCGTTGGTGGTGTCCGTGTAATGAAAGCCAGACGCGAGGGAAATGAGCGGGGCGTGCAGGAGACGCACCGCAAGATAGCGTGTGAGCGGGGTGTTTTCATGGTGTCCTCCGGGAATGAAACGCGATCCCTGCACGTGGTCCCAGCCCCCTTCAAGAGCCTCGACAAAGGACGGAATGGCATCAAGCCCGTCCTTGCCATTGCCGTCGATCACGATGATTCCGTCATAGCCCTCGGCCATGCAATAGTCCGCAGCCATGCGCATTTGTGCGCTGAGCCTGCCAGCCCCGGTTTTGACGAGCAGAGCCGTGGCACCCACCTCTTGCATGAACGAAGCATCCAATGAGCCATCGGTGCTGCCACCATCGGCAACGATCAGGTCCGCAAGTGCCCCGTAGGTCTGCATCGCCCGCAGTTGCTTGCGGATCTGCTCCCCTTCGTTGATGACAAAAACGCAAATCGCCCATCGCTGATTGCGTGGGCGTTGCCAATCGACACGGTAGGCGGGAGCACGGAGCCCGTCGCCGCGGAGTTCGGGGGAGGTCATGAGGGGGGAGGAAGTGAGGGAAAATTGCTAGGGCGGATCCGGCCCGTTTTGATTCGCAGCCCCGCATGGCTTGCTCAACCCTAGAAGAGGACAGAGGTCGAAGGGCGAAGGGCGAAGGGCGAAGGGCGAAGGGTAGCGCGGCCTCGCCGAGGCCGCATGTCAGAAGGGTAGCGCGGCCTCGCCGAGGCCGCATGTCAGAAGGAACTCGAAAGCTTGAAGCCAAGAAGTGCCGGTCCGTCTTCGCTTGGGCCACACTTTCGCTTATCTTTGTCCTGCGCTCCCGGCGGAAGCGCACCACCTTTGAAGTGGGCTGGGCCAGGGAGATTATGCAATGAGTTTTGAGGCGGGTTTGCTAGTGACGATGCCTGTCAGCCCACCGATTCCTGCACGATGCTTGATTGCACGGTATCTTCCAGCAGGACCGAGCTGTTGCCCTCCTGGGCGATGAAGTAGAGGGGCCGGCTGCGGACCTCGCCGAGCACGACGCCAACATATTCGCTGAGCACGGCGAGGATCAAGCAGACGAAGAAAAACATGCCGCTGAGTTGGAGCGAGAGCGTGGTCCAGCCCGCCGCGACATTGGGTTTGAGCAGGAAGATGACCACGACGTAGCCGGAGTATAACAGATTCAGCAAGGCCCCTAACAATCCGGCGGCGGTGACCACGCGCAGCGGGTGGCGGGTATTGGCGGCAAGCAGGTCGATGGCGGTGGCGATCTCGGCAGGCCAGGTCGTCAGGCGTGGTCCGCCTCGCCTGGTCTCGAGCCGATAGGGAAAAAACTCGTGTTGGTATCCGAGCGTGAGCGTGAGCACCCGCAGATAGCGGCTTTGCTCGCGGACCTGCAGCAGGGCGTTGACGGCCTGACGGCTCATCACCCGCAGGTCGGAAACTCCGTGTTTGATGTCCACTCCCAGATGCTTGCGGCAGTAGTTGCGGAAGAGCCGGCCGAACCACTCGCGGGCGAACGAGCGGCGGCAAGGGTTTTGCGCCATGCCGTGGACAATCCCGCCGCTCTTCCGGCAGTTGTGGATCATCTGCGGAATGATGTCGATGGGATCGGTTCTGGGGTCGAGAGTGACGACAAAATCGCCAATCGCCGACTCGATTCCGGCCGACAGGGCGACATCCCTTCCGAAGGGTCTGGAAAGCCGCAAATACCTGATGCGCTGGATTTTCTTCAGCAATGGCTGCACGGCTGCGGAGGTGCCATCGGTCGAACCGTCGTCCACCAGCACGATTTCAAAAAAACGGTAGGCGGCGCCGAGGGTTTGATCGATCTCAGTGACGAGCTCTTCGAGGGCCAGGCCATCCTGCTCAAGTGGAACGACGATGCTAACGACGGTGTTGGGGTCCATGGGGGGAAGGATTTTGAATGATGGATTTTGAATTTCAAATGGAACAGGCGCGTTGCGCGGATCAGTTGCCGGAACTTTTGACGATAGATGTCAGAATGCGTTTGATTTCCTCGATGTCGGCGATGATAGGGCGAGCCGATCCTCGGGAATTTTTGGAGAATAAGGTTTTCCTCTTTCATTCAAAATCCAGAATTCAAAATCCAGAATTCAACAACCTTTCCACCTCATCCTCCACGTCGAAGATGTTGTCGATTTTTCCGCCCATGACATGGATGACGGCGGGAAGTTGCGGGTCGCGGTGAAAGAGGATCGGCCTGCCATCGTCGATTTCACTGAGGGGCAGCAGGGTCTTGACGGTCCACAGCGAGTCGCGCTGGCGGGCTCCCCGCAGGGCGGGGATGTAACGCGACGCGTCGGCGACCATCAGTTCGAACCGGCTCTGTTTGGGAAGCGAGTTGAAGATTTGATAGGGATTCGAGGCCCCAGTCAGGGCGTTTTCAAACCAGTGGGCATGCGGGGTGTAGCGGACATGGCTGAGAGTTGTGAGTCCAAGCGAGGGAAACGGCATGAAGGAGAAAAACGGCCCGCACATCATGGTGACCGAGAGTCCGTCGAGTTCCGGTGGCAGGTCAACCAACGCCATTTCGGTCAGTTCGTGTTTCAAGGGGATCAACGGCAGGCCGGAGGCGGAGGTGAGACGATTGAGTCCGGCATAGGTGGCGTTAAAAACCAGTTCGCATTCGATTTCCGAACCGTCGGTGAGCCCTGCCAAGGCACCGCAAGGACGGGGTGTGGCGGTTTGCACCAGGGTGTTCAGGCGCACTTCGATTCCGGCTTCCCGCATTTCCTTGCGAAGCTTTTCACGGAGGACCGAGAAATCGAACGCGCATTCCTGGGCGATCCAGATCCGCTCGGTGAGCGATAGGCTGAACAGCCGCTGGGTTGAGGCGGGCGCCTCCTTGAGGGGCGCGCCCACCCGCTTCATGAAGGTCTCGAACTGGTTGGCAGTGACTTTTGAGAACAGTCGTCCGACCGCATACACCTTGGTGAAGTGATCGACTATCGCGTCGCGGTATTCGTGGCGGAATCGTTCGTAGTTTTGACGCGACCGATAGGCGGTCATCAAACTGCGAGGATAGTGATATCCGCCGTGGACCCGGGCCTGATTGACTCTCGATGCCTGAGTTAACAGCTCTCCCGCCTCTTCGACAACGATGGGATGCCAGCCTCTGCGGTGCAGCATCATGGCGATGGAGCAGCCAAAGAAGCCGCCACCGGCAATGACGACACGACGTGACATGATAGATGAGAGGTAGGGCGGATCCGGCCCGGTTTGATTCGCAGCCCCACATGGCATGCGCACCCCTGCGGGGCAGCATGGGCGGGGCGAGGCCGCCCGGCCCTACCGGCAATCAGGGCGGGGCGGGGTCGCCCGGCTTTGCCTGATAGATTTCCCGCGCCGCCTCGACAGCCTGCCGCACGGCGGCGAGGCCATCGGGTTGCGCACGCATCTCGATGGCCACGCTGCCGGAGTAACGGATTTCATGAAGCACCCTGGCGATGCGGGCATGCACCGGATCCGGTTCTGCAAAGGAAATGAGATTGGGCTGGCTGGCATGCACGTGGCGCAACAGGCCGGCGGCTTCACGCAGGACCGGTTCGAAGGTTTCGCCGCTCAAGGCCATGCCCCCGGCATCGACATGCAAACCGAAGCCCGGAGAGTCCACGGCTTTGACCAACTCGGCGGCTTGTTCGAGGCGGGTGCAGAAATCGGCGCCGTAGGCTTCGGGATTGGCTTCGATCACGAGGCAGGATCCCGCCGTCGCGCAGGCATCGCCGACCTCCCGGAAAAACGAAGTCGCGAGCCGGATGGATTCCGCATGGCTCAGAGTTCCACGCAGGCGGTTCCTGGGTGAACCGAAGACCATCGGCCCCGCGCCAGCCCAACCGGCGATGCGACCGATGGCGATCAGCACGGTCTTCATTCGCTGTCTGGAGTCATCCGATCCGAACAATTCCAGTCCCTCGGTTCCGAACAAGAGCGCTTGGAATGAGCCAATTCCGAATCCCCGTTCGCGATACCAGGCCGCCCGCTCGCGCACTGCGGATTCCGTGGCGACGAGCGGATCACCGAAGGCTCTAACCGGCGCAAGTTCGATTTCGGAAAGTCCGAGATCACTCAGTAATTCCAGGGAGTTCTCTTCGTCGTCGGGTGGCCAGGCGATGTGGGAGAAAGAAAGGGTCATTGGGAAAAAGAGGTCGAAGCGATGGCGCCGCCTCGCCGAGGCGGCAGGTCAAAGGCGGGAGTAAGTTTGAAGCCAAGGAAAGTCGGAACGTCCCGCTTGGGCGCTTCTTTCGCGATTCTTTGGCGTGCGCTCCCGGCGGGAGCGCGCCACCTGGGGTGTGGAGAATCAGTTGCTCATTTTCCAATCCCTGACATACGGCCAATCGCTTGCATGTTCCACAAGCCCGGCGCGGACCGGGTTCAGCCGGATATAATTGGCTTTTTCCACGGCACTTTCCAAGGAGCGAAGCCGGTGGTCGAAAAATCCGTCCTGCCAGACAATGGAATGCCGGGTTGCGAGCCATCGCTTCCAGGCCGCCATGGATTTTTCCAAGAAGAATCGTTGGGGAAAGGTCACGATTCCGTGAAGGTGGTCAGGCATGGCAACAATCAGAAGCCATTTCCACTCGCCACGTTGTTCGCGGAACTCAATGGTTTCCAATATGGCTTGCCAGATCTCCTGAGTCGCAAGTTGGTTTCTGCTCCTGACTTTGCAGTTCAGAGTGATGAAAAAAGCTTCCTGAGTGGCATCGATCCAGTTTGGCACCTCGTGAGGGAGTCGGGAACGAATGAAGCGTTTCATTCCAGCAATAATCAGGTGGCGCCGCCTCGCCGAGGCAGCAGGTCAAAGGAGGGAGAAAGCTTGAAGCCAAGGAAAGTCGGAACGTCACGCTTGGGCGCTTCTTTCGTGACTCTTTGGCGTGCGCTCCCGGCGGGAGCGCGCCACCTGGGAGACAGCGGGGGCGCCGCCTCGCCGAGGCGGCAGGTCAAAGGAGGGCGAAAGTTTGAAGGCAAGGAAAGTCGGAACGTCACGCTTGGGCGATTCTTTCGCGACTCTTTGGCGTGCGCTCCCGGCGGGAGGGCGCCACCTGGGAGAAAGCGGTGGCGCCGCCTCGCCGAGGCAGCAGGTCAAAGGGGGGAGAAAGTTTGAAGCCAAGGAAAGTCGGAACGTCACGCTTGGGCGCTTCTTTCGCGACTCTTTGGCGTGCGCTCCCGGCGGGAGCGCGCCACCTGGGAGGAAATGAGGCGGATCGACCCGGCCCTACCTTTTTCCAAGCCAATCGCCCAGGTCATCGATCACCTGGGTTTTCGAATAGAGGTACCCGTTTTTGCAGCCCCAGTCCGCCGCGTGGCTTGAACGCATGTCATAGCCGGCGGGTGCAGGGCCGGTAGCTCCGAGTTCCTTGCCGGGGAAAAAGCGGTCGCGGATTTCGCCGGTGCCGAGTGGCTCGGTGCTCAGGTTGAGCAACGGAAGCTCCATTTCCCACGCGCGGTCAATGTCATCCGCCAGACGACGAAGGTCGTAGTACTGAAACACTCCTCCCGGGTGGATTTTCTCCAGCCCGTTGTCATGGAGCATGTCAAAAATGACGTTTTTTTTCAATCCCGGGCCGAAGAGCCCGGGCAGGCGCAGGATCAGGACATCGGGGAAAAGTTCGCGGATCCGGTCTTCGACCTCCAAGCGGTGAAGCCCGTAAGCATGGTGGCCTTGCCGTTCGATGGGTGATTGCTCGTCCACCTCCCGCGGTGTTGGATAGACATCAATGGTCGAGATCAGGGTGAACCGCCTGGCGGTAACCTCGGTAAGTGGATCTAACAATCGAGCGGTGCCGGCGCGATCTTCCTCGGGATGACGGTTGGCCCACCACTTCATAGCCTGAACGCCCGCGCAGACGACGTGATCGAACGATTTTCCCCGGATCCCGGCGATATCGGACGAGCGGTAGATGGAATCGTAGGATCGCTGTGCCAGCAAGTTGCCGCCGACAAAACCCGAATGACCGATGAGGGCAGTGGACATGGGGAAGATTTGAGATTAGAGAATCGAGATTTGGAAGTTCGCCAATTTCGGCTTTCCCCTTTGGCGGAGGCGGATCAGGCTTTCGCCCTGCGATGATGATCTTGAAAAAAATACTCAGCGACCGGCGGTTTCATCGTTTGGCGGGAGCGATGCTGGTGCTGGGAATCGGCGCGGTGTTGCTCGCGTGGAGGATGGGGGTGGATGGAGCGGCATTGAAGTCATTGTGGAAACAAGCGGAGAGTTTCTTGATGAATCGGCCGTGGCTTTTGTTTGCCGGGCTGGTGGTACTGCCGGGGCTGCCGGTGCCGACGAGCGCGTTGTTGATTCTGGCAGGGACGGTGTGGCGGGACCGGCCGTTGGTGGCCTGCGCGGTGTGTCTAACGGCGCTTGCCCTTAACATGACCTGGACCTACTGGCTGGCGGCGCGAGCGGGCAGGGGTTTGGTGGAAAAACTGCTGGGCGCGACTGCCTACCGGGTTCCCGAGTTGCCTCAGGGAAATGATTTGCGGATGATTCTGATCCTGCGATTGACACCCGGGCTGCCGTTGTTCCTGCAGAACTATCTGCTCGGGTTTTTGCGGGTGCCGTTTCGTTTGTATCTGCCGGTGTCGATGGGCTGCACCGGATTGATCGCCAGCGGCGTGGTGCTCAGCACGGCCGGAGTGGCGGATGGAAATCTCATGCCTGCCCTGACCGGGGTGGCGTTGATCGTGGTGGGTTGGGTGATCGTTCAGACGATCCGCCAGAGGCTGGCAGGCAGGGATTCAGATGAGATCAAATGACTAAAATGGGAGAGAATAAAATGGACCAACCCTATTTTCAGATGACTTTAGTGGCCTCACATGAATTCTCCTGCAACCTGAACCAACTGATCCTTGAGTGGTTTGATTTTGGTTTGCACCACATCCCAAATGAGTTCGGGATCGACTGAATCATAGCCGTGGATGAGCCGGTTGCGTAAGGCCACAATCCGCGGAAGTTCAGATAATTGCATTTGGACTAAATCATCCTCTTTGGCCGCGATGCCGAGTGCCTCACCGATGATTTCGAGCTGGCGCTCTACGGCCGACCGCAGGAGGTCGGAGGCGAGGAATGATTCGAGGGAAACACCGCAGGTGAACTCCTGAATCCGGGAACAAGCATCCCTCGCATCCTCAAGCAGCTTGATGCTCCTTGGATTCATATAAGGTGAGGGCTTCCCTTTTGATGGTCTCCGCGAAGCGTGGACTGCGGATGGAACCCGGAGTGAGGAGGTCCACTTTGCGTCCGAAAAGGATTTCCAAGGATTCCGCAAAATCCAGATAACGGTCGGCGTATCCCGGCTCGCGCGTGGCTGAGAAATCCGCCACCAAGTCAACATCACTTGAAGATTTTTCGAAATCGCCTCGAACCGCCGATCCAAACGCGTCCAAGCGTTGAACCCGGTATTTCCTGCAGAGATTGGCAATCTCGCGTGAATGTTCCGAAAATTCCGCAATCATGATGTGGGAAACTGACTTAAGTTTGACCGCTAGTCAAGGCAGCGGTGAGAACCAGCCACGTTCGGTAGCTGCCTCGGCGACCGGTGATCGCCGCTACACGATCATGCCGGCGGCGACGGTTTCGTTAGTGCCGGGATCGATGAGGATGAGCGAACCCGTGGTGCGGTTCCTGCGGTATGAGTCGTAGATAAGCGGCACTGCGGTGCGCATTGAGATGCGGCCGATGTCGTTCATGTTGAATCCTTCCACGCCCTCGATCTTGTGGAGGGTGTTGATGTCCACGTGATACTTTACCTCCTGGATGATCGCCTTGGTTTCAAGAGTCGAATGGCGGACGATCAGCTTCGCGCGGTGAGGCATGGGCTTTGGCGAGAACCAGCAAATCATCGCCTCGATGTCCTGGCTGACTTCCGGCCGGTTGTTGGCTTTCACCAGCGTGTCGCCACGCGAGATGTCGATCTCGTCAACGAGTGTCAGACAGACGGATTGGGGCGCGAAGGCCTCTTCGAGTTCTCCCTCGGGGCTGTGAATGGCTTTGACGCGGGTGGTGAAACCGGAGGGCAGCACGGTGACCTCGTCCCCCGGTTTGAAAACGCCGCCGGCGACGCGTCCGGCATAACCGCGGAAGTCATGCCATTCGTCGCTCATCGGGCGGATGACCCATTGGACGGGAAACCGGGCATCAACGTGGTTTTCCTCGCCTCCGACATAAACATGCTCAAGGTGATAGAGCAGGGTGGCGCCCTGATACCAAGGCATGTTTTTGGACGCATCGACCACGTTGTCGCCGTTGAGGGCGGAGATGGGGATGTCGGTGATCTCGACGATGTTGTCGAGGCGCGAGGCGAAGTCGCGGAAGTCTGAAACGATTTGGTTGTAAACCTCCTCCGAGTAATCGACGAGGTCCATCTTGTTGACGGCGACGACGAGGTGTTGGATGCGCAGCAGGTTGGCGACGAAGGAGTGGCGTTTGGTTTGCTCGATGACGCCTTTGCGGGCGTCGATGAGAATGATGGCGAGGTTGGCGGTGGAGGCGCCGGTCACCATGTTGCGGGTGTATTGGATGTGGCCCGGGGTGTCGGCGATGATGAATTTGCGCTTGGGCGTGGCGAAGTAGCGGTAGGCGACATCGATGGTGATGCCTTGTTCGCGTTCCGCCTTGAGGCCGTCGGTTAGAAGGGCGAGGTTGACGTTTTCGTCGCCGCGGCGGCGCGAGGATTCCTCCATGGCTTCGAGTTGGTCCTCGAAGATGGATTTGGAATCATAGAGCAGGCGGCCGATGAGGGTGGATTTGCCGTCATCGACGGAGCCGGCGGTGGTGAAGCGGAGTAGGTCCATGGGAAGAGATTTGAGATTTAGTGCTTCGAGCTGAGTTGTTTGGCGGCTTGCCACTGGGGTTCAAGGCCGAGTTGTGCGATGTATCTTGAAAGTGTTTCCCGGTCGATCTCCGCGGTTGATTCGGCAAGCATGGCTGCAATGTCGCGGAGGTGTTTTTCAGAGTGACCTTCGCGGTAGAATTCCAGTTTGCGGATGATGACGTATTCAGGAGGAGCGAATGCAATTTTCTGGTTGTCGATTTCCAGAATCCGGGCGTCGGCCATCCCCCAAAGCTGGATGGAGTCGGCCCCCACCAGATAGATGTCCGCCTTCAGCATGGTGTGCTGGCTGATGATGTTGAAATGACCACGGCTGCCGCGGAGCAGCTCGGTCTCGATCACTTCGAGTGGCGGAAGATAGAAATCAGCCTCGGGGAAAGCTGCGATCAGTTTGGCGATGTCAGTCGGTTTGATGTCGAGAACCACATCGACGTCATTGGTGAGCCGTGGTTCACCATAGACCATGGCTGCTACCGACCCCGTGATGATGTAGCGAATGCCGTGCTCGTTGAGGGGGCGGATGAATGTGTCGATGAGCTCAATCATGAAGTAGGAAGAATCTGCGGTTGAGTTCCCGAAGCAGTTCGGTTTCCGGCCAGTCAGGGTGGACCCGCTTCAAGGCCGCGAGTTTCACCTTGCGGGCGGTTGCATAGAGCATGGATGCGATGCGAAGTTTTTGAGTCGGAGTTGGTTTGGGAGAGGTCACCGGTGTGGACAAGGGTTTGGGCATGAACCGCTTGGCAAGCGGCTTGGGAATTGGGTTCCGGCGAGGGTTCCCGAGCTACCCTTGTGTTTAGAAATATCCTTCCTTCTTGCGGTCTTCCATCGCGGTTTCCGATCGTTTGTCATCCGAGCGGGTGCCACGTTCGGTTTGGCGGGCGGCGGCGACCTCGGCGATGACCTCATCGAGGTTGGAGGCGAGGGATTCGACGGCACCGGTGCAGGTGGCATCGCCGATGGTGCGAAAGCGAACGATCCGGCGACTGGTGGTTTCGTGGTTCTGGGCTTTGAGGAAACGGGTGACTGCGAGCAGCGAACCATTGCGTTGGAAGACTTCGCGTTCGTGAGAGAAGTAGATGGAGGGGAGGGGGATGTTTTCGCGTTGGATGTACATCCAGATGTCCATCTCGGTGAAATTGGAGAGCGGGAAGATGCGGAAATGTTCGCCAGGGAGTTTGCGGCCGTTGAAAAGATTCCAGAGTTCCGGGCGCTGGTTTTTCGGATCCCACTGGCCGAAGTCGTCGCGGTGGGAGAAGAAGCGTTCTTTGGCGCGGGCCTTTTCCTCATCACGGCGGCCACCGCCGAGGCAGGCGTCGTATTGGTTTTGTTCGATGGTATCGAGCAGGGTGATGGTTTGGAGTTGGTTGCGTGAGGCGTTGGGCCCCTTTTCCTCGACGACACGCCCGGTATCGATGGATTCCTGGACCGAACCGACGACGAGGGTGGCGCGGATCATCTCCACGAACTCGTCGCGGTAGGTCATGGTTTCGTCGAAATTGTGGCCGGTATCGATGTGGACGAGGGGGAAGGGCATGCGGGCCGGCCAGAAAGCCTTGCGGGCGAGCCAAGCCATGACGATCGAGTCTTTGCCGCCGGAGAACAGAAGGGCCGGATTTTGGAATTGGGCGGCGGTCTCGCGGAGCACGAAGATGGCTTCGGCCTCAAGTTGGTCGAGGTGGCTCAGGTGGTAGGTGGGCATGACGGAAAGGTGGAATCTGAAAGTCTGAGAATCTGAAAGGCTGAGATGCAGTGCGCGGGTGCGCCGGGATGGTCGGAAACTGTGACAACCAGAACCCTCAAAGGCAGGGGCTGGGTAGGTCCGCGCGGCGGGGTGGTCAAGAAATAATTAGTAAATGGGGTGGTTTTGTAAGGTATGGAGCGGGTGGGGCGGCCTCGCCGAGGCCGCGCGACAAAGTGGGGCGAAAGGTGGATGCCAAGGATCGACTGACGGGCTGCGCTTGGGCGGGTCTTGCGCGATTCTTTGGCGTGCGCACCCGGCGGGAGCGCGCCACCTGGGAATGAGTTTCAACAGTTGTTATGACCCGTTGGCGGGGGCGATGCGGTCGCGGATGGCTTCGAGCAGTTCGAAGGCGGCGTCTGCAATGGTCGAGTTTTCCGTATCCAGGACGAGATCGGAGTCTTGCGGGATTTCAAACGAACCATCCTTGCCGGTGAAATGCTGGATTTCCCCGCGGGCGGCTTTGGCATAGAGGCCTTTGACGTCACGCTTTTCGCAGGCCTCGTAGCTGGCCTTGATATAGACCTCGAACAGATCGTCGCCGAGAAGGCCGCGCGCGAGATCACGCAATTCACCGCGTGGAGTGATGGCGGATACAAACGTGATGATCCCTTGGGACACGAAGACTTTCGCCGTCTCGGCGATGCGGCGGATGTTTTCCATCCGGTCCTCATCGGTGAAGCCGAGATTGGAATTGAGGCCGGTACGCAGGTTGTCGCCGTCGAGAATGGTCGTGAAGCGCCCTTGCTGGTGCAGCACGCGTTCGGCGGCGTTGGCGATGGTGGACTTGCCGGAACCGGAGAGCCCGTAAAGCCACACGACGATACCGCGCTGGCCTAGCAGTTTTTCCTTGTCTTGGCGTTGCAGAAAGCGATGGAATTCAGGATGGATGTGCATGGGGTAGAAGCTGAGATGCTCAAATGCTGAGAAACTGAGAGGAGAAACTGAGATGAGAAACGAAGATGCGGGAACCTACCGAAATGCAGTGGCTGGGATTTCAGCGTCAGGCATCCCGGTTTTTCAGCATTCACCTATTGCCCTTTGCCGATGACGAAGGATTCGAAGCCGAGGGCGGTGAGTGATTCGTTAGAAAGAACGGCGCGGCCATCGAAGACAAAGGCCGGCTTGAGCATGAGGTCGTAGATGCGCGGAAGGTCCAGAGTGCGGAATTCGTCCCACTCGGTGAGGGTGACGAGGGCATGCGCTCCGGCGGCGGCGGCGTAGGGATTGGTGGAAATCTCGACGTTTGTGGCAATCAACTCGGGCGAGACGCCGACGTGCGCCAGGTCGTTGCGAATGGCATCGGGGCTGACCCGCGGATCGTAAATGGCAAGATGGGCATGCTCTCGCAGGAGGTCCCGGCAAACATAGATGGCGGGGGATTCCCGGGTGTCGTTCGTGTCCTTTTTGAAGGCGAAGCCGAGCACGGCGATGCGCTTGTTGTTGACTGTGTTGAAGAGGGTGCGGACGATTTTTTCCACGAAGCGCGATTTCTGCCAGTCGTTGAGATGCACGACCTGCCGCCAATATTCGGCGACGTGGGGCAGGCCGAAGGACTCGCAGAGGTAAACAAGATTGAGGATATCTTTTTGGAAACACGAACCGCCGAAACCGACCGAGGCTTTGAGGAACTTCGGGCCGATTCGGGAATCCATGCCGATGGCGCTGGCGACTTCGTCCACGTCCGCCCCGGTGGCTTCACAGAGTGCGGAGATCGAATTGATGGAGGAGATGCGCTGGGCGAGGAAGGCGTTGGCGACCAGTTTGGATAGTTCGGAGGACCAGAGGTTGGTGGTGAGGATGCGCTGGCGCGGAATCCACTGGGCATAGATCGAAACCAGCGCTTCGACGGCGGCATTCCCGCCGGGTGTGAGCTCTCCGCCGATCAGAATGCGGTCCGGGTTCTCCAAATCGGCAACGGCGGTGCCTTCTGCTAGAAACTCGGGGTTGGACAACACGTCGAAGGTGGCCTCGCTCGATGAATTCGCCGCGAGAATGGCTTTGATGGCGCTGGCGGTTTTTACCGGGATGGTGCTCTTTTCGACAATGATCTTATGGCCGTGGGAAACTTCGGCAATCAGGCGGGCTGCGGATTCGACGTAACGAAGGTCGGCCGCGCGTCCGGCTCCGATTCCATAGGACTTGGTGGGGGTGCCGACGGAAACGAAGATCAGGTCCGCCGCGGCAACCGCGGCGCGAATCTCCGTGGTGAAATGCAGGTTGCGGCCGCGGGCGGATGCGACCACGGCGTCGAGCCCGGGTTCATAGACGGGAAGCACATCGGAATTCCATGCGTCCACCCGCTGGGCATTCATGTCGGCGACGGTGACCTGGATGTGCGGACATTTGGAGGCGATCATCGCCATGGTGGGGCCGCCGACGTAACCGGCGCCGAGGCAGCAAATGGAATTGATTTTCATGGGGGAAGAGGACAGAGGACAGAGGACAGAGGAGAGGAGAGGGGACTTTATTATTAGTCGCGCATTTGGTCGCGCAGGAGGTGATAGAGGAAGAGGGAGTTGTAGGTGAAGTAGCGTTTGAAAAGGCGGCGGGGTTCCATGGCGGCGCGATAGGCCCATTCGAGGCCGAAGCGTTGCAGGATGGGAGGGGATTGTCTGACCTCGCCGGCATGGAAGGCGAAGGCGGCGCCGATGCCGAAATAGACTCCGGGCGGCAGGCGGTCCTTGAATCGGGCGATCCAATGCTCCTGTTTCGGGCAGCCAAGGCCAACCCAAATCAGGTTGGCTCGTGAGGCCTGGATTTTCTCGCAGACGCGGTCGAACTCATCGGCCGGCCAAGCGCCGAACGGTGGCGAATGGATGCCTGCGATGGCGGACCCGGGAAAACGGGTGGCGAAGGTGTGGATGAGCTTCTCAAGAGTGGATTGCTTGCCACCTAGCAGGAAATGCCGGAACTCGCCGCGATTGACGGTGGCCTTGAGCGTTTCCAGCATCAAGGTGGGGCCATAGACCCGATCGGTGAGTTTTTCGCCGGTCGGGAGCTTGGCGTTGAGCGACCAGACAAGCGGCATGCCGTCGGGGCAGATCAGATCGAAGCGTTCCATCGTTTCACCGAATGATGCATCGTGGCGTGCCAGAGCGGCGACGTGGGTGTTGGCCGCTTCTACGGCATAGGCGCGGTCCGCCTTCGCCGCATGTTCCAGCACCCACCCGACCGCACCGGCGTAGGTTGTTGCGGCGAGAGGCAGGCCGATGACGGAAATGCGTTTCAAGGGATCAGGGAGATTTGGTGATTAAACCCGGCAGAACGGCTCGACGCCGCGTAGCTCCGGGATGGAGGAAACGGCGGCATCGCGAAGGACGGGATCGTTGAAGAGATAGAGCACGCAGCCACCGTAGCCGCCGCCGCAATACTTGCGGGCAATGGCGCCCGGAATTTCTGATAGCACATCCATTCCTTCATCGATCTGGGTGGCGACGACCTCGGCGATCATCCGCAGGCCTTGCAGCAGGGCGCGTTTGTGGTCGTCGGGGATCGAGGGTTTGCGGCGCTTGTGAAGCCACAGCACATCGGCGGAAGCGAACGAAACGATTAGATAATCTCCCAGCGCGCGGGCCGCCTCGAAAAACTGGAGATGGCCGGCATGGAGGATGTCGTAACAACCGGCAACGAAAACTTCTTTACGCTTTCCTCCTGCCGCCTGCCGACTACTCCTTGGCTATCGAGACGTGGTGGCCGTGAGCTTTCAGGAGGGCGTGGCGTCGGGCGTCTTCGAGGTCGGAGGCGACCATTTCCGCGCACATTTGTTCGACGGTGATCTCCGGCACCCAACCGAGTTTGGCTTTGGCCTTGGAAGCGTCACCTAACAAAGTTTCCACCTCGGCGGGGCGGAAGTATCGGGGATCGACTTTCACGATGACGCTGCCGGGCACGACGGCGGGCGCCTTGGATGAATCCGACACGGCGGTGACGGTGGCGATTTCATTCACGCCGCTGCCGGTGAATTCCACTTCGATGCCGGCTTCTTTCGCGGACATGCGGATGAACTCGCGGACGGAGATTTGTTTGCCGGTGGCGATGACGAAATCATCGGGCTGTTCCTGTTGGAGCATCATCCATTGCATGCGGACATAGTCGCGGGCGTGGCCCCAGTCGCGAAGGGAATCGATATTACCGAGGAACAGGCAGGACTCGAGGCCTTGGGCAATGTTGGCGATGCCGCGGGTGATCTTGCGCGTGACGAAAGTTTCACCGCGGCGTGGGGACTCGTGGTTGAAGAGGATGCCATTGCACGCATACATGCCGTAGGCCTCGCGGTAGTTCACAGTGATCCAGTAGGCGTACATTTTCGCCACTCCATAGGGCGAGCGGGGATGAAACGGGGTGGTTTCCGTTTGCGGGGTTTCCTGGACGAGTCCGTAGAGCTCGGAGGTGGATGCCTGATAGAACCGGGTGGTCTTTTCGAGCCCTAGGAAACGGATGGCTTCGAGCAAGCGCAGCGCGCCGATGGCATCGACATCCGCGGTGTATTCCGGGGCTTCGAAGGAAACCGCGACGTGCGATTGCGCGCCGAGGTTATAAACCTCGTCGGGCTTGACCTCGCTGAGGATGCGGGTGAGGTTCGAGCTGTCGGTTAGGTCGCCGTAGTGGAGGCGGAAGCGTGAGTTCTCCACGTGGGGGTCCTCGTAGATGTGATCGACCCGTTGGGTGTTGAACAACGAGGCACGGCGTTTGATGCCGTGGACTTCGTAGCCTTTTTCGAGCAGGAATTCCGCAAGGTAGGAACCGTCTTGTCCGGTGATGCCGGTGATGAGCGCGCGTTTCATAAGAGTCGAAGAGTCGAAGAGTCTCAGAGCCTTGCCGCGCCGATTCGGAGCGAGGCTTTGAATTCCTGATAGGCGGCGGCGAGGCCGGCTTCGAACGGGACGGCGGGTTGCCAGCCGGTGGCTTTGATTTTCGAGATATCCAGCAGCTTGCGCGGCGTGCCGTCGGGCTTGGTCGGGTCGGTGAGGATTTCGCCGGTGAAGCCGGTGGTGCGGGCGACGAGTTTGGCGAGTTCGCAAATGGTCAGGTCTTCGCCGGTGCCGACGTTGACCCAGTCGGGCGGGTTGGCGATGCCTAGCAGGTGGAAGCAGGCGGTGGCGAGATCATCGACGTGGAGGAACTCGCGGCGCGGCGTGCCGGTGCCCCAGATGGTGACGGAGGAATCGCCGCGTTGAGCGGCTTCGTGGAAGCGGCGGATCAGTCCGGGAATGACGTGGGAGTTTTGCGGGTGGTAGTTGTCGCCGGGGCCGTAGAGGTTGGTGGGCATCGCGCTGTGGTAGATAAGGCCATGTTGGGCGCGGTAGTGCTGGCATAGCTTGAGGCCGGCGATTTTGGCGATGGCGTAGGCTTCGTTGGAGGGCTCGAGCGGCGAGGTCAGCAGGCAGTCTTCCGGCATCGGTTGGGGCGCCAACTTTGGATAGATGCAGGACGAGCCGAGAAACAGCGCGCGTTGGACGCCGGCGCGGCGGCTGCCTTCGACGAGATTGGCGGCGAGCGCGAGATTTTCGTAGATGAAATCCGCCGGATAAGTCGAGTTGGCATGAATGCCGCCGACCTTGGCCGCGGCGATGATCACGATGTCCGGTTGTTCCGCGGCAAGGTAGGCGAAGACCGCGGATTGGTCGAGCAGGTCGAGTTGTTCGCGGGTGGCAGTTAGGACATTGAAACCGCCGCGGTTGGCGGCTTCGCGGACGAGGGCGGAGCCGACCATGCCGCGATGGCCGGCGATGAAGATTCTTTTCATGGGATGGGGGCGGGGAAAAGGCAGGGAATGGAGCGCGGACACTTTTGTCCGCGAGGCCAATGCGAGGAGAAAGGTTGATGCCGGGGGAGTCGGAAGCGGCACCACTCGGGCAAAACTTTCGCGCCTCATTGGCAGGCGGACAGGAATGTCCACCCTCCCTATCGGGCAATCGATGGGGAAGCTTTCAGGGTGATCCGTAACGCGCAAGCAGTTTGTCCGCTTCGGTGAGCGCCATCGCGGTGACCTGGTCCATGTTGTAGTAGCGATAAGTGGCGAGGCGGCCGATGAAGCTGGTGTTAGGTTCGTTGACGGCGAGTGCGGCGTAGCGTTGATAGGCGGCGCGGGCGGCGGGTGCGGGGACCGGATAGAAGGGTTCGTCTGCGGGCGTCCAGTCCTTGGGAAATTCGCGCAAGATCGTGCTGGCGGCGATGTTCTGGCCGGTGGCGTGTTTGATTTCGACGATCCGGGTAAAGGGGGTTTCCGCATCCGGGTAGTTCACCTGCATCGCGGGCTGCCAGAATCCGGATTTTCCGGAAATGGCATCGCGCCGGCGGAGTTGTTCGGCGTCGAACGATTCGTGTTCGAAGCGTAGCGAGCGGTAGGGCAGGGGGCCGAAACGACGTTCGTAGTATTCATCGATCGCGCCGGTGAAGACGAGGTGTTTGCAATTCCAGCGGGCTTTCGCCTCCTTGAAATCCATGCCGAGACGCAGATCGATGCCGGGGGTGGCGGCGAGCAGGTTTTCAAACATCGCGGTGTAGCCGTTCGCGGGCAGGGCCTGGAATGTTTCCGACAGATAGCGGTCGTCGCGGTTGGTGCGCACGGGGATTCGGCCGCAGACGGAGGCGTCGAGTTCGCGCGGGTGGCGTTTCCATTGTTTGAGCGTGTAGCCCTCGAAAAACAATTCGTAGAGTTCGCGCCCGACTTGGGAAATGATGACTTCCTCGGAGTTTTGCGGATTGTCGATCGGGACGCGTGTTTGTTCCAGCCATGTGGAGAACTCTTCGGAGGTCGAAGCGCGGCCGAGATATTCCTCGAAGGTATTCAGGTTGATAGGAAAACTCCAGTAGCGGCCGCGGGTGTGGCTGTTGATTTTGTAGGAGACTTCATGCCAGGCGGTGAAACGCGAGAGATAATCGACGATCCGCGGCGAGTTCGTCCGGAAATAGTGCGGACCGTAGGGGTGGATCAGGACGCCTGCCGGATCGATGCGGTCATGGGCGTTGCCGCCAAAGTGGGCGCGGCGGTCTACGACCGCGCATTTCCATCCGGCCGAAGCCAAGCGCTCGGCGATCACGAGGCCGGAGAAGCCGGCGCCGATGATCAGGAAGTCGGTGGAGGTGTCAGCTTGCAAGGGGCGGGGAATTGCGGATTCTATCCCGCCACGCTGCCGCCCTTGGTCGATCGATCCGGACGGAAACGAAACCTTGGAGGGGAGTGAATGGGGTATGGGCTGCCATCGGGATCGGCGGGAATCCGCGGCATCGACGGCCATGATTGCGATGCTTCAATCGGGGGCAAGCTGGATGGACAACGTGATCACGTGGGTAAACGTTGGATAATTAGGGGACTGGCCGTCTGGGCAGCAGGATGGAAAACAGGTCCACGTTGACCGCTTGGGGTTGCCCGAGAAATTCGAGCAGGATTTTCACGCGTTCGGCGGCGGGGGCCACGGAAACGACGGTGCCGCGCATGCCTTGCAGCGGACCGTGGGCGATTTCCACCTCGTCGCCGGTTTCGATGACCGGGGATACGGAGAACAATTCCTCATCGCCCTCGGAGCGGGCGCGGACCTCTTGGCGGAGTGACTCGACAAATGAATCGGGCACGGCCGGAATTTCTGATCCGAAGCGCACCAAGCCGCGTATGCCTTGGCAGAAGGTCACGGCCCGTTCCATTTCGGCGAGGCTGAATTTGGCGAGCACGTAGCCGGGAAAGAGCGGTTCGATCCACCAGATTTTGCCGCGGCGGGTCGCCTTGCGATAGCGCAGGCGCGGGCAGAACACCTCCACGCCCTCGACTTCCCGCAGGTGTCCGGCGGCGATGTGTTCGCGTTTCGTTTGCGTTCGCACGCAAAACCACTCCGGGGAATTGGGAATGGGATGGGTCATTGGCCTAGGATTTTCTGGAGGATGGGGAGCACTTTGCCGCTGCTGCGCATCCATTGGTCGAGTCGTTCGACGCGGTCGCTCAGGAATTTCCGGTGCTCGGGATCTTCGATTGCGCAGGCGGTCGCCGCCAGGCGGTTGATTTTGGTCCTGCCGCTCTCCAAATGCGGGCGGATCTGCTCGCGGATGAAGCCGCCGACAAGGCGTTTGAGTTCCACCGCCGGTTCGTAGTAGGTTCGCCGTTCGGCCCCGCTATTGCCATTGGCTTCGCGGACCGCGCCCAGGCTCTTGAGCATGCGCAGGCCCTGACTGGCCGAGCCCTTGCTGATGTTGAGCCGGAGCACCAGATCGTCCAGAGACAGAGGGGTGCGGCAAATAAACAGCAAGCCGTAGATCTCGCCGATCGAACGCGGCAGGCCCAAAACCCGTACCCCATCCACGAAAACGGCCACCACTTGGCGCTCCAAGGGGTCGAGTTCATGGGGCGAGCCATCCGGCGGAAAGTGCATGGAAGCGGATTGTAGGGGAGTTTCCTAATTGTTCAATTCAATATGAACAAAGCAGAACCGTCCCATTTTGCGTGAACGGCGGGGATCGGATCTTGATATTGGTGTCCGTTGCTGCTCGGTTCCCGGTCATGCGCATTCTGATCACCGGCGGGGCCGGCTTTCTCGGCTCCCATCTTTGCGAACGGCTGCTCGGCGAGGGAAACGAGGTGATCTGCCTCGACAACTTCTTTACCGGCCGGAAGCGCAACATCGCCCATCTGCTCGGCAATCCGTATTTCGAACTCGTCCGCCACGACGTGACGGAGCCCTTCAAATTCGAGGTCGATCACATCTACAACCTCGGCAGCCCCCTGAATTAGCTGAACCGATTGATAACAGCAAAAACCCCATAGATGCGAGAGGAGCAGATTGGAGCGGCAAAATAATTGCCGCCATTAATCTTCAGGGTGCGCGGCTGAGAAGGGCCGATTTACGCGGCACTGATTTAAG
>CAMBPB010000059.1 GCA_945869465.1 Prosthecobacter debontii
CTGGATCGGCATGGCCGGGCAGGTGGTGATGGTGCTGCCGGGCAATCCGGTTTCGGCGCTCACCGGCCTGCATGTTTTTGTGCTTCCCGCGCTGGCCGTGGCGTCCGGGCTGCCATTGCCGATTCCGCGGCATGTGGTGGCGTCCGGGCGGATGCCTGCGCTGCCCGGCTTCACCCGGCATCTGCCGGTGAAACTGCGGGCGGACGGCCGCGCCGAGGCTGCCGCCACCGGAAACAGCGGGGATTTCATCGGCTTGCTGCGCAGCGACGGATGGATCACGATCCCGCCCAGCGATGGTAAACCAGTGATTCAGGCTGCGTTTCCCTTCTCACCCTGGCTCTGAATCCGATGGAACCACCTGATTCTAACAAAAAAACCTTCACCCACGTCCGCGACGGTCAGCCGTCGATGGTGGACATCACGCCCAAATCATCTGGCCGCCGTATTGCAGTGGCCGAAGCGCGGGTGGATCTGGGCGCGGAAATCCTCGCGGGGCTCGCTAACAACGACCTGCGCGGCCCGAAAGGCCCGGTGTTTCAAACCGCCATCATTGCCGGCACGATGGCGGTGAAAAAAACCAGCGAGCTGATTCCGTTCTGCCATCCGTTAGCGCTGGAGGGCTGCGATTTCCGCATCGTGCCCGAGGGAACCGGCGTGCGCATCCGCTGCGAGGTCTCTACCACCGGGAAAACCGGCGTCGAGATGGAGGCGATGACCGGCGCAAGCGTGGCGGCTCTAACCGTCTATGACATGTGCAAGGCGATGAACAAGGCGATCCGGATACACGATCTCCGGCTCATTTCGAAAACCGGCGGTAAGTCCGGGGACTATCATGCCGATCCGTCATGAACGAGGCCGCTTCCCAACCCGTTTGCGGACTGGTCCTGGCCGGAGGGCGCAGTTCCCGCATGGGCAGCGACAAGGCGGCCCTCGTCCACCCGGACGGCCGCACCTTGGCGCGAAGGTGTTGCGATCTACTGCGCGAGGCGGGCTGCGAAACCGTCGTGCTCTCGCTGCGCCAGGATCAGGAACCACCCGCCGGGTTTTCCGATAGTGACGGGGTGTCCATCGTGCGCGATCCCGCCGGTGCCAGCCCCGGTCCGATCGCCGGCATCGTCGCGGGAATGCGCCTGCGCCCCGGCGCAGACTGGCTGGTGCTCGCCTGTGACCTGCCGCGGCTGGACCTGGCGACGCTGAGCCACCTGCTCGCTTCGAAGCGGGTGGGGGAGCCGTTCCTCGCCTACCTCAGCGAGTTCGATGGCTTGCCGGAACCTCTTTGCACCTTGTATGCGGAGGGCTCCCTATTTTTGTTAGAGCGGGCGCTGGCCGGGGATTTCCGCTGCCCGCGAAAACTCCTGATCCGGAACCAATGCCGCCTGTTGGAGCCCGTGACACCACGCGCGCTCGACAACGCCAACACGCCCGGCGACTGGGAAACCGCTAGAGAACCATGAAGCCCGAGTCGTTTTACACTGTCTGTTATTTCGGATTGCTGGCCGAACGCCGCGGGCTTGCCGAGGAACAGGTCCACAGCCCGGAAACCACACCCGGCGGGCTCTATGCGGAGTTGGACTCGCGGCATCGGCTCGGGCTCGCGATCAACGATTTGCGCGTGGCGGTGAACGATGAGTTCGTCCGATGGGACCACCCGCTCACGCAAGGCGACCGGATCGCCCTGCTGCCGCCGATGTCGGGCGGCTGATCTGCTTCCTGACTCCCAATCAGACAGATCCGAATGAGGAACGCTGGAAGGCAGGAAAGACCGAATTCGATTCGCCATTCGCCATTCGCCATTTTGAAGTAGGCAATGGGTCCATCCTGGTTCAAAGCTTCACTACACCATGACTCCAAAAGTTTGTTTTTCCCTGACCGACCAGCCCATCGACATTCCGTCGCTAACGGCGGAGCTGGAAGATCCCGGGGCCGGCGCGGTGGTAACTTTCGATGGTCGCGTGAGGAATCACAATGAAGGCAGAGTGGTGACGGGTCTCGAATACCAGGCCTATCCGGCACTTGCGCTTGCCACCGGGCGGAGGATTCTGGAGGAAGAGGCTGCCTGCCACGGCATTCTGCGCGTGCGCGCGGCGCACCGCACCGGCGCGCTTGAGATCGGCGAGAGTGCTGTGTGGCTGGGAGTGGCCGCAGCGCATCGCGGGGCGGCGTTCGATGCGGCGCGCTCCATCATGGAACGCTTGAAATACGAGCTGCCGGTCTGGAAAAAGGAAAGTTACGCCGACGGTTCCAGCGAGTGGGTGGGGCCGGACCAGAAGTCCGCCCTAACCGGACGCGGGGGTGAGGAACTTCCCGAGTGGCGGGCCGATCTGTTGGAGATCTGGATTTCCCCGGGCAACGATTTCCGCGGCCGCCACGGCCAGGGACGGCTGGAACACGGTGCGCAGGGCGTGTCCGAAATCGAGTGCGTGGCGGGCATGGGGCTGAAGGGCGACCGTTATTTCGGTTACAAGTCCGACTTCAAGGGGCAGGTGACGTTTTTCGATGCGGATGCCGTGCGGGCCGTGCGCGAGCAATTCGCGCGTCCCGATCTATCCGGTTCGGTGTTCCGGCGGAACCTCGTCGTCCGTGGCGTCGATCTCGGCGACTGGGTGGGGACACGCTTCCGTTTCCAGGGTATCGAATTTGAAGGCACGGAGGAATGCAGACCCTGTCACTGGATGGATGAGGCGGTGGCGCCGGGTGCCGAGGATTTCCTCAAGACCCGCTTCCGCGGCGGCTTGCGAGCGCGAATTCTAACCAGCGGGGTGCTCAAGGTATCCGGCGGATGAACGATCCGGCTGTGACCTGTTCTAATCGTTTGGTCGTCCCTGCCGCCACCCCGGTAGCAGGAAGATCGAGATGCCCATGCTGAGCAGAATTCCGATCACCGCGACGGTGCCGAGACTCACCAGCGCCTCGCTGGAGGAAAAAACCAGCGAGCCGAATCCGATCACGTTGGATGCGCCGCAGAACAACAGCGCCTTGCCGGTGCCTTGCCAGAGATCCTTGAAATTGCCGCCGGTGCGGCGCAGGCTGAGCGTGACGTGGATGGCGTAATCAATCCCGGTGCCTAACAACAACGGTGTGGCCATGAGGTTGACGAAATTCCATTTCAGTCCTGTGAGGCTCATGATGGCGAGCAGCAGGAGGGTGCTCACCAGCATCGCCAACAGGGCAAGCCCGACATCGGCCGCCCGGCGGAAAATCACCGCCATCATGGCGGCTAGCAGAACAAACATCGGCACCAGCATCCGGGGCATGTCGGTTTTGACCAGGCGGGAGATGGCGGGTTTGAAGAGCTCCCAGCCGCTCAGCCAGATGCCGTCGCCGGTCATGGCGCGGAATTTTTCATGATCGGCGCCGGCCGGTTCAATTCCCGCGGCGGGTTCCACCGAACCTAGCAGATATCCGCCGCCGCCGGGTTTGCGGGAAACGAACAGCCGCATGACTTCCTGCGCGGCGGCGGACTGCGGGAAAATCAGTTGGGTTTCCGCCGTCTGGCGGGCAATCGCTTCGAGCACGCCGCGGCCGAGGGCCAGCCCCTCAGCGGTGAAACCCGCGGCATCGGCCTCGCGAAGCAGACGCTCGCGATCCGCGGCGAGGGCGGCGAGCGGCGGTCGGTTAGATGTCTGTTGGGATTCGTCCGGCCACCAACCGGCGGGCAAGGCGGCCTGCCGGATGATGCCGGCCGCCTGTGCGGCGGCGAGCCGGCGGCTTGCCTCGGCGTGGCGCTGCCGCATTTGGGCATCGGTCGTGGCTTCGATGACGAGGCCGAGAGCTTTCCCGCTGTGGGCGGAAAAGGTGGCTTGAATGTGCTCGAAGGCCGCCATGGCCTCGCTGTGGCTCGGGCGCATGATTCTGGAGCTGAACTCGGTCCCGGGCATTCCGTTAGCCAGAAGGACGGCGATGGCTCCCAGCGCGAGCAGGCTCGTGATCGACCACGACACCTTGCCGCGCGGAAGGATTTTCCCGGATCCCCGCGCGGGCTGGCGCTCGACGCCGAACTTCGCCACGAATGGCAGATAGATCACCAGCATCAGGATCGAGGCGGCGCTGAGCCCGATGGCGACGATGCTGCCGAGTTGCGCCATCCCGGGAAGGCCGCCGAGGTTGAGCGCGAGGAAGACGACGGTGGTGGTTAGAGCGCCGCAGAACACCGGTTTGCCGCAGGCGGCGAGCAGGGCCTTGCGGTCGTGGCCGGCGACTTTCGCTTCCTGACAGATCACGAGTCCGTAATCGACCGCCAGGCCGATGAGGATTTCGATGGAACTGAGCGCCATGATGCTCAGCTCGCCATAGATCCAGCCGGCGACGCCCAGAGCCACCCCGAACACGAGAATCAGAATGCCAGTCAGTCCTAACAACAGGCTGAATCGCCGCTGCATCCACCAGAACAGGATGCCTATCAGACCGAGCGTGATGCCGATCGAGCCGCTGAGGTCGTTTTCCATGGCGATGCCGATCTCGGAGGAAAACGCGGGTTCGCCAGTCAGCCGGACCTTGAGTCCCGCGCCGTCTGCCGCCTGCCAGGCCGCCACGGATTTCCGGAGGTTTGTGATCCAGGCGTGCGCCTCGCGGTAGCCTTGGAGAGGTGCCGGGGCATCGACAAAAAGCAGGTGGGTGAGGCCGTCTTGGCTTTCGAACGCCTCGCCGCCCTGGCCGGAGGAATTCATCAGGGTTTGGATCGAAGGCTGCGTGAGAAACCCGAAGGGATCGTGCGCGAGCATGACCATGTCGAGGCCTTCCATCGAGGTGGCGACCTTGGCGAGCGAGTCTTTGAGGGTGGCTGCCGAGTTGGCGGGGGCGAGTCGCTCGATCCGCGCCTTGGCCGCCTCCGGATCGCCGTTGAGCCAGAGGTAGGCGAGTAACTCGGCGATTCCCTCCGGCTCCTCGTTCCAGCGCGGTTTCCAGCGGACGTGTTTCGCCACGCCGCCGGCTTCGAGGTGTTTGCCGAGAGATTCCGCCGCGGCGGCTAGGCTGCCGGCGTCCGGTTCACCGCCTTCGATCACGAGAATCAGTTCATCGTTTCTGGAAAACGCCTCGTGATAGGCCTTCAAGCCTTTCACCTCGGGCAAGTCGCCGGGCAGCATCGAGAGAATATCGGTGTCAAACCGCAGCCGCATCAAACCCGCCGCCGCCACCAGAATCGCGGTGACGAGCAGCAGAGGAATGGCCAGACGGCGGAACATGTGGCGACTCAAGCGGGAATCCGCCGCTGCCGCAACGCACCAGACGGAAATCAGTTTTTCGCGTTCTTCGGTGTGACGAGCATCGAGGTGATCATCGCGATCACGAAAATGTGGTCCATGCTCAGCGACTCTTCCACGAAGTAGCCGGTGGATTTTCCACCCGGCCCGCATCCCCCGGGTTGCCCCCCGCCGGTTCCGGTGTCAGGGTGGCCGCCCGCATGGCCCGCCAATACACTCTCCACCGCCCGGCGCCCTCGTCCGGCTCCGGCATCGATTACGTCGCGGCGCTCAATGCGGAGCAGTATCAGGCGGTGTCCTCACCACCCGGCCGCGCGCTCGTCATCGCCGGGGCTGGCTCGGGCAAGACCCGCACGCTCACTTACCGCGTGGCGTGGCTGCTCGACCACGGCATCGACGCCCGCGAGGTGCTGCTGCTCACCTTCACCAACAAAGCCGCCCGCGAAATGACCGAGCGCGTCCGCGCACTCGTGCCGCACGACACCTCCGCCCTGTGGGCCGGCACCTTCCACTCGATCGGCTCCCGCATCCTGCGCCGCCACGCCGAGGATCTCGGCTACACCCGCTCGTTTTCCATCCTCGATCGCGATGACCAGAAATCCATTCTCAACGCGGTGATCGGCGCCCTCGACATCGATACCAAGGAACGCCGTTTCCCGAAAGCCGACGTGCTCGCGTCGATCTTCAGTCTCATCGAAAACACCGGCGATTCGCTGGAGAAGGTGATCGCCGCACGCTACGACAAGTTTTACGACTGGATGGAAAAAATCGAGGACGTCCGCCAGGGATACATCGCGAAAAAACTGGCGACCAACTCGATGGACTTCGATGACCTGCTGGTGATCACCGTGCGGTTGTTCGAGCAGTTCCCGGAGGTGCTCGATCTCTATCAAAAACGCTTCAGGCACGTGCTGGTGGACGAGTATCAGGACACCAACGCCGTGCAGGGACGCATGATCGACCTGCTCGCCGGCCCTTCCAACAGCCTGATGGCGGTGGGCGACGACGCCCAGTCGATCTACTCGTGGCGCGGCGCGGACATGTCGATCATCCTCGGTTTTCCCCGGCGTTATCCGGGCGCGCAGGTGTTCACCATCGAGACCAATTACCGCAGCGTGCCGGAAATCCTCGATCTATCCAACGCGGCGATCCGCGCCAACACCGGACGCTTCGAAAAAAACCTGCATTCGTCGCGCGCCGCGCTGGGCACCAAGCCCGCGCTGGTGGCCTTGCCGGATCCCCGCAGCCAGGCGGCGTTCGTGGCGCAGCGCATGCTGGAACTGCGCGAGGAGGGGATTGCGCTGGAGGAAATGGCGGTGCTCTATCGGGCGCATTTCCAGAGCCTGGAAATCCAGATGGAACTCACGGTTCGCGGCATTCCGTTTTCCATCACCAGCGGTTTGCGTTTCTTCGAACAAGCCCACATCAAGGATGTTTCCGCCTTCATGCGCTTCGTGGTGAACCGTCGCGACGAGGTCAGCTTCCTGCGCATGGTCGGCCTGCTGCCGGGTTGCGGTCCCGTCGCCGCCGCGAAATTGTGGAGCGAATGGTTGCAATCCGGCTGGTCCACCAAGCCGGAGCTGCCGCCCAAATGGTCCGCATTGTTGCTGCGTTTCAAGGTTCCGAAAAAATCCCTCAAACATTGGGAGCAGCTCTGTTACACACTCGACGAACTCACGCCCAACGGCGAATTCGCCCGCCCATCGGACATGATCTTCAGCATTCTCGAAGGCGTTTACAAAGACTATCTGGAAGTCAGCTTCGACAACGCCGAAAGCCGCCGCGCCGACATCGAACAACTCTCCCAGTATGGCGGAACCTTCGATGACATCCTCCTGTTTCTCGAGCAGCTCTCGCTGATGAGCTCCACCGACGGCCAACCCACCGGCGATCGGAACGAGCCCGACGATGAAAAAGTCACGCTCTCGTCCATCCACCAGGCGAAGGGCCTCGAATGGAAAGCCGTCTTCCTCATCTGGCTCGTCAACGGCCAGTTTCCTAACGGAAGAATCCTTGAAGCCGATGACTCCGACATGCTCGAAGAGGAGCGCCGCCTGTTCTACGTCGCTCTAACACGAGCCAAGGACGAGTTATACCTCAGCTACCCGATGACTAACCCGAAGTCCTACACCGGCGAGTTTATCTGTGAGCCGTCCCAGTTCCTCGACGATTTCCCACCGGAACTCGTCGAGGAATGGACCGTCGGCGGCGAAGACGCCTGGAGCGAGGACCAGCCGTTCTAAAAACCCAGGGGGAGCGTGGGCGTCCCTACCTGAAATCATGCGACTCGGGCGCCAGCTCCCCGCGGGTGCCGGGCAGCGCTTCGAGCTGCGTGACATAAATGGTCGGCTGGTCGCCCTCGCCGCGCTGCACGCGTCCGTGGACTAACAAATAGTCCTCGGTGGTGATGAGCAGCTTGTGATGTTCGAAGGTTTGTTTCGGCACAAACAGGTTTGCGATCCCCATTTCGTCCTCCAGCGAGATGAAACAATGCCCCTTCGCCGTGGACGGTCGCTGGCGGCAGATCGCAAGCCCGGCGATGGTCACGAAGTCCCCGTGCCTCATGCGATGAAGTTCGGAAGAAGTTTTCAGGTCCAAGTTTGCAGTTTTCAGTGAAGAGGAAGAATCCGGGCTCTTTCCTGAACACTGAACACTGAACACTGAACCCTTCTCCCTCCACAATCGCAGCGGATGCGGGCCGGTTGTCGCTCCCTGGGTGGCGAGATCTGCATGAAGCCGCTCACCCGGAGTCATCGGAGCGAGTGGAACGGCATGGTAGGGAGCCGGATCTTCCCGCACCGCAGCGGCTAACAAATCGTCGTGAAGCGGCAGTTCCGCCTGCCACAGCGCCTCGCGGCGGTGGGTGGTTTTCGGCAACTCGTTGAGGGCGCCGGCGCTGGCGAGCAGGCGTTTTTCCGCCATGCCCGGCCGCACCCGCATCAGGAAATCCGGGAGCGAGAGGAAAGGGGACTGGTGGCGCTCGGCCACGATGCGCCCCGCGGTGTTTCCTGATAGTCCTTTCAAGCGGTGCAGGCCGAGCCGCAGCGTGCGGTCGTCATCGACGCGGGTTTCCACCTCGCTATGGATGCAGGAAACCGGCCGGACGCGGATGCCATGGTGTTTGGCATCCTGGATCAGCGTGTTCACCGAATAGAATCCCATCGGCTGGTGGTTGATGAGCCCCACATAAAACTCCACCGCGCGGTGGACTTTCAGCCAGCACGAGGTGTAGGCGATGAGCGCGAAGGAAATGGCATGACTCTCCGGAAATCCATACAAGGCGAACGACCCGATCGACCGCACGATCTTGTCCTGGGCCGGCGGCGGCACGCGGTTTTTCGTCATCCGCTGGCGCAGGGTGTTCGTCATGCGCTCCATGCGTTCGCCAGATCGGCTGGAGCCCATCGCGCGCCGCAACTCGTCCGCCTCGGCCCCGGTGAAATCCGCCAGAATCATCGCGATGCGCAGGACTTGTTCCTGGAACAACGGCACCCCGAGCGTGCGCTTGAGCACCGGCTCTAACCGCGGGTCGATGTGATCGACGGCTTCATGGCCGTTGCGGCGGTTCAGATAGGGATGCACCAGATCGCCGGCGATCGGGCCCGGACGGATGATGGCCACCTGGATCGCGACATCGTAGAAGGTTTTCGGCCGCATGATCGGCAGGGTGGCCATCTGGGCGCGCGACTCCACTTGGAAGGTGCCGATGGTGTCGGCGCGGCCGAGCATTTCGAACACCGCCGGATCGTCCTTGGGAATCAGCGCCGGATCGACCGGGTGGCCGCGTTTGGCGCAGATTTCCATGGCAGTTTCCATGGCGGCGAGCATTCCCAGTCCTAACAAATCCACCTTCACGATGCCGAGGTCCTCGCAATCCTCCTTGTCCCACTGCACGATGTTGCGCCCCGGCATGGCGGCGGGTTGCAGCGGCACGATGCGGTCGAGCCCGGCATCGCAGATGATCATGCCCCCTGAGTGCTGCCCAAGGTGGCGGGGCAGGCCGAGCACGGCATGATAGAGATTTTGGAGAGGGGATGGTGGATTGCCGTTGGGCTGACCATTGACTCTTCCATCCCCGATCTCCTCCCACGGCGCCACCCGCGTCTGCGAAAAACGCTCGGCGAGCGACGGCGGCAGGCCGAGCACTTTGGCCATTTCGCGGAAGGCGGATTTCGGCTGATAGGTGATGACGTTGGCGGTCATCGCGGCACCGCGTTCGCCATATTTGCGAAACACATATTGGATGACTTCCTCGCGGTGCGGGCCGGAAGGGAAGTCGATGTCGATGTCCGGCCACGAGCGCCGGTTTTCGGATAGAAATCGTTCGAACAACAAGCCGCCGCCGATGGGATCGACGTGGGTGAGGCCGAGCGCGTAACAGACGGCGGAGTTCGCCGCCGAGCCGCGGCCCTGGCAGAGGATGCCGCGACCGCGGGCGAACAGCACGAGGTCGTGGACGATGAGGAAGTAGCCGGAAAATCCGAGCCGGTGGATGAGGGCGATCTCGTGTTCGAGCTGATTTGCGATGGAGGGCGTGATGTTGCCGTAACGAACGGTGGCGCCGGCATAGGCGTGCCGCCGCAGCAGGGTGGTTTGCTCGGGAATCGAAAGCGCGTGGCCGGTCTCGTCATGCCAGTCGGGAAACCGATAACCGAGGTTTTCCAGGGTGAATTCGATCCGTTCCGCCACGCGCCGGGTGTTGGCGATGGCTTCCGGCAGGTCGGCGAAGAGTTCGGCCATTTCCCGCGGCGACTTGAGGTGGCGCTCGCCGTTCGGAGCTAACAGCGTGCCAGCCTGATCCAGGGTCGTGTGGTGGCGCAGGCAGGTGAACGCGTCCGCCAGCATCCGTCCGGCGCGGGTGGCGTGGAGCGGTGCGTTGCAGGCGACGAGCGGCAGCTTCAGGTGGCGCGCCAGATCGATGAGCAGGCGGTTGATCCGCTCGTCGTCGCGGAGCTGGTGGCGGTTGAGTTCGACATACACATTGCCTGGTCCGAACGCGGCGATGAGTTCCTTGGCGGCGGTCAGCGCGGCGGCCTTGTCGTTTCTCAACAAGGGGCGGACCAAGGGACCGGAACGATCGCCGGTGAGGACGATGAGCTCGCCGGAAGAGGATCGAGGATCGAGGATGGTGGATGGAAGATGGGGAGAAAGCGCCTGATTCGTCAGGTGCCGGCTGAGTGCGGAATAGCCATGGCGCGTGGCGCAGAGGATGGGCAAATCACCCGTTTCGAGGGCCAGCGTGGCTCCCACGATGGCCCGGATTCCGGCATCCCTCGCCGCACTGTGAGCGCGGGCGGAAGCGTAAAACCCGCAGTGATCGGTCAAGGCGATGGCCGGGATTCCCAATGCCGCCGCCCGCCGCACCATCTCGTCCGGCGGGCTGGAACCGCGCAGAAACGAAAATGCGCTGCGGGCATGGAGTTCGACGAAGGTGGTGGCCATGACGGAAAATACCCCATCGAAACTGAATGTTCAAGCGAACATTTGATTGGCCATGATGCGTCCCGTTCGTTTTCCGCCAGACATTCTCTTTTCAAGGAATTCGCCTTGCCGTAGAGCCCGCCCGGCGGCAAGCATCTCCAAGTGACTCCCGAACTTGAAGACCTGTTTTCGTTCCTGCGCTTCCCCAGTGTTTCGACGGATTCCCGGCACGCGCAAGACGTGCGGGCCTGTGCCGAGTGGTTGCTCGCGAAACTGACGGCGATGGGCCTCACGACCGAGCTTCACGAAACGCCGAAACATCCGGTGGTCGTCGCCCGCAACCCCCAGGTCCCGGGACGGCACACCGTGCTTGTATACGGGCATTACGACGTGCAGCCGGTCGATCCGCTGAACCTGTGGACGAGCGATCCGTTTCAACCGGAAATCCGCGAGGGCAGAATCTGGGCCCGCGGCGCGACCGACAACAAGGGCCAGATGATGGCGCACGTGCTGGGGGTCGAGAAAACCCTGCGCGAACACGGCGAACTGCCGGTGAATCTGATCTTCCTGTTTGAAGGCGAGGAGGAAATCGGCAGCCCGAACCTAGCCTCGTTTCTCCTCCACCATTGCGACGAACTGCGCTGCGATGTGATCGCCATTTCCGATACCGGGATGGTCGCGCCCGGGGTGCCCACCCTCGGCTACGGCTTGCGCGGCATCACCTGCTGCGAGGCGATCCTGCGCGGTCCCAAGGGCGACCTCCACTCCGGATTGTTCGGCGGCGCGGTGGCCAATCCCGCCGCGGCGATGGCCCGGCTGGTGGCCAGTCTGCATGCCTTGGACGGCCGGGTGGCGATCGATGGATTCTACGACCATGTCCGGCCGCTGGAAGATTGGGAGCGTCACATGTGGTCGCACGTTCCCGGCGTGAGCGATGCGGATTACCTGCAAGTCACGGGCTCTCCCGGTTTGTTTGGCGAACCCGGTTACTCAAGCGCCGAGCGCCTCTGGGCGCGGCCGAGCGCCGAAGTCAACGGCATCGGCGGCGGCTATCAGGGCGAGGGCTCGAAAACCGTGATCCCCGCCGAGGCCTTCGTGAAACTCTCTTTCCGCCTGGTGCCGGACCAAACGCCCAAGGACATCATGGAGAAGGTGAAAAACCACCTCGAATGGCATTGCCCGCCGGGCGTCCAGATCGAGATCCGCCCCGGCCACGACGGCAAACCCTATCTGACCGATCCCAACTCGAAATACGGCCTCGCCGCCCAAGCCGCCCTGCGCGCCGCCTTCGATGCGGAACCCGTGCTCATCCGCGAAGGCGGCAGCATCCCGATCGTGCAAACCTTCCGCGACATCCTCGGCGCGGACACGCTGCTGCTAGGCCTCGCCCTTGCCGACGCCCAGATCCACGCTCCTAACGAAAACTTCCCGGTGGTGAACTTCGAAGCCGGCATCCGCCTGAACCAGGCGCTGCTTGCGGAACTCGCGAAATGAAGCACTAAATTTCAAATTTCAAATCCGAAACGAAGAAACCGCCATGCCTCCTCCTGCCCTTCACATCCGGTTTCATCCCGGTTCTTCCGTTTCGTGCTGCGTGCTTCATCTTTAGTGCTTTCGCCATGTCCGACCCCGACCCTTCTCCCAAGCCCGACTTCATCCGCGAGATCATCGCCGATGACCTTGCCACCGGCAAACACCCGACCATCATCACCCGCTTTCCGCCGGAGCCGAATGGTTATCTGCACATCGGCCATGCGAAGTCGATCTGCCTGAACTTCGGCATCGCCTTGGAAAACGCCGGCATCGGCGCGAAATGCCACCTGCGCTTCGATGATACGAACCCGGAAAAAGAGGAGTCCGAATATGTCGAAAGCATCAAGGCGGACGTGCGGTGGCTCGGCTTCGATTGGGAAAATGACCTCTATTTCGCCAGCGACTACTTTGAGTTTTTCTACGAGTGCGCGGTGCATCTCATCAAGCAGGGGCTGGCCTATGTCGATCAGAACAGCGCCGAGGAAATCCGGGCGAAACGCGGCAATCTCACCACTCCCGGCACCCGCTCGACAGGCAGCGATCGGCCGGTGGAGGAAAACCTCGAACTGCTGGCAAGCATGCGCGCCGGAGCGTTCAAGGAAGGCGACTGCGTGCTGCGCGCCAGGATCGACATGGCGTCGTCGAACATGAACCTGCGCGATCCGGTGCTCTATCGGATCATGCACGCCCACCACCACAACACCGGCGACGCCTGGTGCATCTATCCGATGTATGACTTCGCTCATCCGCTGGAGGACGCGCTCGAACACATCACCCATTCGCTTTGCACGCTGGAGTTCGAGAACCACCGGCCGCTATACGATTGGTTCATCGAAAACTGCCCGGTGCCCTCCAAACCCCGCCAGATCGAATTCGCGCGGCTCAATCTAACCTACACCGTGATGAGCAAGCGCAAGCTGCTGCAACTCGTCCAGGAAGGACTCGTCGGCGGCTGGAACGATCCGCGCCTGCCGACGATTTCCGGCTTGCGCCGCCGCGGCTACCCGGCTCCGGCGATCCGTGATTTCTGCAAACGCATCGGGCTCACCAAGTTCAACAGCACCACCGATGTCGCGCTGCTGGAGTTCGAAGTCCGCGATTTGCTCAACCGCGAGGCCCCGCGCCGCATGGCCGTGCTGGATCCGGTTAGAGTTGTTCTCGAAAACTGGTCCGCCGAGACGATCGGCCACATCGATGTTGCGAATCACCCGCAGAATCCGGCGGCGGGCGAGCGCCAGGTTCCCATCAGCGGGGAAGTCTGGATCGAGCGCGAGGACTTCATGGAGGACCCCCCGAAGAAATTCTATCGGCTCGGCCCCGGCCGCCACGTGCGCCTGCGCGGCGGCCACATCATCCGCTGCACGTCCCATGAGAAGGACGCAGCGGGAAACATCACCCTCATCGGTGCGGAGATTTTGCCGGGTACCGTCGGAGCGGATTCTCCCGCAGGCATCGAATGCCGCGCCGCCATTCATTGGGTCGATGTCGCCACCGGAGTCGATGCCGAAGTGCGCCTCTATGACCGCCTTTTCAGTGTCGAAGACCCGGATAGTGCGGAAGGAGGTTTCACCAGCGTGCTCAATCCCGATTCGCTGAAAACCATCACCGCCAAGGTCGAACCCGCGCTCGCCGTCGCCGCAGCCGGATTCTCCTGCCAGTTCGAACGCATCGGTTATTTCATTGCTGACGGCATCGATCACCAACCCGGCGCGAAGCCGGTCTTCAACCGCACCGTCGCCCTCAGGGATTCCTGGGGCAAGCAGGCGGGGAGGTGAATCTTCAAGTGGCTGGAGCATCCCTGCTCCAGGCCGTCATCGGAGCGTCTCGCTCCGATGGGAATCGTGAGAGTCTGGCGTTGCGCCGGTGGCGCGCTCTCGCCGAGAGCGCATGCCAAGGGATCGGGAAAGCGTGGACCAAGCCGGGCATCCCAAGGCGTTCCTTGGCTTCAAGCTTTCTCTCCCCTTTGGCCGCGGCCTGCGGCTGCGGCCGCGCCACCTTTGCGGGCATGAATTGGGCGCAAACTTTGCAGCACAAAGTTTAAGCTTGCGGTCTTTGAAAAACCTCGCAAGCTCCCTTCATGTTCAAGCGCTTCAGGTGGGTGTTCCTCGTGAAGTTGCCGGCGGGTGCGTTGGCCGGGCTGTTGATCGCTGCCGTCGTCACCTGCCTGACGCCGAAGATTTACGAGAGCGAGGCGGTGATCGAGGTGAAGCCCTGTGCCAACCTCCCCGTTGCCGCGCTCGGCAGAACGGAGGGCGAGGTTCCGGGCTGGCTCTTGTCGGAAATCGAGAAGATGAAAAGCTGCGCGGTTTTGGAAAAAGTAACGGCCGGTCTTGAGTTTACAAACCGATGGAATCTCGCAAAGGATGAGGTGCTGCCGGTTCTCGTTCACGACTATCCGATGATCGCCGATTCTCCAATTTCCCCGAACGTCACACTGAATCTAGCCATCGGCACGGCCCTCGGCCTCGTTTTATCCCCGCTGCTGGCCTTGCCGGTGATGTGGCGGCTGAATCGTCGGACTCCTGTGGCGGAATCGTGAGAGTGTGGCGTCGCGCCGGTGGTGCGCTCTCGCCGAGAGCGCAGGCCAAAGAATGGCGAAAGCGATGCCCAAGCGGGGACGTTCCGACATTCCTTGGCACCAAGCTTTCGCACCCCTTTGTCTGCGGCCTGCGGCGAGGCCGCGCCACCTGACAGGCTGTGGATTGACACATCACGCGCCCGGGGGCAGACTACCAGCCATGTTCAAACGTTTTTGGTGGATGTTTCTCGTGATGTTGCCGATCGGGGCGGTGGCGGGTTTGCGGGTTGACGCTGCGTCAACCCTCGTTACATGAGCTCGCGCAGCTCTTTTTCCACGGCTGCCGCGGCTTCGGGGATGGTGATCACCCTGCCGGCTTCGTTTTCCAGGCTGGTCATGCTCACGCCATTGAGCCCGCAAGGGGTGATGGCGAAAAACGGCGGCAGGCTTTGATTGGTGATGTTGATGGCGAAGCCGTGCATGCTGATCCATTTTCTAACGCCCACGCCGATGGAGGCGAGTTTGCGGTTTTCCACCCACACGCCGGTGAGGCCGTCGCGGCGTCCGGCGGTCACGCCGAAGCTGGCGCACGCGCGGATGAGGGATTCTTCCAGATTGCGGAGATGGGCGTGCAGGTCCCTGCCGCGTGGGGTGAGATCCAGAATCGGATAGCCGACCAGTTGGCCGGGACCGTGATAGGTCGCCTGGCCGCCGCGGTTGGTCTCGACGACCGGGAAGGGGAGGGCGGTGGCGTCGCGCAGGGAGGATTGGTCGCGCAGGCGGCCGATGGTGTAAACGGGTTCGTGCTCCAGCAGGAGGATGGTGTCGCCCCCGGCACCGGCGAGGATGGCGGCCACGTGTTGTTCCTGGAGACGGAGACCGGCTGCGTAGTCGATGCGGTCGGGGAGATGGAGGACTTGGAGCAAGGGTTGGAAGAGGGACTTGGTGGTTGGAAGAGGGACTTGGTGGTTGGAAAACCACCGTTACGGTTAGACGAGGCGGCGGGCTAGCAGTTTGGCTTTGAGAGGATCGGAAGTCTGGAGGTGGGCGATGGCGATGGCGAGCGCGTCGGCGGCGTCGGGCGGCGGGGTTTCCGATAGACCCAGCAGGGCGCGGACCATGAAGGCAACCTGGGATTTGTCGGCGTTGCCATTGCCGACGACGGCGCTTTTGACCTTGCGCGGCGCGTATTCGTACACCGGCAGGCCATGATCGGCCGCGGCGATGAGCGCGGCGGCACGGGCAGCTCCCATGGTGATGGCGGTCTGGTGGGACTGCACGTAGATGATGCCTTCCACCGCCACTTCGTCCGGTTGGAATTTCAGGATGAGATTCGCCAAATGGGTGCGGATCGCGGCAAGCGCGGCGGATTGGATGAGCTTTTGGGGAATCGTGATCACGTCATATCCCAACACGGTGGGTTTCCGTGGATCTCCCTCCAACACGGCATAGCCGGTGTTTCTAACTGCGGGATCGATTGCGAGGACGCGCATGGGGTGGGACGGCCGTTCCAGACCTTCGGGATTCAGCCAATTTCGTTTGTTGAGGGCCTCAGGATGCCATGGCAGTGAAGCGACTCTTGATCCTCAGCCGGGAGCTGCGGCCAAAGAGAGCGCGCGTCGTGGCCGTCTATCAAAAACGAGCGCTTAGCGGGATGAGGTTGTGAGAGATTTTCCATGTGAGCGTGCGGGGTGAGTCGGCATTCGCCACTCGTCAAGGTTGGGTCATGGGGGCGGGCGGTCGGTCGAGTGCGGCCAGCGCCTGTGTGGCTTCCTCCATGAGTTTGCTCATGGCATGCGAGCCGCGTTCCAGATTCGGCAGCGCGGCCAGGTGTTCCACCAGTGCCTGCCAGGCGGCGCGCGATTCCGGGATCCGGCCCGCCTGCGTGAGGATCGACGCGCGCCGAGCCATCCACGGTTCGGCGCGCGGAGCCGTGCGGCGCATGGACTCCACCCGGCCCAATGCGGCATCGAAATTTTTTGTCGCGATTTCCAACTGCATCGACCGGAGCACCAACGAAGGAAGCGGGCCCAGTTTTTCGATTCCCGCGTTGAGCCCCTGCACGGCTTCCGCTTCGGATCCTTGTGCGGCGAGAACGTTGGCCGTCTCCAGCACGAGGTCCGGCTCCGGGATCGGAGTGTGCTTGAGTGCCTCACGGTAATCGGCGATGGCCGCTGAATGGCGCCCCAGTTTTTCGAAAGTCCGGGCCCGGCAGGTCAAGGCTTGCGCGTTCTGCGGGTGACGGCCGAGAAACCCGTCCAGCAATGGCAGTGCGTCCGCAGGACGGCCGGCTTCCAGCAGCGTGCGTCCGTGCGGCAAATCCGCCTCAATGGCCGGATCGAGTTCCCGCGCCTTGCCGCAATCCGCAAGGGCCGCCTGCCAATCCTCATGCTGGCGGTAGGAATCGGCGCGTTGCAAATAGAGCCGCGCATTCTGCGGTTCCGCGGCAATCTGCTGCGAGAGTTCCGCGATCCGCTCATGGAAGGCTCCATGGGAACAGCCCGTGCCACTGGTCAGCAACCATGCGGCAAGGCAAAGCACGCCACTTGGCAGGAGCTGGAGTTTGTCGTTCAACGCTCGTAATTGGCATGCGGAAACGCGCCTGTCAACGCGTCGGACCGGGCATGATTCCTCAACGCCAGGTGAGCGGATTGCAAACCGGAATCACGCGAGCGCGCGACGATTCGCTTGGCACTGGCGGTTTCCCGCCCAATACTACCGATTCGAAACAGATCTCCCCCGAACACAGCCACCCGATTTTATGACCATGACCCGCCTGATTGTTGGAAGTGCCCTGCATCTCGGATTGTGTATGGGCGCCGCCGCGGCTGAACCTCCGCCGGAAGCTCCGAAACCCGCTTCGCGCACCGAACGTATGATCGAGGGCTGGAAGGTGCGCATCGATGACCGCCTGCTCCAACCGGAACACAAGGCCCTCGGCACCCGCATTCTCAAGTCCCTGGAACACCGGCTTGCCGATATCAAGGCGGTGGTGCGACCGTTGCGTCTCGCGCAATTGCAGGGTTTCACCATCGTGCTCGACATGACGCACGGCAAAATGGTGCCGATGCAGTATCACCCGGAGGCCGAGTGGCTCGAGGAAAACGGCTATGCCGCCGATCTCGCCCGCTGTGTGCATATTCCGGTGGCGGACCGCTTGCTGGAAGCCCGCCAAATCAACGGCCAGCCATGGTGTGTGTTGCATGAATTGGCGCACGCCTATCACGATCAGGTGCTCGGATTCGACGAGGCTCGGGTTCGCGACGCCTACACCAAGTTCAAAGCGAGTGGGCATGGCGATGCGGCGTTGCTGATCACCGGCGAGCGGGTGCGCCACTACGGGCTCACGGACCACAAGGAGTTCTTCGCCGAGATGACCGAGGCGTATTTCGGCACTAACGATTTTTTTCCCTTCAACCGTGGCGAACTGATGACGGCTGAGCCCGAGATTTATGAACTGATGAAAACTCTGTGGGGGACCCTGCGAACATCAAACACGGGGAAGCACGATGGATCCTCCGCTGTTTCGCCAGGACCACTGATGCCTCCAGGAGCGGCGGCAACCATGATGTGGTATGCACAACCCGCCGCGAAATGGATCGAGGCGCTGCCCGTTGGCAACGGTCGACTCGGTGCGATGGTCTTCGGCGGCACCGCCAGCGAGCGCATCAATCTCAACGAGCAGACGATCTGGACCGGCGGCCCCTACGATCCGACCCGTCCCGGCGGCCCCGCAGCCCTGCCGGAAATCCGCCGCTTGATTTTTGCCGGCAAACTGCGCGAGGCCGAGGCCTTGTTCAACAAGACCATGCTCGGGAAACCCGTCGAGCAGATGAAATACCAGCCGCTCGGGGACCTGCTGCTGGAGTTCCCGGGGCATGACAAGGCGACCGCCTATCATCGCGATCTCGATCTGTCAGAAGCGGTGGCCGCGGTTTTATATCAGGTCGGTGGCACGGAATTCAAACGCGAGATTTTCTCCAGCGCACCCGACCAGGTGGCTGTTGTCCGTCTAACCGCCAGTAAGCCGGGCGCCATCACCATGGCGGCCAGACTCGCCGGCATTCCCAACACGAAGACGCCCGGCGATGAGCAATTTGCCGCCGAAGTCACGCCGGAGGGCGAACTGGTGCTGCGCGGCAAGACAAGCAGCATGCTCGACATCGAGGGCCGCGTCCGCTACGAGGGCCGCGTGCAAGTCCTGCCGGAGGGCGGAAAATGCAGCGTCGCCAAGGATGGTGTGTCAATCGAGGGTGCGGATGCGGTCACCCTGATCATCGCCGCCGGCACGAACTTCAAGCGCTACGACGACATCACCGCCGACCCCGCGGCGCGGGTCCGCGATTACCTCGCCGGTGTTAAGGGCAAGTCCTTCGACCAACTGCGCGCGGCGCATGTCGCCGATTACCGGAAGTTTTTTGACCGCGTGAAACTCAACCTGCCCGAGACAGTGGTCTCCAAGGATCTGCCGACCGACCGCCGTCTGATAGACCACGTTCCAGCCAACGACCCGCAGCTTGCGGCGCTGATGTTCCAGTATGACCGCTATCTATTGTTAGGCAGCAGCCGCCCGGGTTGCCAGGCCGCAAACCTGCAGGGTATTTGGAACGAGGACATGAATCCGTGGTGGGAATGCAAGTTCACCACCAACATCAACACCGAGATGAACTATTGGCCGGCCGAGGTCACCGCCTTGCTGGAATGCGTCGAACCGTTGGTGCGGATGGTTAGGGAACTGTCGGAAACCGGGGCCAAGGTGGCCAAGACCCACTATGGCACCGGCTTCGGCATGGCATGGAAGGCGGCCTGCTGGGCGCGCTTTGGCAATGGCGACTGCGCGCTGAAATGCCTTTCAAACCTCGTCGCCTTGCAGACGAGGCCTAACTTGTTCTCCAAATGTTTCCGCGCCGCGCAGGTGGACGGCTCACACGTCACCGCCGCCGCCGTGGCGGAAATGCTCATGCAATCCCATGCCGGTGAAATCCATCTGCTGCCCGCGGTGCAGAAGGATTGGGCCAGCGGTTCGGTGAGCGGACTGCGCGCGCGCGGTGGGTTCGCCGAGGATCTGGAATGGAAGGACGGCCAACTCACGGCGGCCGTCACCCGGCCGCTGGCCGGCAATCCGCTGCGGGTCCGCTATCAGGACCAGGCCCGTGACGTGAAAATCCCCAAGAACGAATCGTTCCGATGGAACGGAAGATAACCTAACAAACTTATGCTAGTCAGTATTTTTAACGATGTGATCGGCCCCGTCATGCGCGGGCCCTCCAGTTCCCACTGCGCCGCCGCGCTGCGGATCGGCCGCCTCGCCCGCGACCTGATGGACGCGGATTTCACCGACGTGCTGGTCGAGTTCGACCGCAACGGCTCGCTGCCCACCACGCACGACACGCAGGGCTCGGACATGGGCTTGTTCGGTGGCCTGATGGGCTGGGATGCGGCTTATGAGCGCCTGCCTGGCTCGCCGCAGGCGCTGCGCGACACCGGCGTCCGCATCGCCATCGAAACCGTGGACGCCGGCGATCCGCACCCCAACACCTATCGGCTGACGCTGAGAAGCGAGCGCGAAACCCACACCCTGCGGGCCATTTCCACCGGCGGTGGCATGATGGAGGTAATCGATCTGGATGGTTTCGAAGTTTCGATGTTCGGCGATTGTTACGAAACCCTGCTATGGGTGGAAGGGCAGGGGAGTGAGGTCGCCGCCGCGTTGGCCGCGTGTTTCGAGGCCGATGAGATCCTGCTGCACGTGGCCGAGGGCAGACAGATGGTCGAGGTGAAAGCCGCGTGTTTTGTCAGTGATGAAATTCTATCCGGAGTTTCGGGAGTCGTATCCGTCAGACGCCTCGCTCCGGTGTTGCCGGTGATGTCCCGCAAATCGACGCGGGTGCCGTTCGGCTCCTGTGCGGAAATGTTGGAGCACGACGCCGGACGCGGCACGCCCTTGTGGCAATTGGCAGTGCGATATGAAATGGAGCGCGGCGGCCTCAGCGAGGCCGAGGTCATCGCCAGGATGGTGGACATCGTGCGCATCGTGCGCCGCTCGATCGCCGAGGGCATCGCCGGAACCCAATATGATGATCGAGTGTTAGGCCACCAATGCGGACGGTTCGATGAATTGATGCAAACCGGCCGCTTGCTGGATGGAGGGGCCTTGAACCGGATCATCCTTTATGTGACCTCGCTGATGGAGGTGAAAAGCTCGATGGGCGTAATCGTCGCCGCTCCCACCGCGGGTGCCTGCGCGGCGTTGCCCGGCGCGGTCGTCGCGATGGCGGAATCCATGGGCCTCGACGAGCAGGCAATGGCCAGGGCCATGTTGGCCAGCGGACTCATCGGCGTGTTCATCGCCACCCGCTGGACCTTCGCTGCGGAAGTCGGCGGCTGCCAGGCCGAGGGTGGTTCCGCCGCCAGCATGGGCGCCGCGGCGCTCGTCACTCTTGCGGACGGCACTCTCACACAAGCCGTCGCCGCCGCCTCGATGGCCATGCAGAGCATGATTGGCCTGATCTGCGATCCGGTGGCCAACCGCGTGGAAGTTCCCTGCCTCGGCAAGAACGTGATGGCCGCCAGCAACGCGCTGGCCTGCGCGAACATGGCGCTGGCCGGTTATGATCCCATCATCCCGCTCGACGAGGTGATCGACACCGCCAAAGACGTCGCCACCCGGATGCCGCGCGAGGTGCGCTGCACCAACCTCGGCGGCCTCTCCATCACCCCGACCGCCATCGCACTCGAAGAAAAGCTCGCCGCCCGCCGCGCCGCCGCCTCCTGTGGCACCGGCTGCGCCTGCGGGTAAACGACATTGAGCACGAGGTTTCAGACGCGTTCGCAATGAGGATGAAGATGATACGCAGTGAGGCGGACCCGAAAGTCCGACCACGGAGGGGCTAAACTAAGCTGGTGTGGCGGGGCGAAACCAACAAACTAACAAAGGGACTGTTAAATAAACAGAGAAACCTCTTGCGGACTGGTGCTGCGGAGCTAGGGTGGCGTGATGCGAAAGGCGAGATGGCTGGCTGATTGGGGGGATTCGGTTTCGAAACCTTCGGTTTACCATTGTGTTTCGCGGGTGGTGGACCGGCGGTTTGTTTTTGGGGAGCGGGA
>CAMBPB010000060.1 GCA_945869465.1 Prosthecobacter debontii
CGGCGAGGAAGTGGCGATGGACTACCCGATTTGCTCCGGCATCAAGAGCCGCCCCACCCCGACGGGAACGTTTTACATCCTCGAAAAGGTCGTCGATAAACGCTCGAACCGCTACGGCCGGATCTACGACGCCACTGGCGAGTGTGTGAACAGCGACGCCGACTCCGTCCTCGATTCCATCCCCGAAGGCGGCCGCTTCGAGGGTGCCGCGATGAACTACTGGATGCGCCTGACTACGGATGGCGTGGGCCATCACATCGGACCCGTCCGCCGATATCCCGCCTCCCACGCCTGCGTCCGTGGCCCGAGCAAGACGATTCCCATCGTTTACTCGAAGGTCAAACCAGGCACTCGGGTCGATATCGAGTGATCCGTAAGCGTTCCGGCGGCGACTTCGTGTTTCCGCCGGGTGCCAGAACCAGCCCGGGCGGATCGAGACATCGGTTTCCGCAGGCATCCAGCTCTTGCCGTCGGGAGATCGCCGCCTGCGTTTCCCGACCATTCGCCGTCAGCTACTAAATGTGTCATGGTTTTACGGTTGACGCTACCAGCGGTAGGGATATTCTTGCAGCCGTAGAGCCTACTCTAACCCCCATGCGTTGCGTCCAATGCGCCTCCCTCAAAGACAAAGTCCTCGATTCCAGATCCTCGAAGGATGGAACGACGATTCGTCGTCGGCGCGAATGTCTGCAATGCGGCTACCGCTACACCACCTACGAACAGATCGAGCGAACCGAGCTGCGCGTGGTCAAGCGGGATGGAACCCGCGAAGCCCTCAACCGCGAGAAGTTGATGAGCGGACTGGTCAAGGCCTGCGAGAAACGGCCGGTGCCGATGGACCGCCTCGACCGCGCCGTCGAGGAAATTCTAACGGAGCTGCACAAGGATCATATCAGCGAGGTGCCCTCGGCGATCATCGGCACCAAGGTGATGGACAAGCTCCATCAGATCGATCCGGTGGCCTACGTGCGTTACGTTTCGGTTTACCGGCAGTTCGACGACGTGAACGAGTTCATCCAGGAGATCCAGTCGCTCTCCCGCCGCGCCGCGCGCGATCCCTTCCAACGCCGCCTGTTCAAAGATTGATTGCCGCTGACTCAAGCGGTTCCCCCCAGCCCCACTCCCGTCCCTTCCACCCTGGCATTGCCTCCCCATCGTGATTTCCCTCATTGGCAACCGCCCCGCCCTTCAAATTGGCCGCTATCAGGTGATCGACTACGATACCACGTGGCTCGATGACGCGTTGCGCCGGGCCGCGAGGGCTGCCGATCATGAGGATTTCCCGTTTGTGGACGACATCCGCAGCGGGATTGTGAAATACTTGGAAACGAAGTGCCCGCTCAAACTCCTGAATATCGAGGACCTGTATGAGCGGATGCGGAAGATGCTGGTGACGATTGGTTGCCACAGCATCGCCGAGAAACTCGAGCCGCTGGCCCCGCCAGTGACCGTCTCGCTGGTGCATGCCGCGATGGAGGCGGGAAATGGCTTTGAGCTCGCGTTTTTCTCCACCCTTCGCCTGGAACTCAAGGAACTCCGCGCCGCCGGGGCCGAGAAAATCCGCTTCGTCGGCCTGCGCGAGAGTTCCCTGATTTTGCGCGGGACTTCCAAGTGGAACAAACATTGCGAAAGCATGCTTGCGGAGATCCAAGCCTTCCTCCGCGATTGGGAGAGCGACCCCCCCCGGTGTGATCTCCCGTTGCAGCTCTGCGCGGAGAGCGGAGGCTGAGCGGCTTCCCGGTAGCGACGAACCATTTTGTGGAGCGCAAACTACCCACTGAAACACTCGGGACCACTGAGAGAACTGATTTTTCCACTTTCCCAGTGAAAACTGCGGTGCTCCGTGTTTCAGTGGTAAAGCCGCTCCAATCCACCGCAGGACGGCCATTGGCTGTCAAAGTCTTACCGCTGACTTGCGCGGGACCACCTCGGCGGGCACCAATGGATTGAACCTTGGCTTTTCCCCGGAACCGACCGATCTTGGTCAAGTATTCCCAGAGCACGGATTATGAATGCTTCCCACGCCTCCGCAGTTCCTCCCGCAGGACATGTCTTTCAGCGGATTGCCGGCGCGGTGGTGGCGATGGGGGGCGGTGTGATCCTGGCGGGCTGGATTTTCAGCGTTGAGGCCCAGCCCTACCACCTTCACCCGGCCCTGATCACGAAAGCGAATTCCGCGATCGCCTTCATGCTCAGTGGTGGCGCAGTGCTGCTACTGACGAGGCGCGGCAACTGGCCGCGGCTTGCGGCGCGGGCCTGCGCACTGCTGGTGGGCGGGATCGCACTGCTCACGCTGATTGAATACGCATACGACTGGAATGCCGGCATCGACGAGCTTTTCATCATCGATCCGGTTGCGGCGGCGACCTCGAATCCCGGGCGCATGGGGCCGAACGCAGCGATCAGTTTTGTGTTTGCGGCGGCGGCGCTCTGGCTAATGGGCCGGAAAGCCGGAGGTGACCGGCATGTTTGGATCCTCGGTTGGCTCGGCGCGCTCATGGTCGCGCTCGGGCTGCTGGCGCTGCTGGGCTACTTGACGGGGTTCATTGGCGCCTACCGCTGGTGGGACCTAACAGCCATGCAGGTTCCCACGGCCGCGCTTACCGTGCTGCTTGGCGCGGCGCTGCTCCATTTCGCATGGCTGGACGCGGGAGTGCGATGGCTGATCGGCGCATGGGTCACCGCGGGTTTTGGCTGCGGACTCGCGGTTTTCGTGGCCGTGACCAGCTATTCCCATCGAAGCGCTCATGAGGTCGTCAAAGCCGCCGCCCGGGTGACGCGCTCGCAGGAATCCATCGTGAAAATTTGTGAACTGCGGAGTCATCTTGAAGAGCTGCAAAGTGGGGCGGGAAATTATGTCGTCACCGGTGACGCGGCGTTTCTCCCGCTGGTTGTAAAAACCGTGCCCAAGGTGCGCAGCCGCTTGGAGGAGGTGCGTGATTTAACGGAAGACAACCCGAGCCGGCAGGCGCGATTCGCAGCGCTGGAGAAGCTAATCCTTGAGAGACTTGAGGTTCAGCGGCGAGCGCTCGAGCGGCGCAGCGCCGGTGGCTTGGATGCGAACCCACAGTTGGACGGCGGGGCGGAAGGGGAGGTCTTGATGGATCGGATCCGCATGGGTCTGGACCAGATGAAGGCGGAAGAGGACCAACTGCTCGAATCCCGCCAAGCGCGGTCGAACGCGACCATCGAACGGACTTTCGCCTTATTGCCCTTTGGGGTCTTGCTGAGCCTCGTGCTGCTGTGTGCCAGTCTGCTCCAGATGAATGGCGAGGTGACCCAACGCCTGCACGCCGCCGCTTTGTTAGCCTGGGAGAAGAGCGCCTTGGAATTGATCGTCAGCCCCGCTCCCCTGCACGAAGTCTTGGACGGATTGATGCTCGGCTTGGAAGAGCAGTCACCGGGCGCCCTTGGTTCGATTCTCCTGGCGGACAGCGATGGCGTTCATCTTCGCCATGGCGCGGCACCCAGCCTGCCGGAAGCCTACAATCGCGCCGTGGATGGCATCGCCATTGGTCCCGCAGTGGGTTCCTGCGGGACTGCGGTTTACACCAACCGCCAGGTGATCGTCACGGACATCGGCAGTGACCCGCTGTGGGCACCCTATCGCGAACTGGCCTTGAGCCACGATCTGCGCGCCTGCTGGTCCACGCCGATCCATTGCAGCCAGGGCCGGATTTTGGGAACGTTCGCGATTTACGATCATGAGCCGCGGCATCCCGGCGCGGCCGAGTTGGAACTGATCACGCGGGCGGTTTACGTCGCGCGCATCGCCATCGAGCGCAAACAGGCGGAGGAGGATATCCAGCGGCTGAATGCCTCGCTCGAGCAGCGCGTGCGCGAACGCACCGGGCAACTCGAAGCCGCCGTGCACGAACTCGATGCCTTTTCTTACTCGGTCTCGCACGACCTCCGCGCGCCGTTGCGGGCGATGGACGGGTTGTCGCGCATTTTGCTCGAGGACTACGCCGCTCGCCTCGATGGTGACGGAGGCCGGATGCTCAATGCAATCCGCAGCGAAACGCAACGACTGGGCCGGCTGATCGACGATTTGCTCGCTTTTTCCCGGCTCGGCCGGCAGCCGATCAAACCGGCAAAAATCGACATGCACGCGATGGCCCGGGAGGTGTTTGACGAACTCGCCGCGCTCGACCCCGAGCGCCACCTTCGGCTCGATCTTCAGCCGTTGCCTCCCGCCTTCGGCTCGCAAGCGATGATCCGGCAGGTCTGGGTAAACCTGATAGGAAACGCCATCAAATTCACCAAAGCAAGGGACCCGGGCGAGATCGCCATCAGCGCGCGAAAGGGCCCGGACGGCGCGCCAACCTACTATATCAAGGACAATGGCGCGGGGTTCGACATGCAGCACGCGGGCAAGCTTTTCGGGGTTTTCCAGCGGCTGCACAGCGAGCAGGAATTTCCCGGAACCGGTGTGGGTCTGGCGCTCGTGCAGCGCATCGTGCAGCGCCACGGCGGCTACATCCGGGCGCAAGCGGAAGTCGGTCGCGGGGCCACCTTTGCCTTCACTCTCCCGAACTTGGCTCTCGACCCGGCCCCCGCCGCGCCCCCGTAAATCCCCGCGATTTCAAAAAATTTCCCGAGGCGACCGGCGATTTGCGCTTATATTGGGAAACTCATCCCCAATTTCGACGCCATGAGCACATCCATTACGAGCGGCCTTCGGGTGCTGATGCTGGAAGACTCCGCCTTGGATGCGGAGCTGAATTTGCGGGAACTGAAACGCGGAGGCATGGACTTGGTATCCACCCGCGTGCAGACCAAGGCGGATTTTGAACGGGCGCTCGGGGAGTTTGGTCCCAGCCTGATCCTGGCCGATTTCAAACTGCCATCGTTCAACGGCGCGCAAGCCCTGGCGATTGCGAAACACCGCTGCCCGGATCTTCCGGTGATCATCATTTCGGGCGCGGTGGGCGAGGAAACCGCGGTGGAACTGCTCAAAAACGGCGCTACCGATTTTGTGCTGAAGGACCGGCTCGGCCGCTTGCTGCCGGCAGTTCATCGGGCGTTGCGGGAAGTCGGCGAACGCGAGGCCCGCCGCCACGCGGAGGAGGAATTGCGGGCGCTCAACGAGCAGCTTGAGGAGCGCATCACCCAGCGCACTCGCGAGCTGGGCGACAAAAACGCGCTGATGGAGGAGGACCTGAACATGGCGCGCGAACTCCAGATGGCGTTTCTTCCACAGCATTTCCCAACCCTCCCGCGCGGCGCGGATGAGGCGGCCAGTGCCGTGAGGTTCTGCAGCATTTACTATCCGACGAGTTCGGTGAGCGGCGATTTTTTCAACGTCGTCCGCGTTTCGGAGACCGCCGTGGGAGTCTTCGTTTGCGACGTGATGGGCCACGGAGTGCGCGCGGCGCTGGTCACCGCGATGATGCGCACCCTGGAGGAGCAACTGGGTGAGTCCGCGGCCAATCCCGGAAAACTTCTCACCGACATGAATCGGGCGTTGCGGGGCATCCTCCGGCAGTTGGGCACCACCCTTTTTACCACCGCCTGCTACGTCGTCGTGGACGTCGCCAGCGGGCGCCTCACCTATGCCAATGCCGGCCACCCGAGCCCCTTGCTTGTGCGCCGCGACACCCACGAAGTCGAGCCCATCACCGCCCGGCGCTCCGCGGGTCCGGCGCTCGGACTCATCGAAAACGTGCAATACAAAACCCAGGAACGTTTCGTGCGGGAGGGCGATCTCATTCTGGCGTTCACCGATGGCCTCTTCGAGGTCGAGAATGCAAATGCCGAAGCCTTCAACCAGAACCGCCTGCGAGAGTTGATCCAACGCCACGTGGCACTGCCGCCGCCTCTGCTGGTGCGGCAGGTTTTCGGAGAAATCGAGCATTTTGCCGGCGGCCAGGCATTTCCCGACGACGTCTGTCTCGTCGGCATGGAAATCGCGCGCCTCGATGCGGAGGCGGCGTCGGAGGACCTCTTTTCCCAGCCCGGCGAGTCCTCATCGCCGATGGAATTGGTGTGACCCCAATCCTGGAATGGCGGGCGTTTCCCGCATCCGGCGTTGACCCCGGCGTTTTGACGTGCAACCTGCGCGCCCGATGATTTCCGTCCAGTCACTGCGCGTTGAGTTCGGCGCCCGCGTTCTCTTCAACGACCTTTCGTTCTCCGTCCAGCCGCGCGAGCGCATCGCCTTCGCCGGCCACAACGGCGCCGGCAAGTCCACGCTCATGAAGTGCGTCGCGGGCCTCATCCGGCCCAGCGCCGGAATGATCCACGCCCCCAGAGGCACCCGCGTCGGCTATCTGCCCCAAGAAGGCATCCACGTCCGCGGCCGCACCCTGTGGCAGGAAACCGAGTCGGCCTTCGGTGAAACCATGGCGCTCGCCGAAAAAATCGACCGTCTCTCACACGAACTCACGAACCTCGATCCCCGCTCGTCGCCCTATGGCGATCTGCTGGAGGAAATCGGCGAACTGGAGATTCTGCTAGACTCCACCGACCCGGCGCGCATGAAACCGAAAATCGAGTCGGTGCTCAAAGGCCTCGGTTTCCAGACCAAAGACTTCACGCGCGATTGCTCGGAGTTTTCCGGCGGCTGGCAGATGCGCATCGCCATGGCGAAACTCTTCCTCCAGGAACCCGAAGTCCTGCTGCTCGACGAACCGACCAACCACCTCGACATCGGCACCCAGATCTGGGTCGAGCAATACCTCGTCAACTACCCCGGCGCGATCCTGCTCATCTCCCACGACCGGGCATTGTTAGACACGCTCTGCACCCGCACCATCGCCTTCTCCCACGGCCGCGCCGAGGAGTATGCCGGAAACTTCTCCTTCTTCGAGCGCGAGTCGGTGCTGCGCAAGGAAATCCGCCTCAAACAATACACCGCCCAACAGCGCGAAATCGCCGAAAGCCAGCGCTTCATCGACCGCTTCCGCGCCTCCGCCAACAAAGCGACGCTCGTCCAGTCGCGCATCAAGCTGCTGGCCAAGGTCGAGCGCATCCCGGCACCCGAGCAGGACGACGCCGTGATGAATTTCAAGTTCCCGCAGCCGCCGAGTTCCGGCCAGATGGTGGCGAAAATCGCAGGCGTTTCCAAAAGCTACGGCCCGCTCAACATCTTCAGCGGCTTCGATTTCGAAATCAACAAGGGCGAGAAGTTCGCCATCGTCGGCCCTAACGGAGCGGGCAAATCCACCTTTTGCCGCCTCATCACCGGCCAGGAGGAACCGGACGCCGGCACCCACACCTTCGGCCACAAGGTCGCCACCTCGTTCTTCTCCCAAAATCACGCCGACGAGCTCGATCCGAATCTATCCGTTCTCGAAACCGTCGAGGCCGCCGCGTCCCGCGAGTCCGCGCCCCAGGCCCGCAGTTTGTTAGGTTGTTTCCTGTTCCGCGGCGATGATGTCTTCAAGAAAGTCGGCGTCCTGTCGGGCGGCGAGCGTTCGCGGGTCGCATTGGTCTGCATGCTGTTGCGGCCGGCGAATTTCCTGATCCTCGACGAGCCGACCAACCACCTCGACATGCAATCGCAGGACGTGCTCCAGCGCGCGCTCATCGATTACCCCGGCAGCGTGATGATCGTTTCCCACAACCGGAACTTCCTCGACGCGCTGGTTGGCAAAACGCTCGAATTCCAGCCCGGCCGGCAACCGACCCTCTTCGCCGGGAACATCACCTACTATCTCGAAAAATCCGCCGAGGACGAAGCCGCGAAAAGGGGCGAGCCGCGCCTGTCGAGCCTCGCTGCGGCGGAATCTAACGGCTCGTCGCGGCAATCCGTCCCCGGCGTCAACCGCAAGGAACAACGCCGGATCGAGGCGGAGGCCCGCGAGATCAAATCGAAAGTCCTCAAGCCGCTGGAAGCCGAGTTCGAGGCGCTTGAAACCAAGATCGCCGAGCTCGAAGGTGCCCAAGCCACCCTCACCCAACAGCTCGCCGGCGAAGCCGTGGCCAACGACCCCAGGAAGTTCCGCGAAGTTTCCAACGCCGTGGACAAACTCGCCAAGGCGCTCGAAGCGAGCTATTACCGCTGGGGCGAACTCTCCGACGAGATTGAGAAAGTGAAAGCCAAGCTCGGCATCGAGGCCTGACAAAGGGCGGCTTCAAAGAGGGATCACTTGGCGATCCTGAAGTTCGCGCATGCGGTGAACCGGTTGCCCGTCCCCGCCGGGCAGTTCGGCTTCAAGGGTGTAGCGGCCCGGATTCTCGGGCAGCGTGATATCGAAGCTGGTTTCAGTCCGGCCGCATGGCTCGATGCGGCAGTCTTGTTTCACCTGCGAGACAAGGTCATTGCCGTTTTTCAGGGTTAGTGAAACGGATCCTTGCCATGGCTGTCTCCTGGGTGCACTTCACATCTGCCGCCGCTTCAGGCTATTTGGGAACGACGCCTAACCTATTCGAATCCGCACGAATCCGCACGAATCCGGACTTCACTTTGGCACGGGCTTTCGATCCATCAGGATGGCGCTTTGTGCGGCCACCTGTTGCGGGTCTTCATTGAACTTGCCGCGGTCATAGGTGAGCAGGCCATTGCGCTCGTTTTCCACGTCGGTGATTTGCGTCCACACCAGCCCGCTGATGCCGGGGTTCGCAACCAGCGGCCGGTATTTGGCGACCGCATCCAGAAACTTCGCATAACCATACTCGCCGATGACGCTGGCCCGTTCCTTGGTGGGAGAAATGCATTTCGTGGTGCCATAACAATGGGCGTCCATCACCTGTCCGAGGCCGATGTCCAGCACGTTCCACCCTTGGTATGCGCCCATCGGAGCGCCGCTCTCGGCATTGATCGCCCGCGTTTTGTCCTCGCTGGCGAGCCCGGCCATCCGGCGCATGAACGCGCGGATCGGCTCGTCCAGTTTGTAGCCCGCGGAGTTCTGCAACCCCATGCCCTCGTTGAAAACCACCCACGAGACAATGGACGGATGATTGAAGCGCCCGCCGATCATCGCCTTCAGTTCAACCCCGAACTGATCCTGCCGTTTGGCATCGGACTCGGGATAGGCGGGCGGCTTGGCGTGGATGCCGTCCCCGCTAGAAGGCATGTCCTGCCAGACTAACAAACCGAGCTTGTCCGCCCAGTAATACCAGCGTTCGGGTTCGACCTTCAAATGCTTGCGGCTCATGTTGAATCCGAGTTGTTTGATGGCTTCGATGTCGTAGCGCAGCGCCTCGTCGGTCGGCGCGGTGTGGATGCCGTCCGGCCAGTAGCCCTGGTCCAGCACGCCGTGGTGGAGGACGAATTCATTGTTTAACAGAATGCGGGTAACGCCATCCTTGTCCGGGCCGATCGACACCTTGCGCATGCCGAAGTAGCTGGTGACCTCGTCGTCGCCCATCCGGATTTGCAAATCATAGAGATGCGGGTTGGAGGGCGACCATAACTTCGCGTCCTTCAGTTTGATCGTGATGATTTCCCCGGCCTTGCCCGATCCGCCGGCAACCGTGTTCTGGCCGTCAAGAACCGTGATCCGCACGGCGGAGCTGGTGTTAGAAGCGGCGTTGCAGGTGATCTGAACGGTCGAGGTGTCCACATCGGGGACGATGCGGAGGAAGTCGATGTGGTCCGCCGCCACCGGTTCCAGCCACACGGTCTGCCAGATGCCCGTGCACGGGGTGTACCAGATGCCGGACGGCTGATCCACCTGCTTGCCGCGCGGATAGCCGCCTTCGAAAGTGGGATCCCAAACCGCGACCACCAGTTCGTTCGTTCCATCCTTCTTTAGCGTGTCACTCACATCGAATGAGAAACCATCATAGCCGCCGCGGTGGACGCCGAGATTCTTCCCATTCAGATAGACAGTGGCCTCCCAGTCCACGGCGCCGAAGTGCAGCAATGTGCGGCGGCCGGCCCATTGGGGTGGCGCATCGAAGCTGCGATGATAGACCAACCTGCTATTCGCATACGTGCGGCCCGGCAGGGAGTTGAGCCTCTTGCCCACTCCGGAAAGCGGTGCCTCGATCGGGAAAGGAACCAGGATTTTTCCCTGATAGACCGCGGGCGGCGGATCGTTTCGGCCGATCACCGCGTAGTCCCACAGCCCGTTGAGGTTGAGCCAGTCCTTGCGGACCATCTGAGGCCGCGGATATTCGGGCAACGCCTTGTCGGGCGAAACATCCTTCGCCCAGCGCGTCATTGGAAATGCTCCGGGCACCGGTTTCCAGTCTGCGCCGAAACCTTGGCCGGCTAGGCACAGGACTCCAATCACTAGAACGATGCTCTTCATGTCTGGTCTATTTCTCCATCAGTTTGGCGATGGTCGGGCCCACCTCATCGCCCCAGATTTCATAGGCCTTGCGGTTCAGGTGTACCGCGTCGGCAAGCATTCCGGGCAGCAGTCTTCCATCCTTGTCGAGCAGTTTCGAACCGAAGTCCTGATAGTGGATCATGTTTCCGTCGGCGAGCTTGGCGGTGATGGCGTTGATCGCATTCGTCTTCTCCAGGGGCGTGTTGACGGAGGGAAGAATCCCTAGCAGCAGAATCCTCGATTGCGGGCATTTGATCCGGAGCGCCTTCACGACGGCCTCAATGCCAACCGGCACCTCCTCGGCCGTGTTCATGCCCTGGTTGTTGGTTCCGATCATCAGCACGATCAGCTTCGGAGTGGATCCCTGCAACTCGCCGTCGTTGAGGCGGAACAATACGTTCTCACAGCGGTCGCCGCCGATGCCGAAGTTCACGGTAGTGTACTTGCCGAAATACTTGGTGAACAAATCGCCGGGCCACATCTGCGTGATGGAGTCTCCCAGAAAACACAGATCGAACTTTTTGGTCTTGGTCTGATTGAGGTAGTCCCCGTGCATCCGCCAGAACCACCGGACACCACCAGGCACCGGCTTGGTCGGATCGTTCGCCGACTTGACCGGCACCGGCTTTTCGGGCGGCGCAGGCTCGGCCCGGCTGGTGACTGTCAGTCCGAAACAGGCAGTGGCCGTGACAACCGCCATCATTGTTAGCAAACGTCTATTTGACATAGGAAGGATTCTTTCGTTGGTATGGATTTGAGTTCGGTATCGGCATCGGCATCGGCATCGGCATCGATATTGTAGGCCGCTTCCATCCCATACGTCGCCCGCCGCCGAGTCCTTTCGGTGAAGCGACCCGCCGCCGAAAAAGGGGCGGAGACCCGGACAAGCTGGTGGAGGATCGCGGGCAACAACAAGCCACCGACCTCGGCGGGTTCGCCTGGGCATGGCCGGTTCGGGCCACCCGAACCAGACTGCCAGAGTCGCCACTGCGATGCTTGATGCCAACGTGTGCTATCAAATCGGTGAAGTCGGATTGGAGGTTGAAGCACTGGGAAAATGAAACCGCAGGGCGTGGAGCGCGGAGGGGGACGGGACGTTCCTACTCTATCTTAGTGGCGCTGGCGGCTCCGCCTGAAGGGTGTTTTCCTTACGGGCCGGGCGGCCGCGGCACGGCGGCTTTGGGGGAACGGCGGAGGGTGACGACTTGGAGGAAGCCTCCGGAGGAGCCGTCCGAGGAGCGGAAATACTGATTGGCGCTGCGGAGGACGATCATCTGGGTTTGCTCGTCCTCACGCACCGGGATGACGTTGTTTTCCTGGAATTTCCACTCGCCATCGAGTTGATAGGCGAGCTCGAAGATCACCTGTTGGTTGGGGGCCGGAACCAGGATCGCCTCGCGGGCTTTGATTTCCTTCGCCTCCTGGCCATTGCAGCGCATGGCGATGAGGTGGGGGCTGAGGTTGTGGATGCGCAGCGGGCCGGCCGGGAGTTTGTTAGGATCGTCATCGATGACATAGGCGATGAAGGTTCCGTCCGGGGATGGCGCCATGAGCACGGTGGCGCGGCGGCAGTTCGTGGGAATTTGGGCCAGGGCGACAAGATTGGGTGCTTTCTCGCGGCGCTTCTCAAGTTCCAACGCGATGCCTTGTTTGGCCGGCGCGTCGGGATTGCCGGCCTCCGTCCCCGGTTTCGGGAGGAGGGGGCTCAGTTCGTGCAATTTATCGTCCGCCGAGGGCGTGGGCTTTTGCCTGAGATTGCCATCGCCATTCTTGTAGATCTCCATGAGCGCGGGACCGCTGTAGGAAACGGGGCTCGAGTAGCGAAACGCCAACGCGGTGATGTCGCCATGTTTCTCCCCGGATTTGAACGAGAGCCCGCCGATTTCATTGCCCCACGCGACGACGTCGATTTTGAGCGAGACTTCCGCTTGCTGCGCGGCCAGAGGGGCAATGTGAGCCAGTGCCAGGACGAGCAGCCGAGCGAGGATGGATTTTGAGTTAGATTTCCTGCGGGGACAACCAGCGGAATGAGACGATCGTGAATTGGCGGCCATGAGTCTTATTGATAGGTGTCAGTGCGGTGCCTCGTGCCGCGGCAGGATTGCTGGAATCGAGGTAGTCGGGAATGCGTTGGACGATAGCTTCGCAGTAGGCCTTGGCAACGACTTTGCCATCGGGACCGAGGGCTTCGCCGTAGGTGCGAATGCGGAATGTGTCGGAGCGGGTGGAGAGGGTGGGGCCGATGACCTGGAGAACATCCGCCTGGGTGAGCCAGCCGGGGATGCCGGTGGAACGATACCCCTGTTCGGTCTTCTGGCTGTTGAGCATGCTGCGGTCCGCAATAATGCTGGCGACCGCGCCGAAATTGTTGTCGGTGGAGGTGAGCGCCCAATCCGGGACCGAGGTTTCCGCGTCCGGCGGGCGACCATCCCGGTCGCCGCCATCGAGATCGGCGCGGGGCGAACCTTCTTTCTCCGCCAACGTGACGCGGTCCGCATTGATGTTGAAGGCGGAGTTGGTGAAAGCCTTCTTGTTTCCTGCGAGATTGATGGTGAGGCCGCTTTCATCGATCGCCGCTTGCAGCGCGCCGCAGCGGGTGAGGGCGGGCTGGCGGACGATATCGCCGATGGCGCGATTGACGAAGTGCGAGACGGAAACGAAGGGGCCGCGCAGCCGGACCTGTTTGACGATTTCCGTGGCCAGGGCGTTCAGCTCGGTGTCGGTGAGGCGGCGGAAGCCCGAGAACGAATCGGTGTTGGTTCCGGTGGGCGGGTTGGCGGAGGTGCTGATTTGTTCGAGGGAGCGGGGGAAAGCGGCGTTGGGTGATGCGGCGGCGGGATCCGCCTTGTGCTTGAAGTGTTTGGAGCTGGCGAGAAAGGCCTTCCAGGCGCTGACGCTGGTGCAGTTCACGTTGAACGCGCCGTCAATCATGAGGCGGGTGGCACAGAAGACCGGGTCCTTGAGATCGGAGGGTTTCTCATCCGCATTGTAGAGCATCAGATTGGGATTTTCCGGAGTCGAATCCGCCGCGCTAGTGTTAGGAATGGTGGAGAGGAAATAGGTGTCCCACAGGGAGGCGTTGAGGAGATAGGAGATATCATAATAGGTGCGCGGGTATTGCTCGGCGCCCGAGGGGTTGGGCGAGCCGATGACCACGTAGTCGGTGCGCGGCTGGCGGGTGAGCGTGCGCTTGACGAAGGGGGTGGCGTAAGAGTTGGCGAAGGCGTTGCCAGGCTGGTGTCCGAGGGAGGCGGCGGTCTCATCACCCGTTAGGTCCGCGTGCTGGAACTGTGCGAGGGAGGTCAACTGTGAGGGGATGGCGAAGAGCACGGTGGTTTTGCTGCCATTGGGGGCGCGTCCCCAGGGCATGGGATTGGCTAGCAGATTACGGGTGAACGCGGTGCCGGTATTGCCTCCCGGAGGGTCGGTGGGCAGCATGCCGATGCTGTTGTTGCTTTCCATGAAATAGGGCGGCGGGTTGTAACTGGCGATGACCTTGGGAATGCGGGTGGCCTGGAGATTGAAGTCGGCAAAGGTGCGGAGCGTGGAACTGCGCTGCCCCATTTCATAATCGCCGGGCATGTAGTTGATATAATCCGCGCCGGGCTGGCTGACCTGGAAACCATAACACATCAGAGGCACGGGCTTGGAAGTGGCGGCGGCATCGGCGGGCGAGAAGTTCCGGGTATTGGGCCCGTAATAACCGTTATCGAGTTCGAAGCGTTCGATCACGCGCAGCGGCTGGCTGGAACTGGACCCGCCGCCGAGGCGCATTTCCAGGCCGATCTGGGTGGTTTGCCAGCTTTCCCGGATGTCCATTCCCGGGAATGACGAGTAAACCCCGTTGGTATCCATCTCGAGACAATTGCTGAAATCGAAAGACGGGGTGCTGGAGAAGGGCGTCAGATCCACCACCACCCGCGGGGAGTTTTTATTGCTGGTATTGACAGCGCGCAAGGTGGGCCCGGCGACGGTGTAGGCGCGGGCTTCACCGGCAGCCAGGGAACCGGGCCGGATCCGGAAGTAGGCATTGTTGAAAAGCGCGTTTTCCGAAGGATTGCCGGGGATGTAAACGGTGTTTCCACCCAGGTTCCAAACCCGGGCGGGTGAATTTCCGGGAGGGCATTGATTGAAAACTTCGATTTCCAGATCGCTGTTCCACTTCAGCGGAGTCGAGTAGGGATTGGCGATGGCGATGGCGATTTTTCCGCAGGCGTTGACTTTGAAATCCGAGCCGGATGGCACGAATTTCACTCCCATGAGGAGGCGGAAATCGGTGATGACGGGAGCCACCGAAGCGGCGAATGCGGTGGTGGCGGCTTTGACCACGAGCGAGCCGCTTTGCAGGGATTTCGAACGATCGTGAAACTCTTTCAGGGCTTCCCATTTTGGAGCCTTGATATTGATCGCTCCGATACGGGAGATCACGTTGCCTGATTGGGTCGGATAGTTTGCAATGCTGGTCAGCTTGCCGGTGGCGGGCAGCTCCGCCGCCAAAATGGAGGTTAGATCGATCCGGGTTCCTCCGTTGAGAGGATCGGCGAGCACGCCCCGGCTTTCCGTGGTTGCCGAGTGAAAGGCGGACTGGAGCGGTGACACGCCACCGGATTTCGCGCCCGCGCTGGCGATCAACAACGGGGTTTCAGCCAAGGTGACGATCTTCGGGAGCGAGTTATGGCCGGGGGCAGCCGGGGTTGGATAGTCGGCAAAGCCGGAGACGGTTTCCCAACCGCGGCGTTGGGGGGCCAGTGAGGCGTAGCTGGTATTGCCGGTCTTGGTGCGGGACGTGTTGATTTTCGCCTTGATCCCTTCATCGCCGACCCACCAGGCATAACGCCCGTTGGACTTGCGGCCGCTGGAGTTGGTGACGGAGATATCGACCAGAGGTGCGGAAACATAGTTGCCGAGGGTGAGGGCGGATGGCGAGCCGACCGTTCCTTCGCCGACCAACACCACCGCGGTTTTTGAGTCGGCAACCGAGCCGTCTTCCTGGAGGGTGCAGGTGGAGGAGGCTGGGGTGAACGCCGGAGTGGTGCTGATTTCATTGCCGCTCACGAGCCATTGCAGCCGGAAGGGAGAAGGGGTTTTGGTGAATATCTCGATGCCGGGAGTGGGCAGGCCGGGCAGCGTGAGATTGCGGTTTCTCCAGACTCCGGTCCAGTAACGAGTGCCCGGCCGAAGGGCGGACAGTCCTTTGGTGTCCCCGTTGATCGAAGTGTTGTTGATGGGGTTGGCGCCTGCCGCAAGGGTGAGCCCTCCGGCAGCACCGGCGATGTCGGCCGCGGCGGTCACCCTTTGGTCCGGGCCGGCGTTTTTCTGAAGCTCGCCAATGGCCAGCATCAGGGCAAGGCGGGCGTTATCCCGGGCAATCACCTGATCGGAGACGAGGCCGGCCTGCCTCAAGGTGATGGTGGCCAACGAGAGAAGGCCCACCGCCACGACCGCCAAAAGCATCATCAGGCTAAGAGTGACGATCAAGGCAAAGCCGCGGTTTCGTTTCGTGAGAGCCCTTGTGAAACCCTGCGGCTCGATGAGCGGAACCTGGGGGAAGAGTGGTCCGTCGTGCGTCATCATGATGCGATGAAACTCGCAGGATGCGTTTACAATGCCAATACTTTTTTTAGGCCCGGCCAAGCGGGTGCGCCCCACCCTCATCCGTCTTGTGCCGGCTCCTGATGGAGGCTAGCGAACTGGGGGGCTCCTTCCCGTCGGCCGCCCCCCTGAAACAAATGAAAATCCGCGCCCTTCCGCGTAACTTGTCCGGGGTGAACAAATGGAGGGAGGAACGGCGTGTCAGCGAGTGTTTGAGCTAGTTGGACGAATCCTCTTCCTTGTCCTTCTTGGCAGCCTTGTCCTTCTCGGTAGCCTTGTCCTTCTTGGTAGCCTTGCCCTTCTTGGTAGCCTTGTCCTTCTCGGCAGCCTTGTCCTTCTTGGCAGCCTTGTCCTTCTTGGTAGCCTTGTCCTTCTCGGTAGCCTTGTCCTTCTTGGCAGCCTTGCCCTTCTTGGTAGCCTTGCCCTTCTTGGTAGCCTTGTCCTTCTTGGCAGCCTTGCCCTTCTTGGCAGCCTTGTCCTTCTTGGCAGCCTTGCCCTTCTTGGCAGCCTTGCCCTTCTTGGCAGCCTGGCCCTTCTTGGCGGCCTGGTCCTTCTTGCCAGCTTTGGGCTTCTTGCCAGCTTTGGGCTTTGAGGTGGCTTCCTCCTTTGAGAGAACACCGTCGTGATTCTTGTCCTTCTTGTTGAAGGCTTGTTCTTGCGAACTCGGTGGGTCTTGGGCAGGGCGTGCTTGAAGTGGCAGCGCCAAGCCAAGTCCGAGGATGATGAGGAATGCGTGTTTCATGGAATTAGTGGAAGGATCGATGTCAATTGGACTTGGTTACCGCTTACTTTTTCTTCTTGCCGCCTTTGCCCGCGAATTCTTCAGGCGAGAGCTTGTTATCGGAGTCCTTGTCTTTTTTGGTGAAGGCGGTCTCGGCCTTGGTGCCATCCTTGGCCCCGGCGGTGAATTCCTCCTTCGTCAGGAAGCCGTCGCTGTCCTTGTCCTTCTTCTTGAACATCTCGGCCGGATCGTGTTTGGGCTTGGGCTTGGTTTCGGGCTTGGTGGCGGGAGCTTCGGCACCGTCGGGTTTCGGTTTTGCGGCATACAGCGGGAGAGCAAAGGCGAGACCGAGTGCGAGCAGGATGGAGTGTTTCATATCTGGTTGGTTTGGTTCGTGTGGATTTCCCGGTTTTTGGGATCGGTCATTAATAGCGCTGGGAAAGGAGTTGGTGAGGGCCGGAATATCACGGTTTTGCCGGCCGGACGCTGTTGCGCTTCATCAGGCGTTCGATTTGACCTGGCAACAGGGGGCCTTCAAACACGTGGACTTCATCAAGATCGCCTTCGAAGAAGAAGGATTCTCGCCCAAGGTTGCGGCCGATCGTCAGCGGCCGCGCTTCGGCTGAGGAGGTGTTCGCATCGGTATCGATCCGGAGCTGGCGGCGACCGGTCAAGGATTCGAGCCGGCCATCGACGTAGATCCGGACGTGGCTGGCAACATTGGCCTTGGGTCCGCCGAGATAGACGACGGCGACGTGGTGCCAGCGGTCGTCGCGGAGGTCGGTGGAGCCGATCGCATAGCCATCGCCGAATTCGATGCGCGGGGCACCGACGGTTCCCTGGCCTTTGGCGTTGTTCCATGCAAGTTGCCATTTGCCGGACGAGCGGTTGACCCCCCAGGAGATGATTCCGGCGGGCGTGGGTTTTTTGGTGAAATCGGCGGCCTGCAGCCGGATCCAGCAGGCGACGGTGCGGGCCTGGGAGCCGGGAACGCCCGGGTAATCCGAGCTGGCGAAGGTGCCGCGGCCATCAAAATGGAGGGCACTGCCGAAGGGTCCATCCAGGATTTCGAGGGCGGCCTTGCCCTTCTTTTTTTGGAGTTCGAGCATGTGGCCGCGGGTGGAATCGGTGGTGGTGGCGCCATCCCACGAATCGAACGACCAATGGACCGAGGGCGGGATTTTGGGAGCGTGTTTCTTGCGGCGCTCGCCCGGATTGTCGGCGCGGAAACTGATCGGAAGCATGGTGCCTGCGGCGAGCCGGACGGCTTCGCGCTGGCGGAGGATTTTCGGAGGATGGACGGAGCGGGGACTGGTGGCGGCGACCTCGACTTCGCCCTCCAGCACGTGGAGGTCGGTTTCGCGGTTGTCGCGCACTTCGACGGCAAACGCGGTGCCAAGGTCGCGGATGTAGGAGGAAGGAGTGAGAATGACAAAGCCGCGGGCTTGTTCGGGAACCCGGGCGGAGGCGCGGCCGGCGGTGAGGCGGGTTTTGTTGTCCGATTCGAGTTGCAGGAGGGCCGGTCCTTCGAGGGTGACCTCGGCTCCGGTGTCGAAGGTGATTTCGGCGAGGCCGCAATCGAGTTTCAGAATGCCTTCGGCGAGGCGCAAGCCTTGGGTGAGGGCGAGTGGGCCGAAATGCCCGCGGGCATCGTCGAGCGAGGTGATCACCGCGTGGGTGATTTCGGCTTCGGTTTCCATCAGGTTGCCGCTGGCCTCGGGCATGGCGGCAGGAACCGGCTGGAACCGCCAGGCGAGGGTGGCGGCGAGCAGGATGGTGGCGGCGATGGCGGCTGGCATCAGCCAGCGGGTACGGCGGGTGCTTGCGGGAGGCTCGGACTCTTCAGGAGCGGCAAATTCCCGGGCAAGCATGGCTTCGAAGGCCATGGCGCGGATGTAGCTGCGGCGCGCCTCGGGATCGGCACGCAAGGTGTCGTTGAGGATGGTGATGTCCTGCGGAGAGGCGTCGCCACTGAGGACCGCATCGAGCACCTCGTTGAAGGGATCTCGGCAGCAATCGGATTTGGGCGTGAGCTCCATCGTGAGATCAGGTGCGGGCTTCACCGGCGAGTTGGCGTTCGATGCAGGTGCGGAGGGTCCGGCGGATGCGGAGCAGGACTTGTTTGAGGGCATCCCGGGTGCGGCCGAGGCGACCGGAGATTTCCGCGAGGCTCTCGCCGCGTTGGTAGTGGGCGAGCAGAATCGAGGCATCGCCCGCCGGGAGTTTTTGCAGGCACGACTTGAGGGCGAGGTGGCGGTCTTCGAAATCGCCGAGTTGCTCCTCGGCCTCCAGCGCGACGAGGTCGAGCACCTCCGGTTCCAGGGTCACCATGCCGGCGCGCTGGACGCGTTTGAGGTGGGCCATCGTTTGCCAGTAGGCGATGCGGAAGGCCCAGGCCTTGAAATTGGTGCCGGGTTCGAATTCGGCGAGTTTCCGGCAAAGCACGATATTGGTTTCCTGCAGGATGTCCTGCGCGGCAACGCGGTCGGGCAGGATGGTTAGAGTGTAGGCATAGATCGCCGCCTGATGGCGGGTGATCAGCAGGACGAATTCCGATTCACTCAGCGGCTTGCGGGACATGGGATGCTTCCCATCTTATAGCGGGAGCGGACGTCGTGGTGAGGAAAAAATGCCGGCACCCGGGACTGCGCCGCAGTTTCAGCGTGCGATCCCGCAGCGCAGCACGAACCAAGCGGGGTTCAAGTGGCCCAGGGGTCCGCGCAGTTGATCGATTTCCTCCGCCGGCCCGTGGAACTCCAGCCGGGTGAGATCGGCGACGGTGAGCATTTCATCGAGAATTGCCCCGACGTTCTCCAAGTGCTTCATCACGCCCTCGGCCCCGGCGTAGCCTTCACGGCAGAACACCGCGTCGTCGAGCACGGTGAATTCATAGAACGAGCACAACGTTTCCGCCCGGGTTTTCGCGACGAATTGCTCCATCAGCGACTGGATTTGCGCCTCCTTGCCGGGATGCGCTTTGAAGTAGGGATGGATCGTGACGAGGTTGGCGGGAAGGCTCATGGGAGGTGGCAGGTTGGAAGTTCAAAGGGAGGCTAGCGGGGAAGGTGCCGGCGGCAAGGCGGCATTTTGCGTGCAATGACTGGAGGATTGTTTCTTTCGAGCTTCCGCGTCGATGTCGAAATGCTTGCCATCAGACAGTTCGAAGCCTTGCACCGCGTCGATGTCGAAATGCTTGCCATCAGACAGTTCGAAGCCTTGCACCGCGTGTCCGGAAACCATTGCTAGAGGACCGAAGACGCCGCTGAGAGCGGGTGCGGCCGGACTCCGGCCCGCAAAGTTATTTGCGGCGATCGTGATGTAATACGTCAGCCCGGCGGTAAGCCCGTCGATTTCCAACGAGTTGATCTGCTTCAACGTCAGGCTCTGCACATGGTTCGCAGGATCCACGTTGGCGCTGGTGCCGATGTAAACGACGTAGCCAGCGGCATCGTCGGTGGAATCCCACTCCAGCCGGAAAATCCCGCCTACGGAGACGAGCTGGAAATTCGGCGGTGCGACCGGCGGGATGGCTGGAACGATTTTGAAAAATCGCCTTCGGCGGGATCATCTCGAAAGAGGACTGCCACGAGTCCGGCTCGCCCGCAGCCACTTGGCCGGGAACGATTTTCCACGCCGCGGAATTGTCGAGAACCGGCGCCCAGACGAGCTGGGTGGTGCCGGACGCCGCGTTCCAGCGCAGCACGAATTGATTGCCCTGCCGCTCTCCGCGCAGCATGGGATCGGCGTGGCTGACGGGGCTGGCAAGCGAAGTGATGGTCAGCAACACGCTTGTGAACTTTCGGAATGACAGGGTTTTCATGGGTTTATTCTTAGGCGCGGGGCGAATAATCCTTAGACGCGTTGCACGAAGATGAAATTTGAAGCTTTCCGTCAAGGGTCGATAGGCCGGCAGTCGTGTGTCCGATTGATTGCTAGGAAATTGCTTTCCTGGGGAAGGCCGTTGAAAGAGCCGGTGACCGAACCGGAGGCGGGGAGAAGGGGGTTGTCTTTCAGTAAATGGGGTCTGACCCGAATGGCACTAACTTAAGGGGGATTTGGGACGGTTCCGGTGGCCTGAAATCCTCATCTCGTGGCGTGGTTTTGTCAGGAGATGATAGTTCTTGGGTCTGCGTTTCTTCGCGCCGGGTTTCTTCAGGGTGGCCATGAGCTGGCCGAAGAGGATGCTTTCGTGGACATGGATGCTGCTTCTGGCGAAATCCAGCAGTGCACCGCTGGCCAGCGAGAAGAGGTCCACGATACGCATCTGGGGAAATCCGCAACCGGCTTTTTGCGAGGAGGGTTGCGGATATTTTTGTTGGTTTTCAAGGGTGTCGGGCATCGAGACGGTGGTTCCATCGACCAAGCGAATAAGACGCTCCATCCAACGGCGGGCAACGTCCTTCTTTGAATTCGAACTTCCATCCCCGCTGTGGATGAGCTAGACCCATTGCCAAAAATAATTTCCGAAACCCTCACAAAAGACTGGTACGACTGTTTGAATCATTCAATGATTGCGAATCGCTCGCCCTCACCAGCTCCCGAATCCTGATACTTGTAAGCTCCAAGAGCTTGAAGTTGCTATGGATT
>CAMBPB010000061.1 GCA_945869465.1 Prosthecobacter debontii
GCTTCGAGCGCGACGCGGGCTTTAAATTCGGGTTCGTGTCTTCTTCGTTTTGCTTTCATTTTGTGTGGTTTAGGTTGGGTTCAAGACCCGCACCCGACCACCACAATCCAAGCTTAACCCCTGGCCCGAATTTCGGGGTCCGCCTCATAGTTTGTCGAATTCTGAAGCAAAGCGGCGAGGGGATGTGCTGTTGAAGTATTGGGATGACAAGTAGTTTCTCTGGGGTCGGGTAACAGTCTAGCCCCCGAGGTTGACCTCGGCGGGTAGGCCGAAGATGACGTCTTGGGCGGCGGCGGATGACTTGAAAAGCGCGCGGAACATTTCCAGCGGGTGGCTTCCGTGAAGCGCGGCGGTTTGGGTGAGGGATCCGAATATCGAGATGTTTTCCGAGCCGGTTGGACTTCGGGTGCAGAGGCATACTTTCCTGAAAATCACCATCGGTCGCAGTGATCTTTCGGCGTGGTTGTTGGTGGGTGGTCCGTCATGGAAGATGAAAGCGAAGACCTGCTCGTATTGCGCGAGCTTTGGGAAGGAGTCATTTTCGCAACGTTTCGGCTTTTGAAAAGCCAGTGGATTTTCACAAACTCGGGCGAGGCGGGTGAGAAACTTTGCGGCGAGCGCCTTGCGTGCGGATCAATCAGACCGGAATTTCGTCCGCCCTGACGAAGCGGATCAGATCCTTTGCGACGGTGGAGTTTTGCCGCTTTCCGATGCCGCCCAATGGGAGTGCCCGAAACCATCGGCCACGGCGCGGTTCGATTCAGCCTCGGACGCTCGAGGGACGAAAACGCAACTCGACCGAGTGCGGCCTCCCCTGCGCACCGGAGATTTGGGGAAATTCCGGCTGACTCGCACTCAGTTCCTGCGGACGAAGGCCGCATCCCCTTTAATACATGGGGCAATCGATGTCCGCGATGTGGAAAAGACACTTTCGTTCCTCACCGGCTTGCTCCATGGTGCTATCTCCACCCAACGTTTCATTCCATGACGCCCCAATCCTGCCTCCTTGCTGCCGTTCTCGCCGTGATTCCGGTGGCCCTTCACGCGGCGCCGCCTACCAAAAGGAAAGGCGAGCGTGCTACCAAAGCCCAGCCCGCCGCGGCGGCTGACCATCCGGCGGCTCCGCCCGTGGCACCGATCCTGGCCTCCAGTCCATGGCACACGTGGACCGCCGCGGGCGGAGAGAAACTGGCGGCGAAATTCATCGGTCTCGAAAACGGCATCCTCATCGTCGAGTCGAAGGACAAGCGCACGGTGCGTTTTCCCGTCTCGCGCCTGAGCGCCGCGGATCAAAAACTCGCCCAAGCCTGCAAGGCCGCCAAGCCGCGTCCGCCGATGGCGCAGGAGGTCATCACCAAAGCCGCGGCGCGCCTCGACGAGTCCATCAACGTCGCGCTCAAAAAAAGCGGTGTGGCCGCCAATCCGCCGTTGGACGACGAGCACTTCGTCCGCCGGCTCTACCTCGACACCATCGGGCGCATCCCGACGGAGTGGGAAGTCCGGACCTACCTCGCCGACACTTCATCTAACAAACGATCCGCGCTCATCAACACGCTGCTCAATGCGCCCGGCTACACGATGCACATGTACAACTGGCTGGCCGACACCCTGCGCGTGAAGGACGATTACGGCAAAGGCGCGAAGGCGTTCCTCTATGAGGATTGGCTCAAGGACCAGATCGCCATGAACCGCCCGTGGGACGTGATGGTGCGCGACATGCTCACCGCCGATGGCAAACTCAACGAAAACGGAGCCGCCGGGTTCCTGCTGCGCGATGCCCAGATGCCGCTTGACGGGGTCGCGAACCTCCTAACAACCTTCCTCTCGGCCAATGTTTCCTGCGCGCAGTGCCACGACCACCCGTTTGCCGACTGGACGCAGAAGGACTTTTACGGCATGGCCGCGTTCTTCGGCGCCACCGACGGGTTTCACGAGGATGTCTATCGGAAAATCCGCCGTCTTGCCAAATCCGCGGACGTTCCTCAGGCCAGCAAAGGCATGATGAACCAGCTCTTTACCGCCAATGCCTACAATCTGGTGGACCTGCCGAAAAACCACCTGAAGTTCCCCGCCGACTATCACTACAAAGACGCGAAGCCCGGGGAATTCGTAACGCCGGAACTCATTCGCTGGGATGACACCTCCAAGACCAATCCGGCCTACAAGATCGAGGACACGAAGCCCTCGCAGCTTCGCAACGGCTTCGCCCAGTGGATGACTCATGCGGACAATCCGCGCTTCGCCGCCGCCATTGCCAACCGGGTGTGGAAAAAAGTTTTTGGCCTGGCGGTGCAGGAACCGGTTTCCGACCTCGACGATCCCGCCGCTGCGAGCAATCCCGAGCTGCTGCAACACATCACCACTTATATGAAGCAGGCGCAGTTCGACCTGCGCGAATTCCAACGCATTCTCTTTAACACCGCCGCCTATCAGCGCCAGGCCGGCCAACCGCCGGAGGATCCGCGGACCTGGCGTTTCCCCGGCCCAGTCCTGCGCCGCATGAGTGCGGAACAGGCGTGGGACTCCATCGTGACGCTGGCCGCCGGCACCGATGCCGATCTCATCCTGCTGCGCCGCGGCGATGACCAGCGGCGGACGGTCGTCCCTAACGACCAGATCAACGTTGCGACATTGGAAACCATCATCTCCGCGATCAAGGCCAGCGGCGCGACTCCCATGAAAGGTGGCGGCGGTGGCAAGAAGGGCGGCGGCAACATCAACCCGAGAGCCATCGTGGGTTATTACGAAGGCGGCAAGCCGCAGGTCCGCGCCGGCCTGATCCTTGCCCGCGCCAGTGAAATGCCGCAACCCGCTCCGGAAACCCACTTCCTGCGGCTTTTTGGCCAAAGCGATCGCCTAGTTTCGGATACGAATACCACCGATGGCAGCGTGCCGCAAATGCTGCAACTCATGAACGGCCCGGTGCAGGATGTCATTTCGAGCGGCTCCACCGCACTCGCCTCCGCGATGAAGGCCGCCACGCCCGCGCAGCAAGTCGCCTCGCTCTATCTGAGTTTCCTCGGCCGCCAGCCGAACGCGCCGGAGTCCGCAAAATCCGTCGCCGCACTGGGCGACGGTCTAACACTCTCCGACATCGCGTGGGTGTTGCTGAACTCCCGCGAGTTCCTCTTTGTCCAATGATCCGGCATTCCACGCCTCACCGTCCCACTCCATGAAATCCGAACTCTTCCGCCTTGATGAAATCTCCCGCCGCTCATTCGTCGAGCGGGTCGCACAGACGGCCTTTGGTCTAACCGTGCTGCCGTTTCTGCCCAGCCAGAGCCTGCGCGGGGCGGAGGCCCAGGTTCCAGCCGCGTCAGCGGCCGCCGCTCCCGGCTTCGGCAAGGCGAAGGCCGTCATCATGCTGCAGCTCGCCGGCGGTCTCAGCCAGATTGATAGTTTCGATCCCAAGACCGGCGCGTCCAAGGGACCCGGCGATGCGGTGAAGACCAAGGCCGGATTTCAAGTCACCTCGTTCCTGCCGGAGACGGCGAAGATCGCGGACAAGATCACCGTCATTCGCAGCATGACTGCGAAAGTCGGCGTCCACGAACCCGCGAGTTATCTGATGCGCACCGGTTTCGAGAAACGCGGCACCATCGTGCATCCCACGCTGGGCGCATGGGCGCAGCATTATCTCGGTGCGAGCCACCAGACGCTGCCCAGCAGTGTTTGCATCAACCGTCCTTCCAACCATGGCAACGGCTTTTTCCCGGCCACGATGAGTCCGTTGCCGATTCTCGATCCCGATGAGGGCCTCAAAAACGCCATCTCCAAAGCCGCCGCACCCACTCTTGAGAAGCGCCTCGCACTGCTCGGCGAGATGGACCGCAAGTTCAGCGACAACGTGAAGGACCCAAGCGTGGCCGCCTACAATGACTTCTATGAAAGCACGCTGCGCCTGATGAAAGGCAAGGATCTGGAATGCTTCGATCTCGACAAGGAATCGGCGGACCTGCGCGGGAAATATGGCGCGAACCGTTTCGGCCAGGGATGTCTCCTGGCCCGCAGGCTGGTGGAAGGCGGCGTGCGCTACGTGGAAGTGGTGAGCGGCGGCTGGGACATGCACAAGGACATCCAAGGCGGCATGGAGGACCGCGGTGCCGAGTTCGACACCGCCTTTGCCGCGCTGATCGCCGACCTCGATTCCCGTGGTCTGCTAGATAGCACGCTGGTGGTGGTGGCCACGGAATTCGGCCGCAAGCCGCAGTTTGACGGCAGCGGCCGCGGGCATCATCCGCTGGTATTCTCCTGCGTGCTCGCCGGCGGCGGCGCCAAACGAGGCTACGTCCATGGAGCCAGCGATGATGCCGGCGGAGATGTGAAGAGCGATCCTGTTACGGTGGGCGATCTCCATGCCACCGTCGCCCGCGCCTGCGGCCTGCCGATCGAAAAATCCGTAGTGAGCCCCAGCGGCCGCCCGTTCACCGTCGGCAACAAAGGCAAGCCGGTGAACGGGGTGTTCGCGTGACGGAAGTGGTCCATGAGGCGTCTATTTTTCCACAACCACCCGCAAGCCCACGTGATAGACCTTTTGCCAGCTTGGGTAACCCAGCCGGAAGGACTCCGTCGTTGTAACGCGCGTCCTTCAGTTCGAAATCCTCGTTCGGACCGGGCTTGAACTGGTCCTTGGAATGCGTGTCGTAAATGCAGTTCTGATAGTTAGGATCGAACTGTCCGGAATTCCTCAAGACTCACTTACTGACACCGTTGCCAAGAACAAGCCGGGATGTCGGCGCGGCACCCTGCATGGACTTCGCCGTCTGATCGGAAAACGGCCATCCTTTCACCGCGGCGGGCGCGCTCTGATTCGAGGCATCGGGTTGCGGTTTGATGAAGGTTTCCTGCTTCTAATAAGGATTGAAAATCCTTTCGGTATCGGCGTTTTCCGCCGTGTAGTATGGTTTGTTCAGTTCAAAGCGCCGCTTGAGTGAGCACGTTCGGATTGGCGCCGGCCTCCTTCCATGTTCCGTGGCGCGGCGCGTTGAGATCCATCCAGGTGATCAGGCAGCCCATGCCTCGGCATCGAGTTTGACGTTGTGATGGCCCTTCTGGATCATTTGGAACAGCTCGCTGGTGTCGGTATGAAACTCGAGTGGCGTCAGCAAGTGGTAGTCGCCCTCGGGCCCATTGGCGGCGGCATTCGGCGCAGTGCGCCGCGGCGATCTGGATCCCCAGTGTATCAAGATGCTTTTTGCAGCCGCCCAGCACGATATCCATTCCATCAACGTGGTTGCGCTGCTGCCATTGATGATGAGCAACAGGCGGATGCCTGCGGATGCCTGCGGATGCCTTCACGGCGTGAATACATCAATTCGGCGGCTTCATCCGCAGTGAGGATCTTGCTCGGGCCGGTGCCCGCCTCGCCATGCCCGCCATCACCCACGGCGGCATCGAGTCGCGATAGCATCTCGTGGTTGGCGCGGATCTGGCCAATCGCGGATTGAAGCATCTGGCAGACTTAGGGATCGGAGATCGTTTCAGTCATGGCGGTGGCAGGAAGCCTCAGTCTAGACCATGGTAGATCTACTAACCTTTTCCACCTGATGTGGTAAAGAATTCAACAGCAAACATAACGCGAAAATGCAGCTCTTTTAGTCATTTTTTGACTATCAATATGAATGATGATATGAATCAATCCATGCGTGGAAAAGCGTATGTGACGCCTAGCCCGTCGGCTGCGTCGCATGCAAGAATTTTCGTTTGATCAAAGTTTTTGTCTGGAAGATTCATCCGCTTCCTGACGTAGGTTCGGCTTATGAAAAACACCTGGGTTTCACGCATTCTTTCGCCTGCGACATGGCTGGCATTCTCCGCATTTCTAAACGCGTCGCCGTTTTTCGCGATGGATACCGGGATTTCAGGACAACCGGTGGCCGTCGCTGCCACCCTGCATGACCTCGGTTACGACGGGCTGGGTGGCAGTGGCACGAACATCAGGCCGGCGCGTGAGGCGCTGGATGCCCGCAAGCTGCGCTTGTGGAATGTCTATCTGACCCTCAAATTCGAGGCGGGCGCGCCAGCGGTGACACCCGGCTTGCGAACCCTGATCACCGATCTCAAGGGCCATTCATCGACCTTGTGGATCGCGGTTCAGGCGGTTTCCGGCGGCGGAGACGAAGTGGCGGTGGCTGCCCTGCGTGAGATCGCCGGTGTGGCGGCGGAGTCGGAGGTGCGGGTTTCGCTCTATCCTCACACCGGTTTCTGGCTGTCGCGGTTTTCAGGGGCCGCGGATCTAGCGGAAAAGGTCGAACGCGAAAACGTAGGCATCACTTTCAACCTATGCCACTGGTTGAAAGTCGAAGGGGATGTCGATCCAATTCCCGATATCCGGAAGCATCAGAAGAAATTGCAGTTTGTCACGGTAAACGGCGCGGACAAGGGTGACACCAAGGCAATGAGTTGGGACCGGCTGATCCAGCCATTGGATCGAGGCACGTATGACACAGCCTCATTTCTCAAGCGACTGAACGACGAGGCGAAGTGGCAGGGACCGGTGGGCTTGCAATCGTTTGGCATTCCGGGTGATCAGCGGGAAAACCTCAAGCGCTCAATGGTCGCGTGGCGTGCGATGCAATCCAAGCCGGGGTAGCCATCATCCCCGGCATGGCGCGATCCCGCCGGGTCCGCACTCGAAAGTCGATAGGATTAATCCCGACTAACAAGCAATGACGGCTGAAGCGCTGGTGGTTTTGGTGGGTTCATGGCACGACCCTTGCGCTGCGAGGCGGCGGGAGCGCTGTAACTCGTGATGGCGCGCGGCGACGGTGGCAAGCCGGTGTTTGAGGACGACAAGGAGCGCCACGGTTGGCTGGATCTGATGGAGCGGGCCTGTGGCAGCTTCGGCTGGTGGGTGCATGCGTGGGTGCTGATGGGCAAGCACTTCCACCTGCTTCTGGAAACCCCGCAGCCCAATCTCGTGTCCGGCATGAAGTGGCTGCTCTCCACCTACAGCCAGGGCTGGCCCCATTTATTGCGGATGTTGGAGAAAGTGCCGGGCCGCAAGGTCGGAGCAAGCCGCCGAGTTGGCGGAGCGGAGAAGGATCACGGGGAGAAGGAGGCACTTAGAATTGTGAAGGAAGGAAGCCGGATGCTGGGGTTGCCTTTGCAACAGGCGGAGTTGGCGAGTCTGCGCAAAAGCGATGTCCGCAAGGTGCAACTCGCCATCCTGTTGCGAACCCACACCACGGTGAGCAATGGCTGGATCGCCCAAAAGCTTACCATGGGCCATCCCGGATCGGTCAGCCGTTCCGTCACTGACGGCAGGGCAGACACCAAACTCACTAAAATCGTGAAGGAAATCGAAAACGTGTTAATCCGTGTACTCTGACCCCATTTACTGACCCCATCTAGGTGCAGGCCGCCTATCTCGGGGCGTAGTTAGCAGTTCTCGCTTTTCGGCCTCACCAGCCATGAGGTGATCACGCCGGTCGCGAGGATGCCGAGGATGACGGCGAGGATGGTCAGGTTGAACGAGTCGCCGAGCCAGACCTTCAGCCACTTCGCGGCGAGCATTTTCACGCCGACCACCAGCAGGATCAGCGAGAGCGCGGGCTTGAGGTAGCGGAACTGCGAGATCATCCCGGCGAGCGCGAAATACAGCGAGCGCAGGCCGAGGATGGCGAAGACGTTGCTGGTGAAAACGAGGAACGGGTCCGCCGTGATCGAGAAAATCGCGGGGATGGAATCGACGGCGAAGATCAGGTCGGTCACCTCCACCAGCACTAGCGCGACGGCCAGCGGCGTGAGCAGCCATTTGCCTTTTGGCGCGGCATCCACCACGGGATCGGCCACGACGGCGGCGCCGGGCTCGGCGGTTTCGTGGGAGTTCTGGCTACCGGCCCGCACCATGAAGTGCTGGCCGTGGTAGTTGCGGGTGATCGGGAAATGTTTTTGAAGCCAGCGGACGAGCGGGTTGTTTTCCGGGTGCTCTTCCTTTTCCTTCATGAGCAGCATCTTGAGTGCGGTGAGAATCAGGAACACGCCGAACACGTAGAGGACCCAGTGGAAATTGTGCACCAGCGCGGAGCCCACGCCGATCATCGCGCCGCGCATGACCAGAGCGCCGAGGATGCCCCAGAACAAGACCCGGTGCTGATAGCGGGCGGGCACCGCGAGCGAGCCGAAGACCATCGCGATGACGAAGATATTGTCCACGCTCAGCGATTTCTCGACCACGTAGCCTGTGAGATACTTGGTGGCGGCGAGTTTGCCGTTGTTGATCAGCCCGTCCACGCTGTCGGGTGTCAGGCCAAGCCCGTACCATTGGCCGTCGTAGGCGAAGTAAACCAGCACCGAGAACGACAGCCCGAGCGTGATCCACACCGCCGACCAGGCGATGGATTCCTTGAATCCGACGATGTGGGATTTCCGGTGAAAAACGCCGAGATCAAGCGCTAACATGACGAGGACGAAACCGATGAAGACAAGCCAGGGGACAATCATAGAGGTAGGTGGGAGGGGAGGATGCGAGCGGAGGGCGGCGGCTGGCTATTGGAAAGCAGTCAGGAAATTCCAACGGATGTGATTATTTCAGCGCAAGAATGGGGTCAGAGTACACGGATTAACATTTACGCCTTACCTGGATCCTTGGTTTTTCCATGCTCCCGCATGGCTCGGCAACCACGGTTCTAGTATCCCGGCGCGCTGTATCACGTGATTGCCCGCGGCAACGGGGGCGAGGCGGTGTTTGTCACGGACGACGACCGCAAGGCGTTTCTCCACCGGCTCGGACAGGCGTGTGAGAGCCACGGATCTGGAAGGTCCACTCGTGGGTGCTGATGGGCAAGCATTTCCACCTGGCGGTGGAGCGGATTCGTGGCACACGCCGGAGGCAAAAGTCCGGAGTGGCTGGAAACCGGGCGGGTGCGGCGGCGGGCCGCCGCAAGGGCTCACGACGAGGCCTCAGGCCGAGCGGCTCGCAGTGGCCGCCTTGCGCGCAATGGACGCGCCCACCGAGGCGGCGCAGTTGTTCGGCAAAGGCGCGAAAGAGCTGCTGACTCGGGCGGTGAAGGCCACTGCAGCGGTGGTGCTGAATCCGACGGTAGGCGAGCCGTGAGAAATGGTGAGAAAGTTAGATCCGGCCGGTGATCGCCGCCACGGCCAGCCGGATGCCCGCCGCCTTGTGGAGGGTTTCCTCGTATTCGGATGCCGGATCGGAATCCGCGACGATGCCGGCGCCGACTTGATAGATAAGCCGGTTGCCCTGGCGGACAAGCGTGCGGATAGCGATGCTGAAGGAGCTCTCGCCGTTGAAGCCGAACCAGCCGATCGCCCCGCAGTAAATGCCGCGCGGGGATTTTTCCAATTCGCGGATGACTTCCATGGCGCGTTTTTTCGGCGCGCCGGTGATGCTGCCGCCGGGAAAACAGGCCGCGAGCGCAGCGATGGCGTCGATTTCCGGGCGGAGCGTGCCTCTAACCGTGGAGACGAGGTGATGGACCTGGGCGAGCGATTCAAGTTGCAGCATTTCGGAAACCTCGACGCTGCCGAATTCGCAAATTTGGCCGAGATCGTTGCGCAGCAAGTCGGTGATCATGACGAGCTCGGCAATTTCCTTGGCGGAAGTCTGGAGCTCGTAGGCTGCGCGCCGGTCGTCGTCGGGATCGGCGCAACGCGGGCGGGTTCCCTTGATCGGGCGGGTCTCGATGCCGCGGCCGGAGATTTTAAGAAACGTTTCGGGTGAGGAACTGAGGATTTGTTTTGCATCGAGCGCGAGCCAGGCCGCCATCGGGGCGGGGGAGGCCTCGCGCAGCGCCTCGTAAAGTCCGAAGAGCGAGCCGCCGGTGATGTCCGCGGCGAAGGTTTGGGAAAGATTGACTTGATAGAGATCACCCGCGGCGATCCATGCTTGGATGCGTTCGACGCCGCGGAGAAAACGGTTACGGTGCGCCGCCGCGGCGAAGGGGCCGATCACCACCGCTTGATCGAGGGAATCCCGCAGGCAGTCGGAAAGCCGTCCGGTTTCGCACCACGTCTGATCGCGATGACTGAACACCAGCATTTCGGGAAAATCCCCGAACACGAAGTCTCCCTCATAGTCCACCCAGCCGCACAGGCCGCCGAGCGGAAACCCATGATCGCCGGCTGGCACCGGGGCCGCTGCCAGCGCTTGCCGCAAGAGCGCCCGGTCCATTTCCAGGTGGATCGATCCCCGGAAAATCCGCGCCGGACGCGCCGCGATGACCGAAACCGGCTGCCCGGCCGACGTGGCGAGGTTGCCCGCCGTATCGAAAAACACCAGGCCCGGCAGATGGCGCAGCCCGCCGGCCACCTCGACGGGCGTCAGTCCATCGAGCCTGGCGGGCTGTTGTCGGGTTCGGGTCGTGGTTTCCGCCATCGCGCTGGAAGGCAACGCTCGCATGGCTGCCGAAGCAAGCGGGAAACGTGGATGGGAAAGGCCGGTGGCGATTCAACAAATATTCGATCCTTGCCGAACACCAGTAAAACTGCGGAGCCGCAGGCGGCAATCCTCGATCTGGCGGCGCGTCCGAGAATCCCGCTTGGCAAGCGGACCGCTGGCGTGGAAGTTCGGCGCGGGATGGGACTGAGTCTTTCTGAATTACGCGATGGATTGCCGGAGGGCGGCTTGTTTGGCGGCGGCGCTTGGCGCTGGTCGCCGGAGCCGTTGAAGCTGAGCGCGGCGCAAGCCCGGCAGATGATGGCGCTGGGTCATCCGCTGGCGAGGTTCCAACAGGCGTGCGATGGCCTTTACCGCCGCAGCGCCGCGGGCAAGCTGGCCGGGTGGCTGGCGGAATTACTCGACGAAGGAAAGCCCGAGTGGATGGTCCGCCTGCAGCGCGAACCCTCGACCGCCGCGCAATTTCCGCGGGTGATCCGCCCGGATTTGATTCTGACCGAGACGGGTTTCGCGATGAGCGAACTGGACAGCGTGCCGGGAGGCATCGGCGTGGCGGCGTGGCTGGCGCGGGTGTATTCGAAAGCTGGATTCGAGGTGCTGGGCGGGCCGGAGGGGATGCTCGACGGTTTCAAATCCCTGCTGCCGGAGGGCGGAACGGTGCTGATTTCCGCAGAATCGGAGGATTACCGGCCGGAAATGGATTGGCTCACCGGCGAGTTGGGCGAGGCGTGGAAGGTGGCGGCCGCGGAGGAATATGACGCGGATGGCCAGGCGCTCTATCGATTTTTCGAGCTGTTTGATTGGGAATCCGTCCCGAGTGCCAGAAGGCTCGCCGAAGGGGCCGCGAGTGGGGAAATTCGAATCACGCCGCCCTTCAAACCGCACTTGGAGGATAAGCTGTGGCTGGCGTTGCTGTGGTCGCCGGCATTGAAAAAAATCTGGGAACACGCGCTGCGGGGAAACCATCTAAAGCGGCTTCAGGAGTTGGTGCCCTTCGGCTGGGTGCTGGACCCGGCGCCGCTGCCACCCCACGCGGCGCTGCCCCGGCTCAACGCGCATTCGTGGGATGAGGTCGCCGAGTTCAGCCAGAAAGAACGCCAGTTGGTGCTCAAAGTCAGTGGTTTCCACGAAACGGCATGGGGCTCGCGAGGAGTCTTTATCGGCCACGACATGCCCGCGTCGGAGTGGGCGGAACGGCTGCATGGCGCGCTCGGGCAAGCCACCGATCAACCGTGGATCCTGCAGGAATTCCGCGAAGGCCGCCGGGTGACCCACCCGGTATTCCGCGAGGACGGTTCGGTGGAAATGATGCAGGGCCGGGTCCGCCTGTGCCCGTATTTTTTCACCGACGGCGCGGGCGCCACCACCTTCGGCGGCTGCCTGGCCACCATCGTGCCGGCGGACAAGAAGAAGATCCACGGCATGAGCGACGGCGTGCTGGTGCCGTGCGTCATCGGGTGAGGAGTCGGGAAAATGAGAAGGCCCGGTGTTTCCACCGGGCCGCACGTCATGAAACCTCGACGTTAAGAACAATGTCTCAGAGGATACCGGCCTTCTTGAGGGTCACAAAAGCACCGTTCTTGTTGATCGTCTTGAGAGCGCGGCAACTGAGTTTGAGGCGCACGAACTTGCCGAGTTCCGGCACCCAGATGCGTTTGGTTTGAAGATTCGGAGATACCGTGCGCAGCACTGCCTTGGTGACGTGGCGACCGATGCCGCCCTTTTTCTTGGCCAAACCGGAACGGTGGATTCTGCCGCCGGAGCGGACGCGGGTTCCTCGAATACTGCAAATGCGTGCCATGGTAAAAAATTTGTGGGGTTGCGGGGCGCGAAGAATGGCCGCGCAACCTGACCCGTCAAGACGAATCCTGACGCCTGCCGATTTAATTTTTCAGGCGATTCGCCCGCAGCCGGTTCACCCAGCGTTCGATGTCGCGGAAAATAATCTCCTTTTTCTCATCATACATCAGCAGGTGATAGGCCTTGGGATAATTGCGGTAGGTCATCGAGGTCGCCGCCGGGATGCGCGCGACGAAGCCCCGGACATCCGAGTCATTGTTGAAATAATCCTTTCCACCGTGCAGGACCAGCACCGGCGAGCGGAAGTTCGAAGCGCAATCGTTCATTCCGTTGATGAGACCGGCCAGCGCCCCGATGAGCCGCAGCGTGTATTGCTCGATGTGGTAGGGGTTCTTTTTCGCCTGCTCGAAGTGTTGGGATTTCTGCGTCATCGGCACGTCCTGCCCGCCAGCCAGCGCATCAAGGGAAATGCGGGCCAAGGGCAGGGTTGTCGCCGCCAACTGCACCAACCCCGGCGTCCACGCTGGGATGTCGTCGCGGAAACGCACGATCGGCGAGGACAGCACCAAGGCATCGCATGGAGGATCCCCCGGCGGTGCCTTCCGCCAGGCGTGGGCGGCGATCAGCGCCCCCATGCTCTCACCGCACCAGACGACCTTGGCCTCCGGATGCCGTTCCCGAACCAACAGGGTGAAGGCGAATAAGTCCCGATACCACTGCCTCGGGTCGCCGATGTCGCCGCGGCGCGCGTGAATCGGATCGCTGCCCTGGCCGCGCAATTCGTAAGCGTAAAGCCCGGTCTTTGGCTGGTGTTCCAAGAGGTGGTTGCCGAGATTGGTGTAATCGATGGCCGCTCCGCAAAAACCGTGAATGCCGATCAGCACGACATCCGGCTCGGTTTTCTCGGAAATCCACTTCCGGTAGCCGAAGATTTCGCCCTTCGCGCCGGCAGCTTTCGGGTAATACACGGCGGTGGGTTGGGGCGCACATGACGCCACCAAGGACACTGCGGCGCAAACCACAAGGGCACGCAACTTGAATGGGAAACGTCGTGTCACTAGACAAACCTAGCAAATTCCGGCGAAAGCGCAATGCCGGAACCCGCATCCGGAATTCAGATTCCCGCCCAGCACAAAAATTTCGTCGTCCGCCCGACAAAATGCATGTGAATTTCCGCAGCGTTGTGTATGAGTCTTAGCGGCTTTACGCCACATGTTATGAAACCACATACGCTCGCCATCACGGCGTTATTGGCAGTCAGTTTGGCCGCCTCCGCCGCCCCCCGGTTGGTTGTTTCCACCCCCTCGGCTGTTCCGGAATCAAAAATCGATCTGGTGCTCGACCTGCCCGCCGCGGAGACCGTCGATCTCGGTAAAACCGTCGCCAACACCTGGCTCGAAATCAAGCCGGCTTTCCCCGGTAAATTGCGTTGGAAGGCCCAGAACATCGCCGAGTTTCTCCCCGAACAAGCCCCGGCCATCGGAACTACCTACACCTTCTCGATTGCGAAAAACCGCCAACACCTCGACGCCACCCCGGTGCCCGCCGGGAAATTCGCCACACTCGCCTCGGAGAATTTCCGCATCGTTTCCTCCTCCTGCACGGAAAACCGCTGGTCGCCCGACTATGCGGCATCCACCGCCCGGTGGATGCTCGTCTTCAACGACGAAACCGACCCTGCCGCCGCGTCCGCATTCGTTTCATTCACGTCGAATTCCGGCCAAAAAATCGCCGCACGAGTGGAACGCGCCACCGCCGGGCGTGCCGGTTATTATGGCGCGAGCACCAAACCGTGGGCCGCCCGCTGGGGCACCGCGCCCGCCGTGGAAATCACTCCGGAAAGCCCGCTGCCGCATATTCTAATCGCCAGCCCGGTTTCCCCGCTCCCGCCCGACGCCGGCTGGCGGGTCGTCGTCGCCAAGGGCCTGCCTAACGCTGCCGCCACCGCGCGCCTCACCGAGGCCAGCGCCTACGACATCGGCAATATCGAACCGTTCCGGGTGATGGAAATCACCAGTCATGTCATCCCCGACAAACCCCGCCGAATCGCGTTGAGCTTCAATCAGCCGCTTCCTGAAGTGCTGTCTCAGGATTTCCTGGAAAAAAACATCTCGATCGTCCCGCGACCGGAAAACCTCACCGCCGAAGTGGAGGGCCGCAGAATTAACCTAACCGGCGACCTGCTGGCGAATGACCGCTACACCGTCACGCTCAATCCGAAGTTCGCGTCCAGAACCGGATTCCAACTCGCCGCGGGCATGACCGCCAAGTTGAAGTTCGAGCACCTCAAGCCGCAAATCGCGCTGCCCTCGGAAGATGTCGGCCAATTCGCCAAGGGCACCCGCCAATACCGGATGTTCACTCTCAATCTGGAGAGCGCCCACATCCGCGTCAAAAAACTCGCCGGTGCCGATCTGATTCGCGCCTTCCAAGGCTACCGCCACTTCACCGGCAACGGGCCTAACGAGGAATCGATCCGTCCCACCGCGCCCGTTCCCTATTCGTTGATCCTCGGGGCAACCGTCGCGGACCAGGATATCCCTCTCGGAAATGCGATCGACACCACCAAAATCATCACCCTCAATTGGGATGAGGTGCTTCCGAAAACCCTGCGCTACGGCGTGCTGTTCCTCGAAGCCTCCGGAAAAGCCCATAAGGACAGCAAAACCAACAGCCGTCCGACCACCCAGGCGATCGTGCAGCTAACCGACATCGGCCTCGCCTGGAAACTGACGCCCAAGGATGCGTTCATCTATGCCTTTTCCTGCGACACTGGAGCACCGCTTCCCGGCGTGAAACTCCAGCTTTTTGGCGAAGACGCCGCCGCCCTGCAAAACGCCACCACTGACGCCTCGGGCCTCGCCACCTTGCCGCGCATCGCTGCCGCCCGCCATCTCCAGGCCTCGCTCGGCGAGGACACCTACGTCACCGCGTTCGATTCCACTCTCGCCACCGTCGGCCTCTGGCATTTCCCGGTCCGCTATGATTGGAACACGCCCGCTGAAACTTCCCGGCAGGCGTTTCTTTTCACCGACCGCTCGCTCTATCGCCCCGGTGAAACCGTCCGTCTCAAAGGCATCGTTCGCACGCTCCGCGGCAATGCCATCGAAGCGGCCAAGGCAAGCCCCGCCCGCATCGTCATCCTCGATCCCACTGCAAAGGAAGTCCTCAACCAGGAAGTCACCATCTCGGCGAACGGATCATTCGATTTCGTGCACGGCCTGGCTCCGTCTAAGACCGGAACCCATATGATCCGGTTGGAATTTCCCGACGAACTCGCCCAGGTCGAAGAAAGCGAAGCCAACGAAGGTGGCGAGGACGGCGAGGACAGCGATGGAAGTGAACCGAACTGGGCGCTGCGCGAGAGTGTCCTGCGCAGCGCGCGCTTTGAAATGCCGCTCTACGTCGAGGAGTTCCGCCGCAACGCCTTCGAAATCACCCAGACCATTCCCACCCCGGGCATTGGCGCCACCACCCTAACCGCCGGTCTCGCCGCGAAATACTATCAGGGACAGCCGGTAGCCTCCGGCACAGTGAGTTATTATAGCCGCATCACCGCGCAAAATCCCTATCCGGAGCGCTTCCGGGATTTCCTCTTCGGCAACCACCGCGCTTACGATTGGGCCTATTGGTTCCACTATTTCAATTATCGCGACGACAACGAGAACGCCACCAACCACTCCACCCAACTCCAAGGTGATGCCCAACTCGCCGCCGACGGCACCGCCACCATCACCGTCGAAATCCCGCAGGCCGATTTCCCGACCCCGCGCGAAGTCGAAATTTCATCCGAAGTCACCGATACCAACCACCAGACGCTCACCTCCAGATCCACCGCCACGGTGCATCCGTCATCCGTTTATATCGGCATCTCGCGGATCGACAGCCTCGTGCGCGTCGGTGAGGTCTTACCGCTCAAGATCGCCGCCATCGACACCGCGGAGCGCCCCTTCGGCCAGCCTCTCAAACTCACCGCCACCCTCACCCGCGAGGTCAACTCCGCCGTCAAAACCCGCATGGATTCCGGGGCCACCACCACCCGCAACGATGTCACCGAGGAAACCGTGCTCACCACCGAGTTCACCCTCGATCCCGCGGCTTCCGCCGGTGAGGGCCAGGCCTTGGCCATCACCCCGAAATCCAACGGCCTGCACTTCCTCACCATCCGTGGCTCCGACCCACAAGGCCGGCCCGTCGTCACCGTCACCCGCTTCTATGTCTACGGCACCCGGGAATTCCCGTGGCAATATGAAGACGGCCTGCGGGTGAAACTCGTCGCCGAGAAGAAATCCTATCAGCCCGGCGAAGTCGCGCGCGTGCTCGTGCTCTCGCCCATCGAAGGCACCGCGCTCGTCACGGTGGAGCGCGAAAAAGTCCTGCGCTCGTTCCTTGTCCCGCTCAAGGCGGACAACCCGGTCATTGAAATCCCCCTAACTGACGCCGACGCCCCCAACGCCTACGTTTCCGTGCTCGTCGTCAAGGGCGCCAAAGACTCCGCCCGCGAACACAAGGAGCCCCAGCTCCGGCTCGGGTATTGCGAACTGCTCGTCGAGAACCAACGCGACGCATTAACCATCGCCCTCGCTAAGCCGGCGGAGAGTTACCGGCCCGGGGAGGAGATTTCCCTATCAGGAGTCGTCACCATCGCCGGCGGCAAACCCGCCGCCGGCGCGGAAGTCACGCTATACGCCGAAGACGAAGGCACGCTCGCCGTGATGGGTTATGAAACGCCCAAACCGATGGATCATTTCTACAAACCCCGCAACCTCACCGTGGAAGCCGGTATCTCGTTCGAGGCCTTCGTTGCCGAGGATCCAGAAATGCAGACATTCAACACCAAGGGATTCTTCGTCGGAGGTGGCGGCGATCTCGACAAACTCGCCGAGTTGACGCGCAAGAACTTCGATCCCTGCGCCACCTGGGCACCCACGCTGGTGACCGATGCCACTGGCAAATTCTCCCATCATTTCAAACTCCCGGACACGCTCACCCGCTATCGGGTCATCGCCATCGCCCATCACGAAACCGCTCGCTTCGGCCATGCCGAGTCCGCCATCGTCGCGAAAAAAGACCTGATGCTGGAACCGAAAGTCCCGCGTTTCGCCCACCAGACGGACACGATCCACCCGCAGGTGTTGGTGCAGAACGCCTCACGTTTCGCCGGCACGTGGAAGATCGATTTCAACGCCCATGCCGCCACCGGCACGCCCGTTTGCCGGGCGCTGGCCGCCACCTCGGAAACCGTTAGCCTCGCTCCCGGAGCCTCCGCCACTCTCATCTTCCCCACTCTCGCGGAAAACACCGGAGAAGCTGTCTTCACCTGGAAAATCACTCCGGTTTCCCTGCAGAACGGCACCCTGACCGATGACCTCACCCGCCGTCTGGGAGACGCGGTGGAAACCCGCTTCAATGTTCTCTATCCAATGCCGCTGATCCGCCAGGTCAAGTTCGTGAAACTCGACCGGCCCGGAGCCGAGGCCAACCTGCGCCAGGCGCTCGACGCCAATCTGCTCGACGGCTCCGGCACCCTGGACCTGGAGTTCTCCCGCTCGCTGCTCGCCGAAGCCGCCGGATCCATCGATTATCTGTTACATTACCCCTACGGCTGCGTGGAACAAACCACTTCCTCGCTGATCCCGTGGTGCGCGGTGGAAAATCTCAAGGACGTCATCCCCGCCTTCACCAAGCTGCCGGAGAAAAAAGTCCAGGCCGCCATCCAGGCCGGTGCCGACCGACTGCTCTCGATGCAACTTCCTAACGGTTCGTTCACCTACTGGCCGGGCGGCACTGATGGGGTCGATTGGGCCACGCCATACGCCGGGATGGGCCTCATGATGGCATCCTCCGCCGGCGCTGACGTGCCGGATGCCGCCATCGAGTCTCTCAAACAAAACCTCATCGAAAGCCTGCGCGGCCTCGCCGAAACCAAATCCGCGTCCGCCCTCGAATCCCACGCCCGCGCACTGCTCGTGCTCTCGCTCGCCGAAGCTCCCCAGCCAGCCTATCAGAGCGCGATGATCGACCGCCTGCCGCACCTCACTCCTGCCGCCCGCAGCATGCTCGCCGCCGCCATCGCCCGGGGAAATCCCGAGGACGCCGCCGCGCTCGCCACCGCCCGCCAGATCCTAACATCCAAGGTCGCGTTCTCCATTAAGGACGACGACTGGATGCCATGGTCACCGGACAAGGCGCTCGAACTCATCGCCTGGATCAGCATTGATCCTGGCGGACCAGAGACCACCAAAACCCTCGACCGCATGCTCAACGAACGCAACCCCTACGGACATTGGCGCAGCACCTGGGCCAACGGTTGGTCGCTCGCCGCCATCGGTCTCTATGCCAAGCACGAGGCCAAGTTCGCGGATTCCATTGCCCTGAACCTCCAAACCAACGAGGGAGCCGAAGCCATCCACCTGTCTCCCCAATCGCCCACTGCCATCCGCTCCCTCGCGCTCGGGCCGAACCTGAAACTCAACGTCACCGCCGATCACAACGCCTTCGTTCGCATCCGCGTCGCCTCCAAGCCGCCGGTCGCGCCGATCCAACCCGTCGCCACCAACGGTCTTTCCATCGACCGCATCCATCAGCTCGTCAATCCGGATGGCACCGTCGCGCCTCTAACCGAGCCCAAGCCCGGCGACCTCATCCGCGTTTCCCTGCGCGTCACCCTGCCGAAAGACGACACCCGCTATCTGGTCATCGAAGACCCGCTTCCCTCGATCTTTGAAACCGTCAACACCGACTTCAAATCACAAAACACCGCTCTCGGCGTCCGCACCAGCGAGAATGATTGGAACGTGAGCCACTCCGAACTCCGCAGTGACCGCGCCGTGTTTTTCCTGGATCACGTCTGGCGCAAGGGCACCTACACCGTCACCTACCTGGCCCGCTGCACTCTTGCCGGCCAAGCGACCGCCCCGCCCGCCAAGGTCGAGTCGATGTATGAACCGGATAATTTCGCCCTATCAGCTTCACGGGTGTTCAACGCAAAGTGAAGGAGTCACCACACTCCTGTGGTGCTGCGGAGCGTGACGAGGAAGGAAAGAACCGGAATGGCGAATTCTTCCTCCGTCCATTGGCATCCACGACAGGGAGTGTCGTGGCTCCTTATTTCACCACCTAGAGCACGGCGCCCACGGCGGGGCGATGCGTGATGCTCATCATCATCGGCACCCAGGCATGCTCCCGCTAGATGGCGCGGAGCGCTGACTCAGCCCTTCGATCCGACGGAAGTCTTTGGTGTTGTTCGTGACGACGGTCCATTGATGGCGTAGCCGCGCTCGCGGCGATGAAGACATCGGTGATATTGACCGGTGTTCTTTGGTTGAGTAATCCGGCGTTGAAGCTGGACGTCAATCCGGGATGGTTAGGCCAACCCGCGTTCGTTCACATCGTCCTCATCCCAGCCGAGGTAGTGGCCGAGTTCGTGGAGGAAGGTGGTGCCGACTTCATCGCGATAATCCTGTTCGTCTTCCTCCACCCATTCCCACAGGTTGGTTAGAAACAGGCGGATGCGCGGCAGCTCCGCGGCGTCGGCCTCCTCCATGGCGGACGGGCCTTCAAACAAGCCAAGTTCGTCGCCTTCCAACTCATCGTCGAAGGCACCCCGGCCGGGTTTTTCCTCCATGGAAACCGGGATTTTTTGCGCGGCGGCGCGCACGTCCTCCGGCAGGACTTTGGTGAGTGCCTTCAGTTCCTCGTCCGCCCAGCGGCTCAGTGTTTCGAAATCCATGTCCCGGACTAGCGGTTGCCACGGCCCGGCACAATCCGGAACTGGAGCGAAACGCGGAGCTCTCGAGGTGGCTGAGGTCCATTTGCACGGCCGCTTCCTAACGAGTCCGCGTCTCGCCCCGCGATCCCGGCGTCTTCGCGTCTTCGCGTCTTCGCGTCTTCGCGTCTTCGCGCCTTGGCGTCTTCGCGCCTTGGCGCAGCGACCGGCCTGCCGGAAGCGGGGGTGTGCGGCGCTTGAAATAACCGTTGAATTCCTTCACCAGGTTTCCCGCCAAGGTTTCCACATAGGCTTGCGGCGCCAGATTCGGCTCGCTGGCCGTCGCGGCCCGTAACAACATGGCGGCGGTTGCATGAGTCCCGGTTGAAAAACCCGCTTTCGTCGCGAATCCCTAAATCGGGCGGCTTCAGGGTGCCATTTTTCGTGAACCACTCGGGCAACGCCTGGCCCAATCCGGGCGCGGTCATCGCAGCCCAGAGAATCCAAGCCGCCATCCAGTAATCAAGCCGCCGCATGCCCTGGCACGCGTCACCATTCCCCGCCCGCTGACAAGCCGCGACTTGGCCCCCTGAAGGACACTGTGGACTTCAAATGGGGAATCAAGTACACCCAGTCCGAAAACCGCTAAAAAAGCCCCGGAAAATCACGGGGTTTATTCAAAAAAATCGAATTTTGGCGGATCGTGTGAAACAATCAGAGATTCAAAAATTGATGCTTCTGTAAGCAATCCATTGATTATAAACGCTTAAAAAATTTGCTAAATTTTTCCCAATTTTTTCTTGTGGCGGGAGTGTATTCCAGTGTACTTTCTAAACACTGACGCGCCCGTCAGCCTCCAAAGTGACTACCACTCCACAACGCTACAAGGGATTCAAGCCCGCGAAGATGGACCCGAAGTTCCGGGTTTCCATTCAGCCGTTGTGGCGTCCGGAAGCGGGTGCGTCGCTGTTGCTGCTGTTTTCCAAGGAACACGAGATGCCGGTGATCAAAGTGCTCAGCCAAGAGGCCTACGATGAAAAAGTGGAGCTGATCCAAGGCAGCGACAAGGTTCCGGCGGAAAAAAACAAGATGCTCGGCAAGCTGGCAATGCTGTGTCGGGAAGCCACCCTCAACGAACAAGGCAAGCTGCTGGTTCCCAAGGATCTGAGCGAGCAAGCCGGAATCTCCGCGGAATCCGACGTGGTGCTCGCCGGCCGCGGGATCCACTTCG
>CAMBPB010000062.1 GCA_945869465.1 Prosthecobacter debontii
AGGGTGGCGAGCTGGCCCATCAGGCCGATCAGTTTTTCCTGCAGCGCGTCGATCAGCGAAACCCATTCCGGCTTTGCGCCGGACGCCCGCGCCATGCCCAACGCGGCGTTCAGCTCATCCACGCAGCCGAGAGCCTCGATCCGCGGCGACGTTTTGGCGATCCGCCTCCCAAACAACAGATCGGTTTCGCCCGAGTCCCCCCGGCCGGTGATGATGCTCATGGGGCGGACCCTAATCAGAACAAAAATCAATGTCCATCCGCGTTCATCCGTGTTTGATCGGGGCTGACCATGAAACTTGCGAAACTCGGCGACGGCCCGGAAATTTTCCACACCATCCAAGGCGAAGGCCCCAGCGCCGGCTCGCCCGCGGTCTTCATCCGCGCGTCCCGCTGCAACCTCCATTGCGTCTGGTGCGACACCGATCACACCTGGAACTTCGAGGGCACGCCGTGGCCACACGAAAAAGACAACGTCCCCGGCTACGCCAAACACCGCAAATCCGAGGTCACCATCGAACTGGATCCGGCCCAAGCCGCACGCCTCATCCTCAATTTTCGATGCTCCCGGGTGGTCATCACCGGTGGCGAACCCTTGCTCCAGCAAGCGGACTTTCTCGAACTGATCCGTCACATCCGTGCCGAACGGCCCGCGTGTGTGTTCGAGGTGGAAACCAACGCCACCCGCATCCCATCGCCGGAATTCGCCGCTGCCGTCGATCAATTCAACGTCTCCCCGAAACTCGCCAACGCCGGCATGCCCGATGCCCTCCGCCTCGTCGGCGACGGCCTCACGTTTTTCGCCAACTCGCCCAAAGCCTGGTTCAAATTCGTCGTCGCCAACCCCGCCGACCTAGCCGAAATCCAAGCGCTGCAAGTCCGCTTCGCCATCCCTCGGGAACGCATCCTGCTCATGCCCGAAGGCCGCACCGCCGCCGACCTCGACCGCACCGCGCCCTGGCTCGCCGAGCTCTGCCGTGACCTCGGTTATCGGTTCTGCGACCGCCTCCACATCCGCCTCTGGGGCGACCGCCGCGGCGTCTGATCCCAGCGCTCCGGCCCCAACAAACTCGCACAAGACATGTCGCCGCCATGAGCGGAATATGCTGTCAGTCGATTGCGCCGGGCGGGTGCTGCCGAAACACCGGGCGTCAGTCCTCGTTGCAATCGTCGTTGACGCGGATGCCGAGGGCGTGGCAATGGCGTTTGAATAGATAACGTTGTGCGACTTCCCCGGTATCCGCTTCGAGAGTCTCGATCTGCGCGACAGACATCCTGTCCATCTCGGAGGTTGGATTGTAGTCGCCGGCGATGTTTCCCGCCAGCGGGTGGCATTGATTCGCCAGGTTCCAATCCACCTGCATGGCGGCCATGTCGAGGAGTTGCTCCGCGAGGGTTTCCGGATCGCGTCCGAGTTGTTCGGCAAGGCGCAGCGTGCGGCGTGTAAGGGCAATGGCAGGGGGCTTGTTCATGGCGTTCACCAGGTTGTGGACGGTTCTGAGAGATTTTAATTGGGACGTGACTGATCCGTATGACTCGTCAAAAAATCTTCCGGACAGGGCGTCACCATAGAACGAATCCCGGGCCTTCTCAATTCGTCGCATGCGTGTTTGGCTGTCAGTCGTTTGAGTACCGAGCCGTACGAAATCACACTAGACCCTCGCGGCAGGCAGACCCGCGTTGAATGCTGCGGCTTGGCCGCATGGCAGCAAACGCGGCGCACCAGTGAAAAGGGTATTGGCAATGCTACTGGTGATGTGACTGACATACCGCATGCTGTTCTGGCAGCGTGCGGTGCTTTGCGCGTCACGAGCCGCACAAATTCTGCTATCTGTTTTTGGGATTCGGTGGGGAGGCTCCGGCAGCTTCTCATTCTGAATCCTTAAAGGCATTGGACTGAAGTCCTTGACCACTTTGGTAGAAGAGAATCGCGCTGCCGCCGTATTCACGGCGGTCGGTTAGCGAGAAGCCGCCCGCGGCGGGAGAGGTTTGGCTGGCGGAAATCTCGGCGATGAACCAGCCGCCGGGCGCGAGGCGCGGAGCTAACAGCCCGCTCAGCAGCAGGTCGCCGACGTGGTTCTTGTCGCCGTGGTGTTTCCAGTAGGGAGGATCCGCGAAAATCAGGTCATAGGCGGCGGTGTCGCGTTTGAGGAACGGGATTGCTTCGGCCTTGATGGCGCGGCCGCGCTCGAGCCGGGTCCTGGTTAGATTTTCGGTGATGACGGCGCAGGCCTGGCGGTGTTCATCGACGAAGACGCAGGAGGCGGCGCCGCGGCTGAGGGCTTCGAGGCCGATTGCGCCGGAGCCGGCGAAGAGATCGAGCACGCGGGTGTTTGCAACCCGTTCCCCAAGGATGGAAAAGACCGCCTGGCGGACGAAGTCGGTGGTGGGTCGGGCGACGGCCGAGGGGACTTTGATGGCGATGCGCCCGGCTTTTCCAGCGATGATTCTCATGAGTGGGGTGCCAGATGGTGAGCCGCGGGGAAAAAGAAAGCCGTCACGCGTCGGGCGCGGGGCGGCTTGGAGAGGAGAGGGGAGGGAGAGGCTTCAGGAACGGGCCTCCAGCGGAGTGTAAGCCCGCTGGGTGGCTCCGGTATAGATTTGGCGCGGCCGTGCGATCCGGCTGTCCGAGTCGGCCATGACTTCCTTGTAGTTGGCGATCCAGCCGGGCATGCGGCCGATGGCGAACATCACGGTGAACATGTCCAGCGGGATGCCGATGGCGCGCATGATGATGCCGCTGTAGAAATCGACATTCGGATAGAGTTTTCGGGAAATGAAATAATCGTCGTGCAGGGCGACGTCCTCGAGTTTTTTGGCGATGTCCAGCAAGGGGTCGGACTTGTGGAGTTGGGAGAGCACCTTGTCGCACTGTTGTTTGAGGATGACGGCGCGGGGATCGAAGTTTTTGTATACGCGGTGGCCGAAGCCCATCAGGCGGCGATGGGTGGACTTATTTTTGACTTGGTTGAGGAACTTGGTGCCGTCGTCGCCATCCTGATGGATTTCCTCAAGCATTTCGAGCACGGCCTGGTTCGCGCCGCCGTGGAGCGGCCCCCACAGGGCGCAGACGCCGGCCGAGGCGGAGGCGAAGAGGTTGGCGCGGCTGGAGGCGACCATGCGGACGGTCGAGGTCGAGCAGTTTTGCTCGTGATCGGCATGAAGCAGGAAGATGAGATCGAGGGCCTTGACGATTTCCGGTTTGAGCTCGCAGTCCTCGCCGGGGTGGGGCGAGAACATCATGTGAAGGAAGTTCGCGGTGTATTTGAGGCTGGATTTCGGATAGATGGTGGGCAGGCCTTGGGCCTTGCGGTAGGAGAATGCGGCGATGGTGCGGACTTGGGAGATGAGGCGCGCGGCGTGGAAGGGGAAGCACTCCTCGCGCTTGGTGATGAGGTTCGGGTGGTAGGAGGAGGCCGCGTTGATCATGGCCGAAAGGATGGCCATCGGGTGGGCGGAGGGCGGGAAGTTTTCGAAATGGAAACGCATTCCCTCGTGCAGCATCTGGTTTTCCGTGAGCACGTCGGAGAACTCGACCAGTTGGGGGCGGGTCGGAAGGTTGCCGTAGATCAGCAGGTAGGCCGTCTCGATGAAGGTGCTTTTTTCCGCGAGTTCGGCGATGTCGTAGCCGCGGTAGCGAAGGATTCCCGTTTCGCCATCGATGAAGGTGATGGCGCTTTCGCAGGCACCCGTATTGCCGTATCCCGGATCAAGGGTGATGCAACCGGTCTTATTGCGGAGCGAAGAGATATCCACCCCGACTTCACCCTCGGAGCCTACGACGGTTGGCAGCTCGATCGGCTTGCCATCAATGATCATTTCCACGGTTCGATTCATGCGCGGGGCAACTAAGCAGTTTGAATTCCAATAGGCTAGTCCTCATTGCAGCGATTTTCCAGAGGCGGAAAACGAGCGTTTGGAGATGCCGGAGGCTTACTCGCCCGAGTCCGGATAGGAGCCGAGGAGTTTGACGAGGGAGCAATGCCGGCTGAGCTCCTCGATGGCTTTGGCGACTTCCGGATCGTCGCAATGGCCGGCGAGATCGACGTAGAAGATGTATTCCCAGTCCTTGCGTTTCGAGGGCCGGGATTCGATTTTAGACAGGTTGATGTGGAAATGGTCGAAGGCTTGGAGTGCCTTGACCAGCGAGCCGGGGCGATCGTGGATGGCGAAGAGGATCGATGTCCGGTCCTGGCCGGTGGCAGGGCAGGTTTTTTCGCCGATGACGAGGAAGCGGGTGGTGTTGGTGGCGCGGTCCTGGATGGATTCCTCGAGCAGGGTGAGGCCATACATTTCCGCGGCGAGCGGACCGCCGAGGGCGGCTGCGCCATGGGCGGACTGGTCACGGGCGATTTGGGCCGCCTTGGTGGTGGAGGAAACCTCGACGAGTTCGGCTTCCGGGAAATTTTTCAGAATCCAAGCGCGGCACTGGCCGAAAACCTGCGGATGGGAATACAGGATTTTGATGTTTTCCCGGGGAATGGCGGCCATCAATCCGTTTTCGATGCGCAGCAGGATCTGCGAGCAGATGTGCAGCGGCGAATCGACAAACAAATCCAAGGTGTGGGACACGGCGCCCTCGGTGGAGTTTTCGATGGGAACCACACCGTAGTCGGCGATCCGGCGGGCCACCTGATCAAAGACATCCGAGAAATTTGGCTGGGAGGAATAATTGACCGAGTGGCCGAATTTTTTGATCGCCGCCTGATGGGTCCAGGTGCCTTCCGGGCCGAGGTAGGCGATTTTCAAATCGTCCTCGAGGGCGAGGGCGGCGGACATGATTTCACGATAAATGGCGCGGACGGATTTTTCAGGCAGGCGGCCGTGATTCATTGCCACCAAACGCCGGAGCAATGCTTCCTCGCGTTCGGGCGCATAGATTTGCAGGCCGTCGCGCTTTTTGATGACCCCCACTTCGTGGACGAGATCGGAACGGCGGCTTAGCAGGTCAAGCAGCTCGTGGTCGATGGTATCAATTTGCAGGCGGATGTGGTCGAGATTCACGGGGCAGGGAAGGGGTTTCAGGCTTCGGTCGGGGTGTTGTCCTGAGCTGCGTTATCGGCGGCGGCGGCGGGGATTCCCACCGCGCTGAGGGCGAGTTGTTGTTCGTTATCGGCCACCGGCTTCACGTCCTCGGGGTCGGGGAGTTTCACCTTACGCAGCTCGGAGGCGTTGGGCAGATCATCGATGGAGCGGATGCCGAAGTGTTCGAAAAACAGAACGGTGGTTTCATAAAGCAGGGGCCGGCCGGGAAGCTCGGCGCGGCCGCCGATGCGGATCAGATCGCGGTCGAGGAGTTTCTGGATCATGCCGTCACAGGCGACTCCGCGGACGGCTTCGATGGCGGCTTTGGTGATTGGCTGGCGATAGGCGATGATGGCCAGGGTTTCCATGGCCGGGCCGCTCATGCGTTCCGGCTTGCGGCCCGGGAAGAGCTGGCGGACGAATTCGCCATATTCGACGCGGGTGTAGAGTTTCCAACCTTTCGGGCGCTCGAGGATGGTGAACGCGCGCGCGCTTTCCTGATAGGAACGGTTGAGGCCGGCGATCGCTTCGGTGACGTGTTCGGAGGAGGTGGTCGCAAGTGCCGTCAGCCATTCCGGCAGGGTGGGGGGCTCCTTGCCCTCTTCGGTTTCACGGGCGCGGACGTCTTCCGCCTCGGCCATCCGGGCACGGACCAGCCGGGCGATTTCCTCCGAGGGGAGAGGATTCTGGGAGGCGATAAGGAGGGCTTCGACGATGGCGCTGAGCTGCATGGCGGGGCCGCACCATAGACAAGCGGTTTGGCATTTCAAGCTTCCCGCCAGAAACATGTCGCCGACTTATTTTGCGTTTGGTGAACTTTCGGCTTGATGGAGTGGGTGGTAAGGGCTAATCCACCGCGTTCTCTCTGCCGCCGAGACCTCTTTCTGAGCTTAGTGGGGGAAGTTTTTATCATTCTGCATTCTCATCCCTGCGCCATGGCCGTGAAGAAAACCACCCCAAATTCAGCCTCCCCCAAAGGGAAAGCGAAGCCCGCCGTCAAACCGTCCAAGCCTGCTCCGGCGCAGAAAATCCCTGTTGCAAAGAAATCAAAGCCCCCCGGGGCGAAAAAAGGGGCTCCCGCAAAGGTGGTGGAATCTTCAAAGCCAGCAACGAAGGCCGCGCCAGCAGAGAAGGCCGCGCCAGCAAATAAGGCCGCGCCAGCAAATAAGGCCGTTCCAACGGTGAAATCGCCGCCCGATAAAAAAGCCAGCGTGGCCGCACCTGCGAAGCAACCGGCAATTCCCGTCAAACCCGAGTCTGCGGTCAAGGCGTCCAAGCCAGAGGCGAAGCCGGTGGTTGTGGCGCAACTCAATCACCGTCAAGTCGTCAAGGTCAGCGCTCCGGAGCCCACGCCCACGCCCTCCAAAGCGGCGTCCACCAAGGCCTCGTCCACCAAGCCCCCTTCTTCCAGACCGCGCTCGTCGTTGGTCGATTTCCCAGTGCCGCCCGCACCAGTGAAACCGCCGTTTGTTCCACCCAAGACCGTGGTCGAACCGGTCGTTTCCGGTGGCAACGGCACCCACAGCTCGACGTTTGTCCTGAAGCAGCAGCAACGTCTGCTGGACCTGCGGGACGAGCTCGTGGACGCGATGTCCGGGATGACCCGCGATACCATCCGCAACGCGCCGGAAGGTTCGGAGGCATCCGGCAGCGGCCAACATCAGGGCGATGCGGGCAGTGACGCCTATGACCGCGATTTCGCGCTCTCCGTGCTCGCCAAGGAACAGGACGCGCTATACGAAATCGAGCAGGCCTTGCAGCGGATCAAAAAAGGTTCGTATGGGATCTGTGAGATGTCTTCCCGCAAGATTCCCCTAGCCCGGCTCGAGGCCATTCCCTTCGCCCGCCTAACCGTCGAATGTCAGGCCCAATGGGAGAAGGAATATGGCAAGCGCCGCTTCCGCCCATCCAATGAAGTGGGCTTCAGTGGCGGGAAATATGCGGAGGATGAAGATTCCGAAACAGTTTCTCTTGACGAGGACGAAGATTAAATCAGTATCTGCCCCCCCAAGCTCCATCCATGCCACGCGAGATCATCATCCTAGAATGCACCGAAGCGAAAGCCGAGGGCAAGCCGACTTCACGTTACGTCACCACGCGTAACAAAAAGAGCCTCCGCACACCCGGACGCCTTGAAAAAGTGAAATTCAATCACTTCCTCAAGCGCCGCACCCTTCACCGCGAACTCCGCTGAATTTCCCCATGTCCGAGCCTAAAACCATTCAACGTCGAATCAATTTCCGCAAGGCGAACCGGCAGATGCCGCGCCGCCGCCACGATATCCCCGCGGATCTTGTCATCCCCACCAACCCGGAGCTGCTCACCAAGTTCACCTCGGAAACCGGTAAGATTCTGCCGCGCCGGGTGACCGGAGTCTCCGCGAAGCTTCACCGCAGGATCACCAACGCGATCAAACAATCGCGGGCGATCAACTTGCTTCCCTGAAGCCGGTAGGACAGCGATTTTCCAACCAACCAGCCCGTGTGAGCGGGCTGGTTTTTTATTGGCCGATGCAGGACCTAGCGAAAACCCCCGCTGCGATGGAGGATCTCGGCCGCGCGGCTGCGGCCAAGGTTCGCGCCGGATCCGTGATCGCACTGGTGGGCGGCCTTGGCGCGGGGAAGACTCACTGGACCAAAGGCTTGGTCGCCGGACTGGGTTCGCCGGCGGAGGTAACCAGCCCCACCTTCGGGTTGGTTCACGAATATCCCGGCGGAAGATTTCCGGTGTTCCATTTCGATTTCTATCGACTGGAAACTGCGGATGAATTGATCGCTTTGGGATGGGACGAGTATCTTGAAGCCGGCGGGGTCGTCATCGCCGAATGGGGCGACAAGTTTCCCGAAGTGCTGCCAGCGGAAACCACCTGGCTGACCCTGGCCATCGAAGCGGATGGCGGCCGGAGCGTCCGCGAAGGAAGGTGTTAGAGCGCGGCGGCCGCGGCGGGGCCGATAAGCCCGCTGGCGCTCTCGATCAGATTCCCTGTGGTGCGGGCCAATGCGCCGGGCAGGCCGCAGGAGGACAGGGTGAATGCGAGCACCGTCACGGCAATCCATTGGGAGAATCGTTTCATGGCGCGGAGCATGGATATTCACTCGGGCGCGTCAAGCCGACGGTGCGGATTCGAAAAACAGCGTGAACTCGTGACGGTTGTAAGTCAGGTGCGTGCGGGCGATCACCCGCAGGCCTGCGGCGGTTGCGGATTTCACGACGGATGCCTCGGTTTCATTCGCGGCTGCGAAGGTGGCGGCACCCGGCAGTTTCAAGGTGAACACCACCAGGCCGTTGTTCCGGAGGTGCCTGGCGAGGCGGATCACCCGGGTGATGGATTCGAGCGCAGCGCCATTCATGTCCGAGAGAATGGCGTCATACACGACGTGCTTGGCCGGTTGGAACGTGGCGGCGTCCGCGAGCACGGTTTGCAAGCCGTGGGCATTGGCGAGTCTTGGGTCGAGCGGGGCGCGATCCACCGCAGTGACCCGGTATCCTCGCGCCAGAAGTTCGGCCGTCATGCCACCCGGGCTGGCTCCGAGTTCCAGCCAATGGCTGCCCGGCGGTGGCGGCCTGCGTGTGAGCTGAAGGTGGTGGAGCGCTTCGGCGATTTTGGCACCCGCCCGGCTGATGGTGTCGGGACCACTCTGGCGGATGAATTTGGTTCCCCCCGCATGCCATCCGTTCGATGCTTGCGGGCTCTGCAAGCCGCAGAACAAACCTTCCTTGCCGATCAGGCAGAACAACGTGGGAGCCCGGCTGTCTTGGGCCTCGGCATCACGGATCGCGGCAACCTGCGGCGGGAAGAGTTGAAGCGTCCGGCCTCGGAGGTTTGAGGCGAGTGTCCGGTAGTAACGGTCGGCGGCACCCGGGTCGAATGGCCCCACGATGATGGCCTGCGGATTGCGAGCGCCGAATTTCCGAAACATCGCCTGCGCCGCTTTTTCAATGAATCCCGGAATGTCCCGCGGCGAGCACGGCCAACTGTGGTGAACCGGCAGATTCCACTGCACGAACTTGGCCGCCTCCGAATCCCGGATCGCCGCCGGATTCGCGAGCTGAATCAGCGAATACCCTCTGCCCAACTTCCTGAGCGATGCGGCCCCGAGATGCTGAAGGATTTCCTGCTCTAAGTCAGCGAAAACCTCGGAAATCCGGATCAACCACTTGGCAGAAGGCGCTTCGTTGACGGTTGGTTCCAAAATGCGTGGGTTTCCGGCAGGATCGCTAGCCGATCCGGCGATCCCTTGCAAGCCCCAGTATGGAAAACCCCTCGACGGCTCAGACCACGTGGCGAATCGCCACTTCTTTTGGCGTGACACTGGGTTCCCGGAAACCCGGAGGGGCCTGATTAAAGTGACCTTCCAGCCAAGTCTCCGCCTCCTGGCGCAGCATCAGTGCCAGACGCAACATGTCGTTGGCGCTCATCTCCAACTCCGCTTCGCTGAAATCCACCAAGCCCTGGTGGTCGGGCGACCAACAGGGGTCCCAGGCCATTGCCGAAACGATCGATCTCATGTCCCCCAGTCCCACTTTCCCCTGATACTCTTCAATCCGCAGTCCGCGCGCCGGATCGATCCGCTCGTGGTGGCTTGCACTAACGGGATGGGCAAAATCTCCCGCTTCCCACCATTTCGGCGGTCTCGCCAGCAACGGATTTCTTTGCAAATCCATGACGGGCGGAAAACTCACCCCACCTCACGCGTGGTGCAGCAGGATCGAGTTGGCGGCAAAGTGGTCTGATAAAATGTCCGACACGATGACGATCGGGGTGCCGGGGCGGACGAGCTCATCCTTGAGCAGTTGGGCGGTGACGCGCTGGATGGTTTCCTCAATGCTTGAGGAGAACGAGAGCTTGATGGCGCGCACGCCGCGAGTCAGCGACAGTATGCGGCAGACGCTTTCCTTCGGGGTGACGGCGTAGAATCCCGAGGTGCGTGGACGCAGCATGGCGACTTGGTTGGCAAGCACGCCGCGGCGGGTGAGCACGACCAGTCGCGCATCCGGCAGGGAATCGGCCAGAGTCACGGCGGCACGCGCGGTTTTCTGGCGCTCATCGCGGAGCAGCATGCCCTGGCCGAAGCCTTGGCTGCCGGAGCGCTCGATGCGGGTGGAAATCCGGACGAGGGCTTCGACGCAGCGTTCCGGATAGCGTCCGATGGAGGTTTCGCCCGAGAGCATCAGGGCATCCGCCTCCTCGTAGGCGGCGTTCATCACGTCGGTCGCCTCGGCGCGAGTGGGCGTGGGGTTGGTGATCATGGATTCGAGGAGCTGGGTGGCCACAATCACGCGGGTGCCGAGTTCGTGACAGCGCTTGACGATGCGCCGTTGGAGAATGGGCAGTTCCTCGAACTCGATCTCGGTTCCGAGGTCGCCGCGGGCAATCATGATCACATCCGACTCGTTGATGATGGCGTCGATGTTTGTGATGGCCTCCTGATCTTCGATTTTGGCGACGATTTGGGCATCGCCCTCAAGCGCGCGCGTTGCCTCGCGAAGTTCCCGGACGTGGGCGGCATCGCGGACGAAGGAACCGGCGATGTAGTCGGCCTCGCATTCGACGGCGAGGGCCAGATCCCGCCGATCTTTTTCCGTGAGGGCCGGCAGATTTAAGCGCACGCCGGGAAGATTGATGTGGCGGCGCGAACCCATGATGCCCGGGGTTTTGACCTGGCAGAGAATGCGGTCCGCTTCCACCACGTCGATTTGCATGAGCAGCGCCCCGTTGTCCACGACCAGGGTGTTTCCCACGGCCACGTCCCCCATGAGCCCGTCGTAGTTGACGGTGGTGGATTTTTCGACCCTCGCGTCGGTGCCGGTTTTGCGGAATTCCACCACATCCCCATATGCAAGTGTGATGGGCTGGGGCAGGTCGCCGGTGCGGATCGAGGGGCCGGTGAGATCGAACAGCACGGCGATGTGCGCGTTGCGGCGTTGGGCCTGGCGGCGGACCTTTTTGACCAGATCGGCGGCCCATTCGTGTTTGGCATGGCTCATGTTAAGCCGGAACACGTCGGTGCCGGCGTCCATGAGTTTGCCGATCATTTCCTCGGACTCCGTGGCGGGGCCGAGCGTGCAGATGATTTTGGTCTTGCGGGACATGCGAGCGGGGGGGTGAGCGTTGAGAGCTGTGAACCCGCAGCAGGAAACATGCCCTTTCCGCCAAGGGCAAGCCACGATGCGCAGCGGCGATGCGCTGTTCCGGCATCACAATTAGCCAGAGCGGCTGTTCGCTTTTCCACTGGTCGAGCCATTTCACCGACTCCGGGATGGCGATGTCATCGTGGTCGCCGGTGTTGCGGACGATATCGAACCCGGAGTCGTTTGTCTGTTAGCTCAGGTGATTTTCCCACGCTTGTTTCCGTTAGCAAATTGAGATGCGTTTCACCCGTGCGGGTGGCGGTCCTGAATTTTAGCGATAGCCCAGGCGGCATGCTCTGAGATTAGCGGGTCGGGATCGGCGGCGGCGCGGGTGAGGGCGGTGAGGTCGTCCGGGATGCCGGTGTTTCCAAGAGCGACGCAGACGTTGCGCAGGAAACGATTCCGCTTGATGCGCTTGATAGGGGATTTGGCGAACAGGGTTCGGAATGCCTCGTCGTCGAGATCGAGGAAGTCGCGGAGACGTTTTTCGAACACGGAGGTTCTGGCATGGAATGTTAGTTCGCCGGATGCCACGGCGAAGCGGTTCCACGGGCAGGCGTCGAGGCAATCATCGCAGCCGTAGATCCGGTCGCCGATAGCTTCGCGGAATTCCAGGGGAATCGGGCCTTTGTGTTCGATGGTGAGGTAGGAAATGCAGCGGCGCGCGTCGAGTCGGCGCGGCGCGGTGATGGCCCGGGTGGGGCAGGCGGTGATGCAGCGGGTGCATTTCCCACAGTGGTCGCCAAAGGGTTCGTCGTTCGTTAGATCGAGCGTGGTGAGGATTTCCGCCAGAAAGAACCAGGTTCCTAACCGCTTGTGGATCTGCATGGTGGACTTGCCGTTCCAGCCGAGGCCGGCGTCGCTGGCGAAGTCGCGTTCAAGCACCGGGCCGGTGTCCACATAGGGTTTCTGGAGTCCGCCGAGGGTTTGGAGTTTTTCATCGAAGTCGCGGAGCCGGCGTTCGATCAGAGCGTGATAGTCGTCGTTCCAGGCATAGCGGGCGATGCGGTAGCCGCCGGGGTGTTCGTTAGAAAACGGGCTGCGGCCGGGGAAATAATTCAGTGCGAGGCAGATGATGGATTGGCAGCCGTGCAGCACTTCCCGGGGATTGCAGCGGCGTTCGGGTGTCCGCTCTAGCCAGGCCATGTCGCCGTGTTTGCCCGCCTCGATCCATTCACGGAAGTCTTCGGCATGGGTCGCTTCGTTGGCGCGGGCGATCCGGCACTCGTCGAATCCGAGTTCCGCCGCCCACGTTTTGACCTGTGTTTCCGGCCGCATCATGGGCGGTTGTTGAAAAAGTAGCGGGCACATTCGAGAATGCCCGTCGCGAGTTCGCCGCAGCACAGCCCGGCGGTGTCGAGTTTGAGGTGCGCGGTCTCCTGATAGAACGGATTCCGCTCCGCCATCAGCGTGGCGATTCTGGCGGCGGGATCCTCGGTCTGAAGCAGCGGGCGGCTGCGGTTTTTGACGGTCCGTTCGAGGATCACCGAGGCGGGCGCATGCAACCACACGACGTATCCGAGTTTTTTCAACCAGGCCCGGTTTTGTTCGCGCCCGACCACGCCGCCACCGGTGGAAATGATCCGGCGCGGGGCGGCGGGATCGTTGAGTTCGTTCAGCAGGGTGGTCTCCATGTCGCGGAACGCCGCTTCGCCCTGCTCCGCGAAAATCGCGGTGATGGACTTGCCCGCCCGTTGTTCGATGACGTGGTCCATGTCCACCAGCGGATAACCCAGCCGGTGCTGGAGCTCGCGGCCCACGGTGGTTTTCCCGCTGCCCATGAAACCGATGAGAACAATGTTCTCCGGTGGGTTGATCGATGCGTTCATGGGCCGACCCTAGACGGCGCGAGTGGCCGGAGGAACCGGAAAAATCGGAGTTCGCATCTTGCCGCAAGCTCTGGCAAAACCCCGGCGTGCCCGAGACCCGAATTGTCCAAGTTACCGATGATGAAATGAAGCAAGCCGTGACCGAGGCCTGCGCCTTGTTGCGTGCCGGCGAAATCGTCGCCCTGCCCACCGAGACCGTCTATGGCCTTGCCGCCGATGCGTTCAACCCCGAGGCTGTCGCCAAGGTTTTTGCCGCCAAGGAGCGCCCGTCATTCGATCCGCTGATCGTCCACATCGCGTCGCGGGGGGATCTGAAAAACGTCGCGATCGTGCCGGAGGAGATTGCGGAAGCCGTTGCCAAACTCACCGCCGCATTCTGGCCGGGGCCCCTCACGTTGATCCTGCCGAAGCACCCGGACGTCCCGGATTTGGTCACCAGCGGGTTGCCCACCGTCGCGGTCCGCCAAAGCGCCCACCCGGTTTTCCGGGCGATCAACAAGGAACTTGGCCGCCCCATCGCAGCGCCGAGCGCGAACCGGTTCGGGCGCATTTCCCCGACTTCCGCCTCCGCCGTGATGAAGGAACTCGACGGCCGGATTCCGCTGATCGTCGATGCCGGTGCCTGCGGCGAAGGACTGGAGAGCACCATCATTTCCATCGCCGCGCGCGAAGGCAAAAAACCGATCTTCCACCTGCACCGCCCCGGCCCGATCACCAGGGAGCAGCTCCAGGATTTTGGCAAGGTGGAGAAGGTAAGGGAAAAAGCCGGTGACCTTCCCCACGCGCCCGGCCAACTCCCGAGCCACTACGCGCCACATACGCCGTTGGTTCTGTTGGAGAACCCCGGCGATTTCAAACCCGAGCCCGGGAAAAAATACGGACTCCTCAGTTATCGCGGCGAGGATGACAGCCCCTATGTCGCCCTCCACGAATGGGATCAAGTCGAGTCCCTCAGCCCCGGCAGTGGCAAACTCGCCGAAGCCGCCATCCGACTGTTCTTTGCCATGCGCCGCCTGGACGAGGCTGGTCTGGACATGATCATCGCCGAGCCGGTGAGCGAAACCGGTCTCGGCGTCGCCATCATGGACCGCCTCAGACGGGCGGCGGGCGGGACTACGTCCCCGCGGATGGTTCAATAAGCAGAGCGGACACTCCTGTCCGCGATGCCAGTGGGAAGCGAAAGAGGATTCGGAAACCGCCTGGCTTTCGCGTTTCATGGGCAGGTGGACATGAGTGTCCACCCTCCTTATGAGAATCATCGCCCGCCTTCACCGCTCAGTCCGGCCCGTCGGGAAATCCCCTCAGCGGCAGGAGGAAATTCACAGGAACCCCCCGTGAATTCCGGCGGAGCCCGGATTTTGCTTCACCCATCCTTGCGGCTTGCCAGAATGCGGCTGTCAACGCCGCCATGAGAATCCCACTGACCGCCCTGTTTCTGACCTCCGCGCTCCTCGCCCAGCAGCCTGACTGGGAGAACCCGGCGGTTTTCCGCATCCACAAGGAAGCCGCGCGCGCCACCTCGATGCCGTTTCCCACCAAGGAAGAGGCGTCTACCAAGCCCCGCCTGCAATCGTCATGGTGCCAGTTGCTTAACGGCAATTGGAAATTCCATCATGTCGGCAATCCCTCGGCGAAACCCGCGGGCTTCGAGGCTCCGGCGTTCGATGACTCGGCGTGGAAGGAAATCCCGGTGCCGTCGAACTGGCAGATGCAGGGCTTCGGCGTCCCGGTTTACACCAACATCACCTATCCGTTTGCGAAAAACCCGCCGACCGTGATGGGCGAACCGCCGCAACACTTCTCGAATTTCCCGGTGGAAAACCGCAACCAGGTCGGTTCCTACCGCCACAAATTCACCCTGCCGGAAAATTGGAAAAACCGCCGCACCTTCATCGTCTTCGGCGGCGTGGACTCCGCGTTCTATCTGTGGATCAACGGCAAAAAAGTCGGCTACTCACAGGACTCCCGGACTCCGGCCGAGTTCGACATCACTTCCTATCTCAAGAGTGGCGAAAACGTGCTGGCGGCCGAGGTCTATCAGTATTGCGACGGTTCCTACCTGGAGGATCAGGACATGTTCCGTCTCTCCGGTATTTTCCGCGATGTCTATCTGTGGTCTGCGGATGCTCTCGATCTCCGCGATTTCCAGATCAAGGCCGGGCTGGCCGACGACTACAAAACCGGCAACCTGGAATTCAGCGCGAGTCTCGCGAACCGCGCGGATGCCGAGGCTGACGTGCGGATGGCGTTCTCGATCACCGCGCCTGACGGCTCCGTGGGCACCGCGCCGGTGACCTCCGCCAAAATCGCCGCCAACAGCGAGTCGGTGCAGACCGTTAGCATCAAAAGCATTCCCGGAGTCAAAAGCTGGTCGGCGGAGGTTCCCAATCTTTACACCTATCATGTCACCCTGTCAGATGCGGCGGGCAGCGAGATCGCCCATTATCGCGGCAAGTTCGGGTTCCGCCGCAATGAAATCAAGAACGGTCGTTTCCTGCACAACGGTCAGCCGATCCTGATCAAGGGCGTCAACCGCCACGACCACCACCCGCGCACCGGCCACTGCGTCACGCAAGCCGACATGCGCGCCGACCTGCTGCAAATGAAACGGACGAATATCAATGCGGTGCGCACCTCGCACTATCCCAACGACGTCGCGTTTCTCGACCTGTGTGACGAGCTTGGCTTCTACGTGGTGGACGAGGCCAACATCGAGTCGCACGGCATGGGCGACGGCGAGGAATCGCTCGCGAAAAACCCTGCTTGGTTAGAGGCCCACCTTGATCGGGTGAAAAACATGGTGGAACGCGACAAGAACCATCCCAGCGTGGTCATGTGGTCGCTCGGCAACGAATCCGGCGACGGCGTGAATTTCGTCAAATGCTCGGAATGGATCCGCCAGCGCGATCCGTCCCGGCCGATTCATTACGAACAGGCCGGACACGCCGCACACGTGGATCTTTACTCGCCGATGTATGCCACCCTCGAACAATGCGAGGCATACTGCCGTTCCGAGGAGAAAAAGCCCGTCGAGAAACAACGCCCGCTGATCCAGTGCGAATATAGCCACGCGATGGGGAATTCCTCGGGCAACCTTGTGGACTATTGGAATCTGATCCGCAAGGAGCGCCTCTATCAGGGCGGCTTCATCTGTGACTGGAAGGACCAGGCCATCCTGCATTCCAAACACAAGATCGGCGACGTGGAGGATCGCTCGGCGAACAAGCTCCCGGTTCGTCTGTTAGGGTCGCTCGACGCGGGTGAGGGATTGTTCGGAGGCAGCGCGGTCATCGAGAAATCGGAGAAACTCGATGTGACGGGTCCGCTCACCTTGATTGCCGAAGCCCGCCTGAACCATCCGGGCGCGACGGCGGGCGGTCAGCCCTTGATCACAAAAGGTGAGACATCGTATGGACTCAGGATTGCGGCAAGTGGCGGCAACCTTGAGTTTTTCATTGGCTCGGCAGGTGACAGGCACATCGTGGCCGCCAAACTTCCGGCGGACGCCGCCTCGAAATTCCACACCTATGCCGGCGTCTATGACCGCAAGACTCTGGCGATTTTCATTGATGGCAAGCCCGCCGCATCCGCGCCCTGCACGGCTGCAGTGGCCACCAATGTCTTCGAACTCGCTGTCGGCATCGACACCGAGGAGACCTCCCGCCGCTTCCATGGTTCGGTGCGGCGCGCCACGCTTTATCCCCGGGCGTTGACCGCCGCCGATCTAACGAAGTCCCCCGAGGACTCCTCGCTGCTGCTGGATTTCACCAAGGACGCGGAGAAACCCAAGACCCAGCGACTGCTCGCTTATGGCGGTGATTTCACCGACCGGCCCACCGACCTTTCCTTTTGCTGCAATGGCGTCGTCACCGCCACGCTGACGCCCTCGCCGCAGTTCGAAGAGGTGAAGAAATCCTATCAGAATATTCACACCCGGGCTGTGGACGTGAACACCCCGAAAGTGAAGATCAGTGTTCACAATGAGAATTTTTTCAGTGGTTTGAAAACGGTCAACGGTTCATGGAAAGTGATGAAGGACGGGATCGCCGTGGCGGAAGGAAAACTCGCTCTGCCTGACAGCGCCGCGACCCAGAGCGGCCAGCTTGAGATTCCAACGGGCCACACCCCGGATGCGCACAGCGAGTATTTTTTCCGCGTCCGCTATGATCTCACCGAGGCCACCGCATGGCATCCCGCCGGCATGCCGATCGCGTGGGATGAGATCCCGCTGCCGTGGGGCAAACGCAAGGTGCCGGCCCCCGCACCTTCCGACGCTCCCGCCACCTTCACCGAAGACGCCGCCGGATTCACGCTCAAGGCCAAGGATGTCACCGTCGTGATCGACAAATCCCGCGGTATTCTCACTTCGATCCGCCAGAAGGAACAGGAGTGGCTGCGCTCGCCCATGCATCTGAACTTTTGGCGGCCACCCACTAACAATGATGAGGGTGCCGGGTTGGATCACAAGCTCAAGATCTGGCAGTATGCCGGCGTCCGGGCGACCGCTGAAAAGGTGACCGCCACTCAGGATAAGAACGATATCGTGGTCACCGCCGAATTGAAAATCCCGGCGCAACAGAGCGCGGCGACCGTTCGCTACCGCTTCACAGGTGGCGGCCAACTTGCAATCGACACCACCTTCCGCCCGTCCAAGGAGTTGCCCGACATCCCGCGCATCGGCTTTCAGTGCGAAGTGCCCAACCGCACGCCGATCTTGAAATGGTATGGCCGGGGACCGCATGAGAACTACGTCGATCGCAACTCGGGAGCCTGGACCACCCTTCATGACGGACTGGTTTCGACCTTGTTCCACCGTTACGTCGATCCTCAGGAATCCGGAAACCGCACCGATATCCGCTGGGCCACGCTCACCGGTCCGATGGGCGGCAGTGGTCTACGGGTCGATGCCACCGGCGATCATCTGTTGGAAGTGGGGATCTATCCGTGTTCCGCCGCGGACATCACGCTGGCAATGCACCCGTTCGAAGTGCCACAGCGCGATTTTTACACTCTCAACCTCGATCATCGCCAGTCCGGGCTCGGCGGAACCAATGCCTGGGGAGCCACCGCGCTTCCACAGTATCGAATCCCCGCCGGCAAATTCTATCAATGGTCGTTCATGCTTTCGCTAACCGACACGCCCGCATCCCGTCCAACCGCCCGTCCGCCAATGATTCCGCGGAAAGTTCCGGCGGCTCCTGAAAAGTGAAACAATTCTCACTCCGCCTGCGGTCGGGTCGGAGTGAGGGGGCTTTCGAGTTGTTCCACACCGCGCAGCAGTTTGACGCGGCCCGGCTGGCCCGGAATCAGATAAAAGAACGCGTTTCCCGCGTCCACATAATCAGTGATCGGCCGGGTGCCGACTCCCAGCAGGACGTCGGCGGGTTTGATGCCGGCGCTGGCGGCGGGGGACTTGGGGAGGACACGGACCATCTGCGGGGACTGGGTTTCGGCCCGCAGCGAAAATCCGAGCCAGCCGCGGATCACCGAGGCACACCGAGGCGGATGCGAACAGCATCCACCCCATCATTCGTGCCGACGGTCGCCGGCGCGGGCATCCCAGATCCTCCATTGCGGATTGTTGGGAATTAGAACACCTGTTCGCCCGCGCTGCCGTGAGTCGATGGACTCAGGTCCAACTGGTCGAGCGGCTCAAGCGCCGGAGCCGGAACCACTTGGTAGTTCACCGGAGATGCCGGGATGTTCTCAACGTCCACGCCGCGCGGCATCAGGAGCGCCAGCGCGGCAACCGTGGCGTAAGCCACCCCCCCGCCGTAGGCCCATTTCGAAGGACCCAAGTCCGAAAACCAGACGGCAACCCGGCCGAAGAAATTCGCCAGCTTGGATTTCACCACGGCCCGCTCGCGCTGGCGGTGATGGAATTCGCAAAGAAAATCCTGCCAGTAACCCTCCTCGGGGCGATCGTCGCGCCGAAGGGCCAGCAGGTTCTCAAGTTGTTCGACCGATGGCTTCACTGCGGTTGATACTTAGGATTCACAAAACATTGGCCCCGGGCGCAAGGGGTTTTTTTAAAATCTTTCGTTCCAGCTATCCTGAAGGGCGCACTGGAGGTGCAGATGCGCATAATGGAGTCGCGAACGAACGGTGCCTTCGGAAGTCTGCAGCACCTTGGCAATCTCCCCATGGGACATGCCTTGGATATCGAACATCGTAACCACCATTCTATGGGGCTCAGACAGCTTCATTATCGCTTCGTTCAATTTTAGCTGAAGCTCCTTGAGGTTGGTCTGCTGCTCCGGGTTGGCCTCATGGGTGGTGTCCACCAGCGCCGGATCGTGTTGGACCGGAGACCCCGGATCGTTCAGGCTCAATCCCGTGCGGCGTTTGCGCTTCTTCAGGAAGTTGAGCGTCAGGTTCACCGCTATCTGGTAGATCCAGGTGTAGAAGTTCGAGTTTCCGCGGAAACTCTTCAGTGACTGATAGGCGCGGGCGAAAATCTCCTGAAGCAGGTCGTGGGTGTCCTCCTTGTGGGAGGTCATGTGATAGACAAGCCCGTAGAGCTTGTCGCCATACTTGAGGATCAGGGCGTCGAAAGCACGTGTATCGCCATCGCGGGCGCGTGTAACGAGATCCTGGTCAGGGTCGGGGGGACGTGACTGACGAAACATTCAGAGGGGGTGGGGGGACAGTGCGGCAAGCTAACACCGAGGCCGCAGCGTGTAAAGACCGCAGGCAAGGCGCAGCGGCCTCCGCAGGATTTTGCCCGAAATCCGGGATCGCCTTTTGCCATCGCGGTGGTTTTGCTCGGGGCCAAGACCATGGCCACTTTTACCGCGAATTCGGACTACGAGGAAAGAGACAGCGACCCAATTCATTTGAAACCCGGTGATGAAATTCACGTGGGTCCGGCCGACCGCACCTGGCCGGGCTGGGTCTGGGCGCGCGACGGGAGCGGCAACGACGGCTATGTTCCCGAGGAGATTCTCAAGCCGCTGGGCGATGGAAGATGCGTGGCGACCGAGATCTTCGATCCGGCGGTGCTGACGATTCGAAGAGGGGACAGGCTGGAATCGATCCGGCAAATCCACGGCTGGCATTGGTGTCGCAACGAATGCGGCGGGGAAGGCTGGGTGGCGGGATACTTGCTGCGGCCGGATTGAAAATCGGAATCATGGGCGATCTCACCCAACGCTTGCTCGACGAAACGGCGCTGCGTCCGCTGGCCGACAACATGCAGCGCAAGCTTGCCGGGATCCAGTGGCTGAGGCAACTGAAAGGAGGCTGCGGAGCGCTACTGGTTCCAGCGCGACACCCGGATGAGGTTTGATCCGGCATTCCCGTCAGGGAGCCGCTGCGAGCACCTGGTCGCGGCACCAATGCGGAAATCAAGACCGGGACCCTCGCCAGTATGCTGCGGCAGGCGGCAGTGAGCGTGGAGGATTTCTTTGAGGCGCGGCGCAGGTAAGCAGGGCGGTTGCCCGGAAATCAGCCATGGTCGATGTTCATTGGCGATTTAAGAAAATACTAGACATTGGCCTCCGTTTTGGCAGTTTCAGCCTGCCATGGAAACACTGATGACCAAATCCGCCCTCGTTGTCGACCACCTCGTCCTAC
>CAMBPB010000063.1 GCA_945869465.1 Prosthecobacter debontii
GCCGGCTTTGGCGGCACGCTGGTTTTGGGGGAATCCCCTAGCGTCGCGGTTTTTGGCGATTTTCGTGGTGGATGCTTCGCCGAGCATGGTGAAGATGAGCTCCAAGTCGGTCATGTGATCGCGCAGGTTCTCCTTGGGATTAGAGAGCGCTTTGAAGTCCTTGTATTGGGTTGGGGTCATGCCAAACGTGGCCTTGCTGATTTCAGCGGTTAGGATGGCGAATTCTTTCTGTTCCTTGACCCCGCGCTTCTTCCATTCCTCAGTAAGTCGTTTTTTCATCACTCGCCAATAAACTTGTGGATTCGAGCTATCGGTGAGAATCGCGTCCACATCCACGATCGCGAAATACCATTTTTCCTCGTTGGTATCCCAAGCCCGGCGGACTTGTTTTTCTTCAAATAAGGTGATGGCGGACATGGCGGTTTTCGGTGAACGGAGTTTCGGCAGGAGGCGCAGGGTCTTTTCTTAAGTCTTAAGTCTTGCGTCTTTGTGCGTCCGGGAATGGATCAGGCTTTCGAGGGCGAGGAAGGCGAGGGCGGCGGCGGCGAGCCAGGGCCAGAGCGGCAGGCCTTGGGAGAGGGCTGCTTGGCGGGCGAGCGAGTCGGTGCCGGAAACCTTCTTGCCGAAGGCGGGCGATTCCGCGAGCGGGCGGAGGTCCGATTCGGACTCGGGGAAATTGACGGCGACGAAATCGATCGTTTGACCGGAGATCTGCCAGCGGTGGAGGCCCGGGGTGGCGGGTTGCCTGGCTTGCCAGAGGGTGCCGTCCGGGGTGGTGGATTCGGTTAGTCCGACGGGTTTGTTTTCCGGGCCAAGTAATGTGACGGCTCCGTTGTGGGAGGAATCGGCGGAGGTCCAGACGAGCGGGCTGCCGGGGAGAACCTGGGAGGAATCCGCAGAGCCGAGCGGGCGGGTGCGGAGCAGGATTTCGGCGATGGCGGGCAGAAACACGCCTTGCGTTGGCCAGTCGGTTTTTGCGGGATCGAGCGGGAGATTCCACAGCAGGATGGGCGCGGCACTCGTGGGAAACTCGATGAGGGCCGGCGTGCCATCGGCGTAGCTGGCGATCGGGCGGGCTCCGGCGATTTCCGAGAGGGAGCGGGCCAGGCGGAGCCGTTCGCGGAAGGTCCCGGCGAAGGGGTTGCCGAAATCGCCGGTGCGAAACAGGTGGATGGCGGAATGCGATTCCTCGGGGGCGACGGGCCAACCGGTAGGCGAGGTTTCCAGCGTGGGGTTTGCGCCTTCCGGAGCGGAGGGAAGTCCCAGCAGGGTTTGGAGGGCGGCGGTCGGACAGGATGCGGCGGGACGCACGATCAGCGTGCAGCCGGACAATGCGGACTTGCGGAGTGCGGCCGGGTTTTCACCGTTCCAAGGCGAGACGAACCGCAGGTCCGGCGGGCGGGTGGCGGCGGATGGCGCGCTGATTTCCAACCACGGGAGGACGTCGGCGATTTTTCCAAGGAGCCTGGCTTCGGGCGCATCGGCGGGGAGATCGAGTGCCAGCTGGAGCGAGTCGCGCACCCGGACGACGGCGTGGCGGGAATCGTCCATCGGGAAGGCGTCCGCCTCGGTGCGGACGGTGAGCGGGAGGGGGGCGGCGGAGGCGGGGCGGAGCGTGAATGCGGCTTCGGCCTCGCCCCAGGCCGGGAGGTCGATGGCTTGGGATTGGCGGGCGCCATCAGCATCGAGCGTGAGCTGGGTGCGGACTGGATCGGCGGAAAAATTGCGGACGCGGGCGAGCACGGTGAGATCCTGACCGCTGACGGGTTCGGTGGGCTGGGGGATGAGGCTGGTGACGGCGAGATTGGGCGGGGCCGACGAGGCGATGCGTTCGGTACGGACGGTGACGTTCGGCGGCAGTTTGGGCGCGAAATTCCGCCAGGCGGTGGCTTGAAAATCAGATAGAATGACGAGTTCGCGGCGACCGCTGGCCTGGGCGAGCTGGCGCAGCGCGAGGTCGAACGCGGCGGCTAGGGCTCCGGGTTCGGGGCGGGGTTCGGCTTGTTTCAACAGATCGGTGAGGAAATCCAGGTTGGGTCCGGGTTCGAGGAAGGCGGCATCGGGTTCGGCGTCGATCCAGATCAGGTTGGCGGCGGATGGGCGGGACGCTTCGAGGTAGCGGGTGGCCTTGGCGCAGGCGGTTTCAAAGCGGCTGCCGGCGCCTTCGCGGGCGACCATCGAGGCGGAACGATCCACCAGCAGGATGACCGTGGTTTTTTCACCGGGCAGCGCGGCGTCTTTTGAAACGAGGAAGGGCGAGATGAAGGCCGCGGCAAGGGCGAGTAGGGCGACGGTGCGCAAGGCGAGCAGCAGCCAGTCTTTGGGGCGGCGGATGCGGGCGGTGCGGCGCATCACGCGGCGCAGGAAGTCGATGTTGGAAAACCGATAGGCCGGCGGCCGTGCGCGCGACAGCAAATGCACCAGCACCGGCAAGCACGCAAGCGCGAGCAAACCGAAAAGGGCGGGGTGCTGGAGGAGGAGGGACACTGGGAGGTAGATGCTGAGATGCTGAGATTAGAGGAAGAGAAGATGGTGGAGGAGGTAGATGCTGAAACTGACGTGAGCGGTCTTCGATCTTATCTTAGCATTTCAGCATTTCAGTTTCTCAGCTTTTACCCTTCAGTCCCTCATGCGGTCGAAGAGGGTGAAGTAGGGATCGGTGGTGGCGGTTAGGGCGTAGTCGGCGTGGCGGGCGGCGGCGAGGGCGCGCAGGGAGCGGGTGTGGTCGAGGATTTCGCGGTGCCATGACTCGCGCAGCGCGTGGGGGTGGACGGTGAGATTGGCGTCGGATTCCATGTCGATGAAACGCGAGAGGCCGCGGTCTTCGAGCTGGATTTCGCCGGGGTCGAGGATGTGGAAGAGGTGGATGCGGAAGCCGCGGTGGATGTAGGGGTTGAGAGCTTTGAACAGGGTGGCGGGGTCCTCGAAAAAATCCGATAGAATGACGAGCGTGCCCTTGCGTTTGAGCAGTGGCAGGGCGCGGGCGAGTGTCTCGGCGATCGATGTTCCGGAACCGGGCGTGTTGTGTTCGAGCGTGCTGAGGATCTCGTGGAGGTGCTTGCGGGTGGAGCCGGGCGGCAGGAATTTACGGATGCCGTGGTCAAAGAGGGTGAGGGACACCCGGTCGTTTTTTGAGATGACCCACCACGCGAGGGCGGCGGCGAAAAACGAGGCGTATTCGAGTTTCGAGAGGCGGGCGGATCGTTCCGGGAAACCCATCGATGCCGAGCAATCGAGGAAGACATGGCATTCGAGGTTGGTTTCCTGCTCGAAGGTGCGGAGAAACAGTTTGTCGTTGCGCGCGAACACCCGCCAATCGACGCGCGCAAGGTCGTCGCCGGGCGTGTATTGCCGGAACTCGTGGAACTCGATTGACGAGCCGCGCTGGCGCGAGCGGTGGCGGCCTGATAGATAACCCTCGACCATGGCCTTGGCCCCGAACTCATAGTTCTTGAGCCGGCGGATATCGGCGGGATCGAGGAATTTATACATGAGACAGAAGAGTTTGAGACAGAAGATGAGAAGACAGAAGACTGGAAAAGTGAAGATGGCGAAGATGAGGGTGGTGGAGGATCTTTTCTTCTGTCTTTCCGTCTTCTGTCTATCAAATTTCTTTGATCAGTTTGGCTAGGATCTGGTCGGTGGTGATGCCTTCGCCGGTGGCGTTGTAGTTGGCGATGACGCGGTGGCGGAGGACGGGCAGGGCGACGGCGCGGACTTCTGCGGGGGAGGCGGAGGATTGGCCGCGGAGCAGGGCGAGGGCGCGGGCGGCGCGGGCGAGGCATTGCGAGGCGCGCGGGCCGGCACCGTAGGAGACGTAGTTTTTCACGTCGGGGGTGGCGTGCTCGGAGTCCGGGCGGGTGGAGTGCACGAGTTTGAGAATGGTTTGGATGACGGAGTCCGGCAGCGGGACGTCGATGGCGGCTTCCTGGAGTTCCAGCACTTTCGGGGCGTCCAGCAGGGTGGCCGGTTGGTCGAGCGAGTGGCCGGTGGTGCGGCGGACGATTTCGGCTTCCTGTTCGATCGTCGGATAGCCGATGTTGAGTTGGAAGAAGAAGCGGTCGAGCTGGGCTTCCGGGAGTGGATAGGTGCCTTCGTGTTCGATGGGGTTTTGGGTGGCGAAGACGATGAAGGGTTCTTCGAGGCGGCGGGTTTGGCCGTTGACGGTGACCTGCTTTTCCTGCATCGCCTCCAACAGGGCGGCCTGGGTTTTGGGCGGGGTGCGGTTGATTTCGTCGGCGAGGATCAGGTTGGCGAAGATCGGGCCAGGAATGAATTGGAACGAACGTTCGCCGCCGGCGGAGTTCTGGAGGATTTCCGAGCCGACGATGTCGGTGGGCATCAGGTCCGGAGTGAACTGGATGCGCTGGAACTTGAGGCCGAGGATGCGGCCGAGGGTGGAAACCAGCAGGGTCTTGGCGAGGCCCGGCACACCCACTAACAGGCAGTGGCCCTTGCACAGCAGCGAGGTGAGCAATTGCTCGACGATCTCATCCTGGCCGACAATCGCGCGGGCGGTTTCCGAGCGGATCTTGGCGACGGTTTCTTGCAGGCGTTCCCATTGGGCGGCAGGTTGTTCGGTCATGAGATGGGGGTGGTGTGTTGGGGATGTGGTGGATGGGGGAGGGAATGTTAGTTGCTGATGGCTTCCATGAAGAAGGCAGCATCAGCTTGCGTGAGGATTTCGAGCTGCAAATGGAGTCGCGGCGACTCGGGGGATTCCACCAAGGTTTTCAGAGTTTTGTCCAAGGTGGATTGGTCCTGAGGAATCACCGGGCTAGCTTTGCCTTTTTGGATCAGCCAGGTGGCTCGGATTTCATCGTTGTCGGATGACATGCGGATCATGATGGCCGCGTCCGTTGATTCCTGTTTTTCGAGGATTTGAATGACGGGATAGAGTTGGCCGGCTACAATGCGAGTCTGATTGTATCGGTTAGCCATTGCATCGTCCGATTCGTCATCGGATGCCGCTTGTGGAAGCGCGACTGTATGAGATTGGACTTCAAGACCCGGTCCGAATTCGGCTGACGAGATGGCGAGTGTGGTGCGGGAGTGTTTGGAGACGTCGGCCGCAAGCGACTCCACGGTGGCTTTCAGGGTAGCGGGAGTGACGATGAAACCAGGGTCGATGATGCCGACATCTTTGACGTCACGATTGTTCTTAGAGTCGCGATCCGAGCGACCAATAACGAGAAATCGGAGTTCCTTGACGGATGGAGGGAGGGGCAGATCGCCGGGTTCAGCAACCCAGTCGAGCCAGGCGGCGCGTTCGTCGGGAGTTAGGGTGGCGAGGTAGGGGTGGATTTCCGGGGCGGGCTTTTTTCCGGCTTCGGCGACGATTTCGCGGATTCTATCAGGTGTGACGTGGCTGCCATCCGGCAGGGGAGGAATGGGTTTGCCGGAAAGGTAGGCGGAAGCTTGTTCGCGGCGGATTTCCCGGAGGTCCTTTTGAAGAATGGGGGCGGCTTGGACGGTGGCTTGGTAAGTTTTTGGATTGATGGAAGCGGCGAGCGCGTTGGCAGCCAAATCTCCCACCGTCCATTTTTCGCTGCCGGGTGACCGGGAAGAATTGTTTGGAACTTCGCGGGTGTCGGCGACGAGTTTCTGCCAGACTTTGATTTCGGCCTCGGCGAGCGGCCGATCGGGTGATGGAGCGAGCTCTCCCTCCTCGTCCACTTCCTCGTCATTTTCCTGCCCAAGCCAGCGGGTGGCGCTGAGGAAATGGCTGCGGATGACGGGATCCTCGGTCGTTACGGCTCCTTCCAGCATTGCATAGAGAATTTTGGTGGGAGAGGCACCTTTCATGAGGGCGAGGAGCGATTGGATTTCGGCCTGGGCATCTGCGGGATTGCCTTTGGCGATTTCCTTGGCGAGGGCGTGCGGGGATTTTTCGGTGACGAGGTTTCCGAGTTGCTTGAGCAACTTCTCCAGACCGCCGGCTTGTTTGATCTGATAGGAATATCGGTTGGAATGTTCGTCCTCCTCGGCGATTCCGGCGGATTGGGTGCGGATGAGTTTGGCGTAGGCTTCGAAGAAAGGTTTGGCGGCGGCTTTGCGGGCGGCGAGGTAGGTTTGCACATTTTGCAATTGTTCGAGCGCGGGATCGGCGGCGAGCACGTGGGCTTCGAAAACCTTGTGGGCCTTGGGATCGGCGGAGGAGGCGAGCAGGGTGGCGGCGGTTTGCGTTTGATAGGATGAACCGTCGCGGAGGAACACGGCGGCGAGTTCCTCGCGGGTGGCGTCTTTGTTGGCTTTCCAGAAGGCCAGGGCGGACTCGCGGAGGGCTTCGGGGTCGGGTTGGTCGGAATCTTCGGAAGAATTGGGAAGGGCGGATCCGAGCAAGCCGCGGGCGATCTCGCCACGGGTGGATGGGCGATTGAGGCTGGCATGGACGCGGAGGATGCGTTCGGCATCGCCTTCGTCAGACGAATAATACGAGGAGCGGTTGCGGGCCTGTGAATTGGGAATTTGGGTGAAAAACGGATCGTCCACGAGGGCGGCGAGGGCGGGCAAGGCGTTGATGCCGAGGGCGGTGAGCTGGGCGAGGGGGGAACTGGTGTCGGTTTCCTCGTCCTCGTCGGCCGCGCCGAGCAGCCACGGGGAGGAGGATCCGAACTGCTCCATGCCCTGGGACCGAAGGGAGGCGAAAACCTGCGCCCGCATGTGTGGCGTCATCGAGGAAAGGTTCATGCCGTAACGTTTTGCCATCTTTTCGGCTTCGGCGGCGGAATCCTTGGCTTCCGGTTTGGCGGCGAGGCGTTCGATGGCTTCTAGCGCCTTGGGATCGAGTGGGATTCCCGGCAGCGAGAGGACGGGTGGTTTTTCGCCTGCGGCTTGTTTCGCCAACTGCGGCAGAAGCATGGCCACGGCCTCCCGCGATGACCAACCGCGGGGGAATTTTGCGACGAGGTCGGTGAGCGTGCGGTGGTAGGTTGCCCAATCGCCGGTGGCAAAAAACGCCTCTGCGGCGGATTCGTAGGCGTGGTCGGCGATCATGCTGAGGGCGGCATCGACGGCGGTTTCGCGGGAGCCGACTGCATCGAAGAGGCCCATCGCGAGGTCGTTGGCGAGGGCGGTGCGGCCGGTTTGGTGGATTTGGGTGGCGAGCAGCAGGATCTTGCCGGAGATCGCTCCGCTGGAGCTGGACGAGGCGAAGGGGTCGCGATTGTCATTCGGCTTGCTGAAAGCATCGATGAGGGCGCGGACATCCTTGGTGAGATCCGCCTCGGGGATGGCGGCGGGTTTTTTGGAGCCTCCGCCACCGCCGAAGACGCGGCCGAGCAAACTGCGCGGCTGTTCTTCGGAGGGCGACGGGCTTAATTCGACCGATGCAAGCTCGCCGATGCCAAGTCCGCGCGCTTTGCCATCGACTGGAGGAAGGCTCCAGCCATTGCCCTTGAGGGGTTTGAGGAATTCCCGGAAATAGTGGTCATCGCCTCCGCCACGATTTTCGGGCAGCGTGGACCATTTCGCTTTGGAATCGAGGGCGGGCAGGCCGAGGGCGACCAGGCGTTCGAAGCCTTTGGAAAAATCCGGCGCGGGCGGCGTTGCGGCCGGCTCCCCGCCAGCCGGGACGGCAATTCCGATGGCGAGCAGCAGTGGAAGGCATCTCGCAAACATGCAGGTGAGCGTCTAGCAGGCGATCCGCCGCGGGGAAAGATTCTTTTTCGGGTATTTTGCAGGGATGGCGGGAAGCGCCTGCCGCAGTGAAATTTCACGAGGGAAAATGCCGGAGATTTCCGCATGTTTGCCATGGCGGAAATTTCGCGGTGGTGAACCTAACACCACTCAGGCGACGATGCCCAGCGGCTTGGTGGTTTTCCAATTGCCGCGGGTGAAATCCGGGAACGGCTGCGGCATGCCGTCTTCGGCGACGGATTGTTCGCTGAGCGGGCCGACGGCGGACCAGAAGCAACTTTCATAGACGTTTTGATCCAGCGGCTCGCCCTTGCGGAGGCATTCGACGATGCGGAACAGCATCAGGAAATCCATGCCGCCGTGGCCGCCCATTTTTTTGGAGAGTTCGCCCATGCGCTTGATGAGCGGGTGTTCATATTTCGCGGCGATGGCCTCCCAAGCAGCTCCTTGGGCCCAATCGTGATGGTTGGTGAGACCCTCGATGGCCATGCGGTTAGGAAACCCGGCGAGCGTGCCCTTGGTGCCCTGGATCAGGTTGAGGCGGGTGTAGGGGCGGGGCGAGGTTTCGTCCCATTGCACCATGAGGGTCCGGCCGAGGGTGGTCTTGATGATCGAGGTGTTGATGTCGCCGCCTTTGAATGCGAGGTTCTTCCATGCCGGATCGGTGAGATTGCCGGATTTTTGGGCATGCCGCGCGCGACCTTTGGAGGGCGATGAAAACGCGACGAGGCGCCCGAAGTTGTCCTCGCCGCGGCCGAGGCTCATGTATTGGGCGACGGGGCCGAGGCCGTGGGTCGGATAGAGATTGCCGTTGCGTTTGGCATAGTGAAGCGTGCGCCACGAACCGGTGCTGTTGCCGCCTACCATTTCGCCGCGGAGGTCATGGATGTAGGCGGCCTCGCCGTGGAGGAGCTCGCCGAGCACGCCCTGGCGGACCATGTTCAGATAGAGCAACTCTTCGCGGCCGTAGTTGACGTTTTCCATCATCATGCAGTGGCGGCCGGTGGTTTCCGAGGTGTTCACGAGGTCCCACATTTCCTCGACGGTCACGGCCAGGGGCACTTCGCAGAACGCGTGGGCTCCGGCCGTCATCGCGCCGATGCACATTGGCGCGTGAAGTTCCCACGGCGTGGCGACGAATACGGCATCGGGCCGGGTTTCGGTTAGCATTTTCCGCCAGCCATTGGCCTCGCCGAAATAGACCTTGGGCGAGTGGCCCGCTGTGGTGATTCCGTCCCCGGAACGTTTTGCGCGGCCTTCGTTGAGATCGCAGATGCCGACGAACTCCACGCCTTCGAGGCCGGCAAGTTGGCTGGCATGGCCGGAGCCGCGATTTCCCACGCCGATGATGGCGACTTTGATTTTGTCGAGTTTTGGTGCGGCGAAATCACCCATGTATTTGGCTCCCGAGGCGCGGGACGGCGCGGCGGCCTGGGCCTGGGCGAAGGTGGGCAGCGAGGCCAATCCGGCGGTGAGACCACCGAGGGTTTTGATGAAACTGCGGCGGGGTTTCGAGGTCGTGGGATCTGAATTCATAGCGCTAGGGTCGGACGTTACTTTCCCAGAGTGGCGGCGGTTTTCGGCATTGGCAAGACCCGGAAGCGGCTTTGCTTGCGGATGCGGCGTTTCGCGCTTATGCGTCTGCGCGGAAACCGACAAATCATGAGCCAATCATCCCCGCAAATCACCGCTTACTTGAAAACCTTCTGTGGCTGGAGCGAAGGCATCCGTGCCATCATGCGCAAATACGGCCTCGACTATGAGGAGAAGGACATTATCAAAAACCCGGCGTTTCGCTGGGAAATGGAACAACGCAGCGGCCAATCGCTGTCGCCCTGCGTCGAGATCGACGGCCACATGTTGCCCGACATCAGCGGCGAGGAAGTTGAAACGTGGATGCTGGAACACGGCTACCTGCAATCGAATGACGCCACTCCGGATGCGCCGATCAATTCGTCCTGCACCGACGAACAGCACGAGGCGATGGCGCTCGAACGCCTGCCGCTGCCGGGGAAAATCCGGTTTCTCGAATGAAACCGGCCGCGCCGGAAAGTCGCAAGTGATTTTGCAGACAAAACTCCGGCAACGGGGCATTTACCTAGCACGATGGAATCCCCCGCAAGCGCTTGGAAGCAGTGGCTGGCCGAACACGGCCCGCGCCTGCTGTTGGTTGCCCGCGGTTGGAGCAATTCCCGCCATGATGCCGAGGATCTCGTGCAGGAGGCGATTTTGCGGATGTGGCATCATCAGGCGGAAAGCGGCGGCAGCCCGCCCGATCTGCCCCTGGTGTTTTCGACCATCCGCTTCTGCGGGCTCAACCACCACCGCAGCGAATCGCGCCGCCGGAAACGCGAGGAATCGATCGTTTATCTCCACGATTTCAAGGATGTGTGGCTCGATCCGGTGCTGGAGGAGGATGAGGAGGCGGTGATCCTCCGCGATGCCGTCCAGAATCTCAGCCAGAAACTGCGGGAAGTGGTGGTGATGAAATTCTGGGGCGGCCTGACATTCCTGCAGATCTCGGAAACTCTCGCGATTTCCCCGAATACCGCCGCATCCCGCTATCGCTACGCATTGGAACAACTGGCGCACGAATTGCGCCGCATGAAGGAGGATCGCCATGCACAAGCCTGATCCGATCGAAGCCATTCTCGCCCGCTTGATGCCGCCCGGATTGAGCGACGATGGTCAAAGCGACATCGCGGCGATGCTCGATGAACTGGCCGGAGTGCCAGTCGGGATCACCCCGGCCAAACCCGGCATTTCATGGATCCGCCGGATCACCACCGGAGGAATCGCCGCTGCCGGCGCCGCTGCCGCCGTGATCTTTTCCTTGTCCGGTCCTCCCTCGCCGTCGCCCTTGTCCGAGGTCGCTCCCGTTTCCGAGGTCGCCGCCGAGTTTGTGCTGGTAGGTGAGTCCGGCCGCATCGAAGCGATGACCGACGAAGGCTGGCAGGAGAACGCCGACGGCTCGACGATGCGTGCCGTGCGCCTCAGCGTGGTGGAGGAAAACAGTCTGTTCGATGAGGAAACCGGTATCGTGATGAAAGTTTCCGAGCCCCGGGAGGAAATCCTCCTGATGCCCGTCAGCGCGTTCTGACATGAAAACCTTCCCAGTCATCGCCGCACTTCTGCTCACGCGGGCCCTGGCGTCCGCCGCGGAACCGCCTGCCGTCAAGGGCACGGTTCCTCCGGTCAATCCGGCTCCGGTGATCCGGAGTTCCCAAGCCCCGGCCGCTTGGCTGGGACTGGAGATTACCAAGCCGGATGAAACAATCACGGCGCAGTTGCCGTCGTTGCCGCCCGGCATCGGTTTTGTCGTTCGCGTGATCGAACGGGGCGGCCCGGCGGAGTCCGCCGGACTTCAGGTGTTCGACGTGTTGTGGAAAATCGGCGATCAGATGCTGGTCAACGAAGCGCAGTTGGCCGCCTTGCTTCGGTTGTCGAAACCGGGCGATGACGTCACGCTGTCGGGCTTCCGGGCGGGCAAACCGCTGGAGGTGAAGTTGAAACTCGGCCTCTCGCCCCACCCCAAACTTCCCTTCCCCCACGATTTGGTGGAATCCGCCATCCTGCCAGGTGGAGGCGTTTTTCCGACCCGGGTGATCAACGTTTCCGATAAACTTGCCAGCTACTCCACCGACGCGGGCCGGGCGGAGGTCCGCAAGGATGGGGCCGTTTACAAAGTGAAAATCGAAGATCCCAAGGACCAGATGATCTTCGAGGGCGACCTCGCAACCGACGGGAACCTCGACAATGTCCCGGAATATTGGCGGCGGCGGGTCCATGCCCTGCGCCGCGGCCTCGATCAGGCACTGGAAGGCCGCATGATGCCGAGCCGTCAGCCACGGCCCCGAGTTGTCCCGCCAACCGCAAAAAATCCCTGATACGGGACGGTTGGAGAGATTTATCATGGGAATGCCTTGCGTTCTGCAGCCGGCCTTCTCATCTTCCGCCGCATGCATCCTGACGTGGCCAAGCTGGTTGAAGCCGGCCGTATTCCCAAACCGCTCGGCGAGCGCCTTTCCCAATTGGCTCCCGGTAATTTCTGTGTTCACAAATCCTTCGGCGCCGGCAAGGTGATCCACTGGGATCTGCCCGGCAAGAAGGTCACCATCGACTTTGAAAAATCCACCGGGCAGACGATGGAACTACAATTCGCCTTCCAGAAAACCGAGTGGATCCCGCTCGACGATTTTCGCGCCAAAAAAATCGAACAACTGGAAGAACTCCGCATCCTTTCCAAAAGCGATCCCATCGCTCTCGTCGTCCACCTCCTCCAAAGCCACGGCGGCAGCATGACCGGCGACGCACTGGAAAAGGAACTCTGCGGCACCGTAATCCCGGAGGCAACCTTCAAGAAATGGTGGGATTCCACTAAAAAAGCCCTGCGTGAGAGCCGCCTTGCCGTGGTGCCTCAAAAACGCACCGAAGCCATTGCCCTGCGAACCGGCGACCGCAGTCCCGCCGAGGCTCTCGTCGCGGATTTCGAAGCATCGAAGGACATCAAGGGCATGATCCGCGCGCTCGAAGCCATCGCCGCGGACATCGGTGCTTTTGAAAGTGACACAAGCGCCCTCAAACGCCTGCTCAACGATATCGACGAAGGCGCAAAAAAAGCGGCCCGCGTGCAACTCGGCCAGGCACTGCAACTCGTCGCCGCCCGCGATGAAGTCATCGGATCCTCCAAAACCCTGGAGCTCGACCCCACCGCCGTGCGACTGTCCGACCTGCTGCTCTCGACCGACGCGTTGAAGCTGGCTGAGGAAACCAGCACCCTTCCCTCCGGCCGCCAGCGTGCCGTCTATGAAGCGTTTCCCGATGCCTTCGGAGCTGACTGGGTGGGCAAAATCGTCCATGTCTTCGATCGTGTCGGAGCCCGCGGAGTGACCGAAATCGCCCGCATTCTGCTCGAACGCGGCGAGCTTCCAGCGCTCGTCAACCACCTTCGCTCCGCCATCGCCCGCCGTGCCCTTGGCTCGGATGCCTTGATCTGGGTCTGCCGCGAGCGCAAGACCGCCTCGACCGAGGTCTTCAGCGCTGATGTCGGGGCCTCGATCCTCAATCTGCTCGAAAACGACCACTTGTCCGACGGACCGCGCAAGACCTCTCGTCTTCAAAGCCTGCTAGGCGATGACAAGAACCTGCTCACCGATCTGGTCGCCATCATGGATGTCAACGAGGCGCGCAATTTCTCCCGCCGCCTGCTGGATTGCCCGGTCTTCGGCGAGCTTGAGAAAAAATCACTGATGGCACGCATCATCAAGGCCCGGCCGGAAACCGGCGAACTGGTGAGCGGAAACAACGCCAAACGTCCCGAGGAAGCCCTGCTCGTCTCATGGGAGAGCTTGGAACGCAAGAAGACCGAACTCGACGACCTCATCCGCGTCCGCATTCCGCAGAATACCAAGGACATTTCCATCGCCCGTTCCTACGGCGACCTGCGCGAGAATTTCGAATACAAATCCTCCAAGGATCTCCAGAAATACCTCATGCATCGCAAGGGCGAACTGGAACGGGATATCACCCGCGCCCGCGGCACCGATTTCAAAGGCTCGGACGCCGGCAAGGTCAACATCGGCACCATCGTCACCCTAACCGATGCTGCCGGCTCGAATATCGAAATGACCGTGCTCGGCGCCTGGGATTCCATCCCCGAGACCAAGACGGTTTCCTATCTATCGGAAGTCGGCAAGGCCCTCGTCGGGCGCGAACCCGGCGACGCCGTGCAAGTCCGCGACGAAGCCACCGAGGCCATGCAGACGCTCACCATCAAATCGATCCGGGCGTTCAATCCCTGATAGACACAAGACACAAGTCTTGAGTCTCTCTGTCTCTCTCTCCACACAAGCAACCACCATGGAACATACCACCATTGTTGAAATCCGCGGCCGCGAAGTCATCGACTCACGCGGCAACCCGACCGTAGAAGTTGACGTGCACCTCGAAGGCGGCGCGATCGGCCGCGCTGCGGTGCCTTCCGGCGCATCCACCGGCGAAAACGAAGCGGTCGAACTCCGCGACGGCGACAAGAAGCGTTTCCTCGGCAAGGGCGTGCTCAAGGCCGTCGAAAACGTGAACTCCAAGATCGCCCCGGCGATCCTCGGTTACTGCGCCACCGAGCAGGCCTCCATCGATGCCGCCATGATCGCGCTCGACGGCACACCGACCAAAAAGATGCTGGGTGCCAACGCCATCCTTGGCGTTTCGCTCGCCGTCGCCAAAGCCGCCGCCTCGCAACTCGGCATTCCGCTTTACAAATACCTCGGCGGCCCCAACGCCAAGGTGCTTCCCGTCCCGATGATGAACATCATCAACGGCGGTGCCCACTCGGATGCCCCCATCGACTTCCAGGAGTTTATGATCATGCCCATCGGCGCCCCCACCTTCCGCGAGGCGATCCGTTATGGCGCGGAGGTTTTCCATGCTCTCAAGAAAGTGCTCCACGACCGCGGCCTCTCCACCGCCGTCGGTGACGAAGGCGGTTTCGCCCCGGTCCTCAAGGACGCGGACGACGCGCTCGCGATCATCTGTCAGGCCATCGAAAAAGCCGGCTACAAGGTCGGCACCCAGATCGCCATCGCGCTCGACTGCGCCAGCTCCGAGTTCTTCGACAAGAAGAAGAAAGCCTATGTCTTCAAGAAGGGCGACAAGTCGGTGAAATCCGCCGAAGAACTCGTCGCCTTCTACGCCAAGCTGCAGAAAAAATACCCGATCATCTCGATCGAAGATGGCTGCGACGAAAACGACTGGGCTGGCTGGAAAGTCCTCACTGACAAACTCGGCAAGACCACCCAGATCGTCGGCGACGACCTTTTTGTCACTAACACGGAGTTCCTCGCCAAGGGCATCAAGCTCGGCGTCGCCAACTCCATTCTCGTCAAGGTCAACCAGATCGGTTCGCTCACCGAAACCTTCGATGCCGTGGAAATGGCGCAGGAAAACGGTTATACCGCAGTGCTCAGCCACCGCTCCGGCGAGACCGAGGACAGCACTATCGCCGATATCGCGGTCGCCACCAACTGCGGCCAAATCAAGACCGGCTCCATGAGTCGTTCTGATAGAATCGCGAAATACAACCAGCTCCTCCGCATCGAAGAGGAACTGGCGGATGACGCGGTTTATGGCGTCCACAAGATGAAGGTGCTCAAGTAACTCTCGCCGGACCGCGAGTTTCCAATCTCGCCTGAGCAAGAAGGGACGCAGCGTGGAGGTGACTGTCGCTTTGCTTCGGCTTTCCGTGTACAGGCGAGTTGCGAACTCGCGGTCCGAGCCAGACGCCGCACCGGTCTTGCCTGTCATTGACCGCCGCCGCACAAGCGCCTGGAAAGTCGGGTTAGACCGGACGATCCTTGGATTCCACCTGGGCCACGGCCATTGCGGCGATGCCTTCCTTGCGGCCGATGAAGCCCATGGTCTCGTTGGTGGTGGCCTTGATGCCCACCCGTTCCGGCCGGATGCCGAGCGCCGCTGCGATGTTTGTCCGCATCGCATCACGGTGGGGCAGGACTTTGGGCGCTTCCGCAACGAGCGTGGAATCGACGTTGACGATCAGTAGATTGTTAGCCTCGGCGAGATCCCGGCATTTTTCCAGAATCCTCAATGAACAGATGTCCTTGCAGGCGGGATCACCGGGTGGAAAATAATACCCGATGTCCGGCAGGCCCATGGCGCCTAACACGGCATCCGCGATGGCATGACAGAGCACGTCCGCGTCCGAATGCCCTTCCAACCCGTGGCTGTGGGGAATGGTCACGCCGCCGAGAACTAGCGGGCGGTGTTCCGCGAAACGATGAACGTCGTAGCCGATGCCAGTCATGGGGTTGATAGTGGATGGTAGAGCGTGAGGCGCGGATCATTCGCTTCCATCCGCGATCAGAGTATCTCTTCCACCGGGATCCGGCCGTTGCTGGCGACGATGGACCAGGCGTCGGGGTGGCCGGGCACGGCAGTTAGCTCGACCTTGCCACCGGCGGTTTCGACGAGCAGTTGGCCGGCTGCGATGTCCCACAGCGAGATGCGGGATTCGATGTAGGCATCGAGCCTGCCGCAGGCGATGTAGGCCATGCCGAGGGCGGCGGAGCCCATCATGCGCATCTTGCGGGCGCGCAGCGAGGCCTTGTGGAAACGTTCGATGCCGGTGCGCAGGGATTCCTCATCCTTGCCGCAGCCGACGAACAGGATCGACTGCTCGAAGGTGTCGCGCTTGCTGGCTTGGATCGGACTGCCGTTGAGCAGAGCGGGACCGCCTTTTTCCACCGTCCAGGTTTCCCCGACCATCGGGTCATGGATCACGCCGACGACGATTTCCCCGTTCACCCGCAGGGCGATGGAGACGCAGAAATGCGGGATGCCATAGAAAAAATTTACGGTGCCGTCGATGGGATCGACGATCCACTGGCGCTCGGACGCCTGATTGCCGGCGATGCCTTCCTCGCCGTAGAGGGCGTCGCCCGGGTTCGCGCCTAGCAGAATCTCGGTGATGAGTTCCTGGGATTCCTTGTCGAGCGCGAGCTTGATGTCATGATGGCTGGCTTCATCGACCACGGCGTCGCTGCCGAAGTGTTGGCGGAGGAGTTTTCCCGCGGTGAGGGCGGCGTGGGTGGCGAGTTCGAGATCGGTCATGGGGAAGATTGGAGACACAAGACGCAAGACACAAGACACAAGAAAAGACGGTGCTAGCACGCGCTTTCTTTTGTTGTCTTGCGTCTCAAGTCTTGAGTCTCTGATGCAGTTCGAGAATGGTATCGACGAGAAGGTGGGCGAGGTTGTGTTTGGAGGCGGGCGGGAGTTCCTCGGTGTGATCCGGATAGACCAGAATCACCTCGTTGGCGTCGGAGTCGAAGCCGAAGCCGGGTTTGGAAACGTCATTGGCGATCACGAGGTCGCATTGTTTGCGGGTGAGTTTTTCGCGGGCCTGGGCTGCGGGAGGTCCGGTTTCCGCGGCGAAGCCTACGAGGGTGCCGGTGAAGCCGAGGGGGCTGCGTGCCGAGCCGAGAAGGTCCGGCGTGCGAACCAGTTCCAGAGTGAGTGAATCGCCGGATTTTTTGATTTTTTCCGCGGCGACCGTGGCCGGGGTGTAATCGGCGACGGCGGCGGCAAACACGGCGATGGCCATGCGCCCGAGGTGATGGGCGACGGCAGTGTGCATTTCCGCGGCGGTTTCCACGGGCAGGAAATCCACGCGATCCGGTACGTCCAGAGCGGTCGGGCCCGATACCAACAGGACCGAGTGTCCCGCATGGGCGAACGCGGCGGCCAACTCGTAACCCATTTTCCCGGACGAACGGTTCGAGAGGAAACGAACGGGATCGATCGGTTCGCGGGTGGGTCCGGCGGTGACGAGGATGTTCACAAGGGCAGTCTCGGGCGGTTAGCCGTGGGAGGCAAGCGGGAAGAACATCTCAGGGCCGATCCGTCAGCAGGGGAGGATAGAGGCGGACAGCAGAATCATTTTTGAAGAGCCGGAGTTCACTACCGCCCCCCGGTTTGGTCGCATCTGCGAGCGAGTTCAATTCCCGGAGATCTCGAAATGAGAGAATTCAATAACGAAGGCAGGAAAGCAGGCAAAGGGCTTTCTGCGGATCTTCTTCCTGCTTTCCTTATGCAACCATCCAGAGCCTGTTGAAATTTCAGCCTCAATGATTCTGTTAAAGTTCACCCAGGATTGACCATGCGCTGCCATGGAAGAACCGGCGACGCTGGCGGGGGCAAAAAAAGCCCGCACCGGCGGAAACCGGGCGGGCTGGAAAAAACTGGCAGGCCTTATTTGCCTTTGGATCCTTTGGCATCCTTGGGCGCTGGGGCCGGTGCCTTCGCGTCTTTGGCATCTTTCGCGTCTTTCGCGTCTTTCGCATCTTTCGCGTCTTTCGCATCTTTGGCGGGTTTGGCTTCTTCCTTCTTGGCGGATTTGCCGGACTTGATGTTCTCAAGTTCCTTCACGCCATCGGCGCGTTGCGTTTCGTTGAGCTTGCCGTTGATTTCAGTGGCGAGTTTTCCCGCCTCTTTCTCCCCGCGTTCGGCGGCGAGAGTGGCGAGCGCCCATGCTTTGACGGGGTCGGCCTTGGTGCCGACTCCAGCATCGACCAAACGGGCGAGGGCAAAGGTGGCCGGGCCGTGACCTTGATTGGCCGCAAGCGCATAGAGTTGGCCGGCATTTTCCAAATTCTTGGGCACTCCGCCGATGCCGCGTTCGAAGAGGGTCGCGAGGTTGTTCTGGGCTTGGGCGTTGCCGGCTTGGGCGGCGCGGGTCAACCAGGCAACCCCGGCCGGGATGTCGGCAACTCCGAGTTTCCCCGAGAGGTAGAGCAGGCCGAGCTCATTCTGAGCTTCGGAGAGATTGCCGTTGGCGGATGCGAGCAGGTGGGCGTAGCCGGAGATCAGATCGGTTTTTTCCGGTTTCTCGGCGGCAAGGTGTTGGGCGGCGACGCGGAAATTGGCCACCGGGTTACCGGCTTCGGCGGCTTTCCGCAGCAGCGACATCCCGCGATCCGCGTCCTTTTCCACGCCTTTGCCTTCGAGGTAGAAATCCGCCGTGCGGAGCATGCAATCCACCTGTCCGGCGTCCTTGCCGCGCTCATATTCGGCAAGCGCGGCCTTGAGATCCTTTTTCACGTTTTCCTCGTAGTCTCCCAAGGCGAGGTAGGCGGAATATTCCTTGGCGGCGATGGCTTTCTTGAGCCATTCGCGGCCCTTTGCTGCATCGCGGATTTTTTCGTCACCACTGAGCAGGCGTGAACCGAGCGCGGCCATGGCTCCGGCGTTGCCCAAGCCCGCCGCCTTGGCGTAGTTGGCGAGCGCTTCTTTCGGGTCCTTCAATTCGGGGAAACCAAACTGGCCCTCATAAAAACGGGCGATCAGCAGAACCGAGAGCACATCTCCGGCATCGGCGGCGCGTTTCCACCAGAAGACGGCTTTGTCCGGATCCGGGGCGGGAGTCAACATGCCGCGCAGATAAGCTTCGCCAAGAATACGGGCGGCCACTGCCGGATCGTCCTTGGCTGCGGATTCCAGCGCTTGCCGGGCTTGATCGCGCTCCTCCTCCTTATCGGAAGCGAGCAGAATGAATGAGAGGCGGTAAACGGCGTCCTTGTGCTTGCCGGCCGCAGCCTTGCGGTAGAATTCCAGCGCCTTGTCCTTCGAGGCCTCGGCTCCCTGGCCGGACTCGTGGGCGAACCCGAGCAAATAAAGAGCTTCCGCATTTCCTTGTTCGGCCAAGGGCTTGGCCAACTCCACCGCCTTGGCGTGGCGGCCGGCTTGGAAGGCTTCCATCGCCGTTTTGGCAGGTCCCTCGACCTCGGCCGGCATGGCTGCCGAGGTGTCTGTCGGCAATGAAACGGCCGCATGGAGGGATACGGTGAGCGCTGACAACAACAGGAATCGAGGAATGAATCGGTGACGCATGACGAAAATTAGGAGGGAATTTCCTTAAATGGCAAGCGAGATCCCCGGATTCACAGGAAGAAAGGCCGATTCCGCCGACACCGGCGGAGTTTTGACGTGTTAGTATGGCGTTTTCCGCACGATAATTGCTGCGGCAGGCAGCGGCGTTCGAAATCGGATCAGAATTCAGCAAACGACCTCAACTCAGGTTCCACGCCGAGCAAGTTCGATTCCCTCCACCAACGCCAGCAACCGCCTCTGGATGGGTTGGTCTGCTCGGCCAGGCGCTTCAATGGATCACCCGATCCCCACCCGCAAATCGCGCGCACTCCACAACAAGCCTGCCGCCGGCTTGCCGTTGCCGCGCAGTCGCCTCGCGCCTTCCTTGCGCTTCGCCGTGAACCGCTCCCGGGCATGCGCAAATACTTCGTTCACAAACTCCTTGCTGCCGATCACCGCGCCGTCCGTGAAATACCGCACCCGACACCGCAGCATCTTCGCCAGTCCCAAGTCCTTCAAAACCGTTTCATTGTCGCCGCCTGCCAGCATTTCCGCCGTGTTCATGGTGGTTTGACCAAGCCCTTTTGCGGCTTGTGACACCTCGCCGCGCCCCGGTGTCCGGCCCAGGGCCAAGCCCATCATTCTCCGATACAAACGCGAAACCTCCCGCCATTTCTCCGCCTCCAATCCCTCCCCCTGATCACAAAACCACGCCCTAACCAAACCCTCCCGCGCCTTCTTCCCATTGCCCTTCGTCCCGCCGCCGATTGCTTCCCCATAACTGCTCCAGCGATAGTCAGCAGGATCTTTGACCATCCCCGCGCGCACCGGATTGAGATCGATATAAGCCGCCATGGTTCGCGCCGCCACCCCGCTTTCCACAATCACGCTCTTGAAACGCTCCTCCCACAAGGTCCCCGTGCGGGCATGGGTCCGGTTGAACCAGCGCGTGAAACGCTGAAGCATGGTCTTCATGCACTCGCTCAAATCGTGCATCCGGTAGGTGAAACGGGCGTGAATTTCCCTGACCCGGACTTCATTCCCCGCCGTGCGGGCATCCGACAAATCCTTGCCCACCACGGCGACAAACGCCTCCGAGTAAATGGCGGAAAGGCGTTGCAACAGCCCATCGTCCGAAATCCCGCCTTCCGGCATCGGCGGAACCTCCAACAGAATGTGGAAGTGATTGGACATCAAACAGTAGGATAGCACCCGACAGCCCGAAAACTTTTCCTGCATGCGCATGAACTTCCGGAAATGTTCGCCTTCCCGGTCCTCAAACGCAAAGCGCCGGTCCACCACGCGGCTAACGCAATGGTAAATCGCCGGCTTCGCCGCCGAAGCCTTCCACGGAACAATGAATCGTTTGCTGCTCACTCCTCGAGTCCTATCTCCCTGAATCAATTTGGCGAGAACTTTCTCTGCT
>CAMBPB010000064.1 GCA_945869465.1 Prosthecobacter debontii
ACGGGAGCCAGGTGACGCGCTCCACGCTCGCAAAGATCAAGGCCGAGGCCAGAACGTACGCGCAGACGACCTACCGCGGCACGCTCCATCTCAACGAACTCACGCCGGATCAGATCCGGGTGCTCCAGCGCATCGTGGACGTGGATCCGTCGCTGAAAATCGTGGATGAGTTTCTTGTCTGGCGCTCGCGCTTCCGGCCCACCGCGAAGCTGAAGGAGGCGCGGGCGGATTTCCTCGCCGTCAAGGCGGGCACCGCCGGCCATTACCACCGGCGCAACCTCTCGCGCTACCTGCTGTTGCTCGACCCGCTGGCCGATAGGGTCATGTCCGAGCTCGCCGCGTCCGATATTAAGCCTCTTCTGCCGTCGCCATCGGCTCCGCGCACGCTCGCCAACATCCGGCAGGCATGGGTGACGCTGTGGCGGTGGGCGGCACGCAATGAAATGATCCCGAAGGACCTGTCGGACGTGCCCGCCATCCTCGACCTCCCGCCCGTGGTGCGGGGTATCCCGGCGATCTTCACGGCGCCGGAACTGGGAATCCTGCTCGCGAACGTCAAGGAGTCCTATTTGCCATGGCTCGCACTCTCCGCGTTTGGCGGGATCAGGACCGAAGAGGTTGCGCCGATCAAGCACAGCGACAAGCCACCGCTCGACTGGGCGGATTTCCACTGGGACCGCGGGTTGTTCATTGTTCGCCCTGAAACCTCCAAGACCGGCCGCCGCCGCGTTATTCCAATCCTCCCGGCGCTTGAGGCATGGCTGAAGCCCTTGGCCAAGGCGTCGGGCAGGATGTCCCCGCGTGTCCCTCCTTCCGCAGGAGAGGGCAAAATCATGAGCGAGACGACGCGCCTGGGCGGATTGATTGGCGGCTGGAAGCGCAACGCGCTCCGCCACTCGTTCCTCACCTACCGCTCGGCCTTGGTCGGAATCTCTCAAACGGCGATGGAGGCGGGCAACTCGGAGAGCGAGGCTCGGCGCTCCTACGTGGACGCGCAGGGCAAGGATGTGGCTGAGGCGTGGTTTGCGGTTCTCCCGAAATGTTCACCAAATGTTCCCCCATGAATCTCATCCGTCAAAACCCACGCAACGTAATGATCGAGCAACGACGCGGTTTCTACGCCATTTTCAGTCTTCACGTTCCGTTGAGATGGAGGGTTTTGATGGTTCGATCCCGTCCTCGTGTACCACCTCTCCGGGGTTGCCGCGGAATCCCATGAAGACCCTGCCCCAGCCCTCGCTGCCAAACGCCATCCTGTCGTTCGATTTCGATGGCACCCTGCATGATTCCGCATCGGAGCCGCCGGTGCCGGCTGAGTTTTTCGCGGGGATCCGCCGGGTGAGGGACGATCATCAGGCGCTTTGGGGCATCAACACCGGCCGCTCGATGGCGCACATGGTGGAAGGTTTCATCGAAAGCCGCTTTCCCTTCCTGCCCGATTGGGTGGTGGCCCGGGAACGCGAGATTTATTTCCCCAACGCCTTTGGCCGCTGGATCCCGCACGCGCCTTGGAACAAACGTTGCGAAAAAGAAGTCCACGGATTGTTCAAGCACGCCCGCCAGTTGCTCGCCCGCCTCCGCCATGAAATCGAGGAACACACCGGTGCCCAGTGGTTGGAAATGCACGGCGAGCCGGCGGGCATCGTTTCCCGCACCGAGGAGGAAATGGAGTGGATCGTCGGGCACATCACGCCGCTCGTCGCCCTCGAACCCCACCTCGCGTGGCAGCGAAACTCGATCTATCTGCGCTTTGGCCATCGCGATTTCCAGAAAGGCAGCAGTCTGGCGGAAATCGCCCGCCTCCATCAGCTTCCTGCCGCCCGGTGTTTCGCCATGGGCGACAGCTACAACGACGTGGAAATGCTCGATCCCTCACACGCCGGCATGACCGCCTGCCCGGCCAACTCGGTGGCGGCGATCCAGCAAAAAATTGCCGCCACCGGCGGCCTGATCACCCGTGGAGTCCATGGTGCCGGAGTCATTGAGGCGCTGGAGCACTATTTCCCGCCTTCTGGAAACCCCTGAATCAGTGGTGGAATTCACGGCGTCGCGAAGCGCACCTCCAAGGAGCGGCGGAACGTGTTCGCCCTTCCTTGATTCCACGAACGCTGAGCCCCATCCTTGATCCTGCCGCCGCCGATTGGGATTTTCAATTCAGCTTGCCTCAGACAGCGCCTGCTCCCAAGTTTCCGCAGTCCCAAAAACCATTCATACCCGCAGTTTATGCACAACCCTCTGCTTGGCGTTTTCTATCACTGGCTTGGCGGCCTTGCTTCCGGCTCGTTCTATGTTCCCTTCCGCGGCGTCAGACGCTGGTCGTGGGAAACCTCGTGGCTGGTGGCCGGCGTGTTTTCGTGGATCATCGCCCCGTGGTTTTTCGCCACCTTGAACACCACCGACGCCCTCACCGTCCTCAAGGAAACTCCCGGCAAAGTCTGGTTTTACACCTATCTGTTTGGCGCGCTGTGGGGCCTCGGCGGCCTCACCTTCGGACTGACGATGCGCTATCTCGGGATGTCGCTGGGCATGGCGGTGGCTCTTGGCTATTGCACGGTGTTCGGCACACTCATCCCGCCGTTGTTCAAGGGGGAGTTCCAGGCCAAGCTGCTCGACAAGGCCAGCGGACAATGGATTCTAGCCGGTATCGTCGTCTGTGTCATCGGCATCATCGTCACGGCGCTTGCGGGAAAGGCCAAGGAAAACGAAATGACCGAGGCGCAGAAGCGTGCAACGGTGAAAGAGTTCAATTTCAAAAAAGGCATCCTGGTCGCCACCTTTTCGGGCATCATGAGTGCCTGTTTCGCGTTTGGCCTCAGCGCCGGGGACTGGATCCGCGCGACCACCCTGAAGGTGGACATGGTCAACAGCGCCAAAGCTGAAGGCAAAACCGCGGTCCGCACCGCGGAACCCTCCGCCGAGGAAAGCGCCGCTCTCCTGACTTCGCTGGCCTCGGCAAACCTTTTCCCAGCCGACTCCGCACCCTCGCTCGCCGGCTTGGTGGGCATGCTTGAAGAACCTTTGACCCTCGAAAAAGCTGCTGGCACGGACCGCGATGCGGGTAAAATCAAAGCCGCCAAAGACAAGGCGGAGTCCGCCCTCGCCGCCGTCAGGTCCTCCTCCTCGCCACTCGCGCCCCGCCTCGTGGCCTACGCGGGCAACATCGCGGCATCGGATTCGTTCGACATCATCGACAGTCTCGCCAGCCTGTCGGAAAAGGAAACCGCCCTCAACGTCGCCGCTGCGGGCGCGGACCTGGCCGCCATCCACGCCAAACATAGCCTGTGGACCGGCCTGCCCGTGCTGATCATCGTGCTGCTAGGCGGGTTCACCACCAATTTCATCTGGTGCGTGTTGTTGAATCTGAAAAACAAAACCGGTTATCAGTATTTCACCTCCAAGCCCGGCAAGAACTCGCCCGCCTCCAGAAATGCCGCCGGTGGCGAGGGCGGTCCGGCCCACACCAGCGCCGCCTTCGACGGTCGCAACGATCCCACTCCGGTTCCGCTCTTCGGAAACTATATCTTCGCCGCGCTGGCGGGAGTCACCTGGTATTTCCAGTTCTTCTTCTACTCGATGGGGGAAACCCAGATGGGTGACTACAAGTTCAGCAGTTGGACGCTCCACATGGCTTCCATCATCATCTTCAGCTCCATCTGGGGCCTCGCGCTCCGCGAGTGGAAGGGTGCCAGCCCGAAGTCCAAAGGCCTGCTCTTCGCCGGTCTTGCGATCCTCGTTCTATCCACCATGATCGTGGGTTATGGAAACTACATCGGTTCGCTCGGCGGCGGGCACTAACCATTCTGGGAGATGAAACATCCCGTCCGCATCGGCCTGTTCGGCATAGGTCTCGACACTTACTGGCCGCAGTTCGCCGGCCTCAAGGAACGGCTCGAAGGTTATCTGCGGGAAGTCGGCGCAAAACTCGCCCGGCCCGGCGTGGAAATCGTGGACCTCGGACTGATCGATTCGCCGCCGAAGGCGTTTGATGCCGGGCATCGCTTCCGCCGCGAGGATGTGGATCTGATTTTCCTGCATGTCACCACCTATGCGTTGTCGTCCACGGTGCTGCCGGTGGTGCAGCGCGCCAAGGTTCCCGTCATCATCCTTAATCTATCACCTGAGGCGGCCATCGACTACGCGAACTTCAACCGCATGGGCGATCGCACGGCGATGACCGGCGAGTGGCTGGCGCATTGTTCGGCCTGCCCGGTGCCGGAGATCGCCAACGTGTTCAAACGCGCCCGCATCCCCTTCGAGCAGATCACCGGCCGCCTGCATGACGACCCCGAATGCTGGAGCGAAGTCGATGCCTGGATCGAGGCGGCCCGCGTCGCCAATGTGATGGCGCACAACCGCCTCGGCCTGATGGGGCATTATTACAACGGAATGCTCGATATCTATTCGGACACCACCCTCCAGTGCGCCACCTTCGGCGGCCACCTGGAGATCCTCGAGGTGGACGAACTCGCGGACTTGCGCCGCGACGTGGGGGATGCCGAAATCGCCGCCCGGGTGGCGCATTTCCGCGAGCAGTTCGACGTGCAGGACGATTGCTCGCAAGAGGAGCTGGAACGCGCCGCCCGCACATCCGTCGCCTTGGACCGCCTGGTGGATGCTCACGACCTCGGATCGATGGCCTATTACTACATGGGTAGTGGCAACGTGGAGAACGAGGATGCAATCAGCTCGATCATCCTCGGGAACTCGCTTCTAACCGCTCGCGGGATTCCGGTGGCCGGCGAGTATGAGGTGAAGAACGCCCAGGCGATGAAGATCATGGACAGCTTCGGAGTCGGCGGTTCGTTCACCGAATATTACGCGATGGATTGGAATGAGGACGTCGTTCTGATGGGCCACGATGGCCCCGGCCACGTCGCCATCGCCCAGGGCAAGACCAAGGTCCGCCCGCTGAAAGTCTATCATGGCAAGGTCGGCCGCGGCCTGTCCGTCGAGATGTCCGTGAAACACGGGCCGGTGACCTTGCTCTCGGTGGTGGAAAGCGGCGACGGGCGGCTCAAGCTGCTAGTCGCCGAGGGAGAATCCGTGCCCGGTCCGATTCTGGAGATCGGCAACACCAACAGCCGCTACAAGTTCGGCATCGGTGCCCGCCGCTTCATGAACGAATGGAACGCCCAGGGACCGGCGCACCATTGCGCCGTGGGCGTCGGTCACATCGCCGGTAAGATCGAAAAGCTCGGCCGACTGCTAGGGATGGAGACGGTGCGGGTGTGCTGAAGTGCCGGTCACTTCTTCTTGAAGACGATGATGTGCTGCCGCGGCAGGGTGGGGATCAACTCGGCGAATTCGAGTTGCGGGTGGGCGGTCATTTCCTTTTTGATCTGCACCACACTCATCTTGTGAACCTCCTTGATCGGCACCGTGGGATCCTCCTTGCGATATTCGACGAAGACAATGCGTCCGCCGGATTTCAGGCCGGCGATCATGTTTTGGATCATTTCGTAAGGGAAATCGAACTCATGATAGACATCGACCATGATCATGGTGTCGCACGAGGCGGCAGGGAGTTTCGGATCGGTGGTGGTGCCGAGCACTGGCTTGACGGTTGCGATGTCGAATTTTTTCATGTTTGTCATCAACCGATCCAGCATCTCCTGTTGGATCTCGACGCCGTACATGATGCCGGTGGGGCCGATCTTTCTGGCGATCTTGCGGCTGATGAAACCGGAGCCGCAGCCGACGTCCGCGACTACCTCGCCTTCGCGGAATTTCAGGGAATCGACGAGCTGGTCGGTGCGTTCCTCCGCCTCGCGTTGGGGGCGCTCCAGCCAGTCCGCCGCCTGATGACCCATGACATGGGCGATTTCGCGGCCCATGAAGAATTTACCGATGCCGTTGCCGTCATGTTCGGCCCGGGTTTCGTAAAGCGGGGTCGGCGGCTTCGGGGCATCGTCCGCCGAAGCTGGGGCGATCAGGGCGAGAGCAAGGAATGCGAGCAGGGAGCGGTGGAGAATCATGGGTACGGTTTGTGGATTTCTGAGGAAAGGTCCTGCCGGTTCCGGGCACAAGGGCTATCCTCGCGTCTCAACAAAAAACACCCGGCCCCCAATGAAGAGGGCCGGGTGAGTGAAAAAATTCAAACTGGGTGTCTGGAGTTACCAGCCGCCACCGCCGCCGCCGCCACGGTTTCCACCGCCGCCGCCGCCTTTGTAGCCACCGCCGCCGCCGCCGCCTTTATAGCCGCCACCGCCGCCGCCGCCGCCGCCACCTTTGTAGCCGCCACCGCCGCCGCCGCCTTTATAGCCGCCGCCGCCGCCGCCGCCGTAACCGCCGCCACCACCGGGCCGGGATTCCTTGGGCTCGGAGGCGTTCACGCGAAGTGGACGTCCGTTGTAATCGTAATCGTTGAGGGCCTCAACAGCCGCGTTCAACTGGGATTGGTCGCCGAGCGTCACGAAGGCGAATCCTTTGGATTGCCCGGTTTCGCGGTCGGTGATGATTTTGACCCGTTCGACCGGTCCAAATGCGGCAAAGAGACCAGTGACGTCTCCTTCAGTAGCAGTGTAGGGCAAATTGCCCACGTAGATATCCATTGTTTTCAGTTCTAATGACGCCAATTCATTCCACACTTTCTTTGACCACGGCGTCAGAGATTCAACAAAGCGCAATTGTATCACTCAACAGCGAACAATCGACCGGAAAGATGCGCGGCGAGGGAGAATTAGCAAGATTTGTTTTTAAAATTCGCGATGCGGCGCGCTGTAACCCTTGCGGTGAAAGGATTCCTTCGGCTGAATTTTTTTTCCCGCCGCGATTGCGGACGGGGGAAAGTGGGGCCGGTTGCCGGTTTCCACGGCATCCAGCAGTTCTGGCGAAGCCGGGTGGATGGCAGTCACCCGCCAAAAAACTTTCCAAGCCGGGCGAAGGCACTATGGTGCCGCCTTCCCCAGCCCAATCCGCATGATTGTTTCCCGTATTCTGACCCATCCCGGAGGTTCTCACAAAGACGAGTTTCTCGCCTGCTGCCTCTTGATCGCAAAACACCGGGCTCCGCTCGTCCGGCGCGAACCCTCGGCCGATGACCTTGCCGATCCGGCCATCGCCGTGGTCGATGTGGGCGGCGAACATGCGTCGGAACGAAGCAACTTCGATCACCACCAGTTCCCGAAAGACCACCCGCCGGTCTGCGCCTTGAGTCTGGTCCTGCAACACCTCGGAGTGTATGAAGACGCGCGGGCGTTTTGTGACTGGCTGGAACCGGCCGAGTGGTTCGACACCCGCGGCGCGGTGGAAACCTCACGCTGGCTCGGCATCGATCGCGAGCAGCTTTCCAAACTCACCTCGCCGATCGATACCACGCTGCTGCGCCGCTTCGCGACGGTCTCCGAGTTGCAGCACGGCGAACCGCTGTGGGAAGTGATGCGTTGGATCGGCGCGGATCTGCTGGATTACCTGCAAAACCTGCGCGAGCGACTCGATTTCATTGCATCGGTCGGCGAGTTCTGGGAGATCGAGTCGTCCGGCGGACCGTTCCACGTGCTCTATCTGCCGCGCACCGAACCCTTGCCTGACGAACCCTCGGCCGGCTTGGGTCGCTTTATCGCTTCCCACCCTGCCGGGGAAAACGTGGTGGGGCTGGTGTATCCCGACCGCAGGGGAGGGGGCTTCGGATTGTCCCGCCACAACGATCACCCGGGCTTGGATTTCACCCGGATCCAAGATTGCGAGGATGTGCATTTCGCGCATGCCCGCGGCTTCGTCGCGAAGACCTCCGCCACCGATCCCGCGCGACTGCGGGCGCTGATGAGCCGGTCATGGGGATGAATCAAGATCATTCCCATGGGGTCCGGAAACGAGCGCTTGCACGTCTGCGAGAAGCATGGAACTCCTTCCCTGTGCTTCTTGGTAACCATTATTTCGCCCGCTTCCAATGCGTGAAACTCTGATTGTCGTCGGTCTGGTCGTCCTCGCGGTCGCCCTGCGCTCCGCCCGCAACGCCGGCCTGCGAAAAATCGGTGCTTTCACCTTCCTGGCTGCCAGTTTCGCACTGCTGTATTTCATCACCTCCAGCATCGCCGGCGGACTTGCAGGTGCGGTGCTGTGGTTTTTCCTGCCGTGGATCGAGCTGCTCTCGCGCATCCGCCGGCTGCGCCTGCCAATCGAGAACCGCCTGACCCAGCGGCAGAATCCGAATCCCGCGTTTTTCCCGAACGCCCCGGAAGCCGCCGTGGCAATGGAGGAGGCCGGCTTCGAGCATGTCTCTGATTGCGGTTGGGAATGGGACGGCATGCGTCAGTTCTTCCGTCTCTATTGGCATCCGGAGGAACGCGCGGTCGCCGCCGTTTGCCTGTGCGAACAGAGCGACGTCGCCTTCGCCTTCATCTCCATCACCTCCCACGACAGCGACGGGCGCATCTGGCGCACTACCAATTTTCCCTTTGCCGCCACGCTCCGCTGCCCGCCCGACGTGCGCTGGAACCACGTCCCCTGCGGCCGGAATTGTTTCCACCAAATCCTGCGCGACCACCGTGAATACCTCAGCCGCGCCAGCATCCCGGCCGAAACTCTCCGCATGCCCGACCCGGAGGAAATCGTCAACTCCATCGAGGGCGAAATGCGCCGGCAAATCGATCACAACCTCGCCACCGGCGTCATCGAGCTAACCGGCGACGGCCACTTCCGTTATTCCAAACGCGGATTGTTTTTCCTCTGGGGCCAGTTCATCAAGGACATGGTCAGGCTTTGTTAGGCGGGCAACACCTTCAACAACACCAGGCCACCGATGGCCATGCCGAGGACGATCCGATACCAGCCGAAGAGCGAGAGCCCGTGGCTCTGCAGGTAGGAAACCAGCCATTTCACCGCCAGTGCGGCGGAAACCGCGGCCGCGACCACGCCCACCATCAGTGGCAGCGCGCCATAGGTCTCCCACATCAGTTTGGCACCGCCGAACCAGACATCATAAGACGCGTCCAGACCGTGGACCTTCCACACCGCCTTCTTGGCGGTGGCGGCGGTAAGCGTGAGCAATCCTAACAAAAATGAATACTCCACCGCCGCCCGCACCGAAAGCCCGACTAACAAACCACCGACGATCGTCATCAGGCTGCGGCTGGTGCCCGGCCACATGGCGACACATTGCAGCAGGCCGATGAGCAGCGCCATTTTCCAGGACAACTCCAACAGTTCCTTGCCGCCGCCTTTCACCGGACCGCGTCTCCCCCACCAGGCGGTAGCAAGGATCATGAAACCGCCGATCACCCAGGCCACGATCACCGGCCACATGCCGAAGAGTTTCTGCTCGATCCAATCGTTGAGCAGCAAGCCGATCACCGCCGCCGGCAGGAATCCGACGACGATGGAAACGGCGAGTTTCAGGCCTTCCGGGTGTTGGCCGAGGATGCCCCGGATCATCTGGATGACGCGTTTGTAATACAATCCGAGCACCGCCAGGATGGCACCGCCCTGAATGCAAATGGCGAAGGTGTCCGCGGCGGCTTTCGCTTCCTGCGTCTGGGTGCCGATGCCCATCAGGTGCTGTGCCACCAGCAAATGACCGGTCGAGCTGATGGGGAGGTATTCGGTGATCCCTTCGATCAGGCCGAGGATGAATGCTTGCCAAGGGTTCATGAAATGAGGCCGCAGTTTGTGGAGGGGCAGGAAAACCTGCAAGGCATTTGCGGTTGCTTGTCGGGCACTGGCGGTAAAGCTTGGCCACGGGTTTGCACCCGCCGCATGAAAAAGCGCTATCTCAGACTGGTCCGCCAGGCATTCAAGACCCTGCGTCATCCACGTTTGCGTCACCGCCCATGGTGGCAGGCGGTTTCACGACCGCTTTTCGACCGCAGCCTGTGGCTTCCCTGCCGCGACACCGTGGCCTCCGGCCTTGCCATCGGCTTGTTTTTTTCGGTGATGTTGATCCCGTTCCAAACGCTGCCGGCGGCGCTTTTCGCGATGCGCTTGCGGGCCAATATCCCCTTCGCGATGGCTGCCTGCTGGTTTTCCAATCCCTTCACCACGCCGGCGATCCTCTTCGCCCAGTTTCGCCTCGGCCAATGGATGCGCGACGCCCTTGGGGTGCCAATGCCCGACTTTCTAACAAGTGTCCACATGCACCCGCCCGGCGTCGGCACACTCAATGCGGCGAGTTTCATCCTCGGCATGATCACCTCCGGCGTGTTGCTCGCACTGTGCGCTTATCCTCTCGTGCTGCTGTTTTCGGCGATCATGCCGCACCACCTTCCCGTTCGCACCCGGCGGGCACCCGCTGCCACAAAACTGCGGGTGAAATCCGAGTCCAACCTGGCTTGAGCGGCACCCCGCAACCCTCGCGAATCACCGGCTGCGGCCAGCCATCGCCGTGCGGCCCGAACTACCGGATGACTTCCACCATGCCGTCGCGCTGGGCGTAAACTTTGGCGATTTCTCCTTCCCCGGCGATAAAATCCGGAATCTCCCCGGGATCTAGCAGCATCAGCGCGGTTGACCAGATTTCCGCCTCGGCCGCGGTACGGGCCGTCACCCAGATGCGCTTGCACGGCACGTCTGGCATGGCGTCCGGACCGCCCGGATGCACGATGTGGCTTCCCTGGATGCCGGTTCCCGAGGCGCTGAGCGCTTCGTTTGTTAGGACGCGGCGCAACGACCCGCGCCCGCCCGTTAGTTCGACCGGCCACCCGCCGGTTCCGATCGCGAGCAGCGAACTGCCGCCGGCGGTAAGCAACGCGTCGGCCGCTCCCCAGTCGATGAAAATCCGCTTGAGTTGGTCGAGCGCGAAGCCTTTGCCGATGCCACCGAGATCGATCTCGCGGCCGGGTTCCTCACAAGTGATGGCGGGCACATCGGGATGGATGGTCAGTCTGCCGGCGAGTGACGGCACCGGTCCGCCGCTGCCCGATTTCCGGTGTTCGATGCGGGTGCCGAGCGTGATGTCGAACAAGCCGCCGGTGCGGGCGTAAGCATCCAGGCCGAGGAGCAGGCATTGGTGGCAGGGCTCGCTCAGATAGAGCGTCTCCCCGGCGGTGAGATGGTTGATCCGCGAGACGTCGCTGCCGTCAATGAAACGGCTCAGCCGGCTTTCCAGCAGTTCGAGGCGGTCGAAACACTCGCGCGCCAGCCCTCCGGCGAACTCCTCGTCGCCCCCGCGGATGCGCAGGCTGAAGGTGGTGTTCATCGCATCGTGGGTGAACAGACGCGCGTCGGCAAGGATTGCGGGATCCGTCATCGGATGTCGGTTTCCATCCAGAGTTTCCAAATGTCGTTCCTGACTAACACCTGAACCGGCACTCCGGCGCGAAGGCCGCGCGGCAGGGCGACGTGGGATTTTTCGAGCGCGTTCATGACCGCGTCCGCCGACTCCGGCATCGCGAACACCAGCGGGAGTCCTGCAAGAACCTCCGGCGGATTCCGCCAGTAGCCGATTTGTTCGAATGAGCGCAGATACCAGGGAAGCGGCCAGTAATCACCGCCCACCACACCGACGGGTTCCAGCGAATCGTTAGGCGCAACCCTGCGGAGTTGTTCGAGCCATGATTCCAGCTTCTCAATGTCGCTGCGGGTCGGAACATAGGCATAGGGGTTGCGGTCGTCCGAGGCATAGCGCCCGGTCGCGCGCCGGGTCTGTTGGAACTGCGTGACGAGGCAGGCAGCCGCCAGCATCGCAAGCGCGGCTTTCAGCGGCAGCCGATGGCCGGCGAATCCCGCCACCGCGAAACTTCCTAACAGACAAACATGCGCCCATGGCAGGCAGGCGAGCCACGGGGTCTTGTAGGCGATGAGGCTGTAGATCAGCAAATGGCCAACTGCGGCATAGGCGATGAAACGGATGGTGCGGCGCGACTTCGCCCCCGCCGGACTTCGGCGGAAGGTGGAGGCATAGGCGAACAACGCAAGCAGCAGCAGCGGGGTTTCAAACCACCACACTCCGCCGGATTTTTTCGGAATCGCGAGCAGTTGAAAATAGTAAGCGATGGATTTGTCGTGTCCCTCCACCGTTTCATAAACGAAGAAGGTGCGGATCGCGTCGATGGCTCCCTGAGGGTGACGAAACCCGCCGGTGTAAAACCCGAAGGCGGTGACGGCGGCGGCGAGCAGCGAGATGGCGACGGGAATCCGGTACTCCCGCCACGCGGCGAGCAACTTTTCGCGATCGATGGCCTGCCGATTCTCCAGCGCGATCAGCAGGCCGGCGCCTGTCCACGCGATCATGCTGATGGCGAAGCTTTCCTTGGTGGCGAACATCAAACCGATTAGAAAACCCGGGATTCCCCAGCGTGGTTTGCAGGTCAATGTCACCAGCGCCAACATCCCGAAGAGCACCAGCAGCGATTCATGGATGAACATCCGGCTGTAGTAAACCAACAGCGGCGAGCTCGCCAGCAAGGCCGCGGCTAACAGCATCGGGCCGTCGCCGCAGCGCCGGCGCCACAACAGCGGCAAGAGCAACAGCAGCGTTCCGGCGGCGGCCGGCAGCATCCGCAGCGTGGATTTTCTCATCTCCCGCCAAGCGGTTTCACCGCGCAGTTCGCACAGCGGGATGGCTAGATCGCCGAGCAGCGGGCCATGGTAATGTTTGGGATCGAACTGAGGGGTGCCGGATTCCATGCGCCTGGCGGTGATCCGCGCGCCCGTGGCTTCGTCGGCGTGGAACGGACGCTTGGCGAGATCGTCAAAACGGAGGTATGCTCCGGCGACGATCACGCCGATCCAAAGGACAATGATTGCGGAATGTTTCATCAAACGGGCCGGATACGATGAAAGAATCCGCGCCCCGGCAACGCTTTAATCCGGAATCCTGCCCATGCCCCACCAGCCGCACCAAATCCTCCTTGTCACTCCAGTGTGGAATGACTCCAAACGTCTTGCGGGCTTCGGCGCGACACTTGCAAAGGCGCTCGCGGATTCCCCGCTTTCCATCCGCTGGCTGATCGCCGACGACGGCTCCACCGGGGACGAGCACGCGCGCCTTACCGCATTGAAACAGGCCTTTTCCCAGGTGTTTCCCCACGTGGAGGTTCATTTCGCCAGCGAACACCACGGCAAGGGATCGGTGGTCCGGGAGGCTTGGGCGCTGTCACAGCAAGCGGAATGGCTCGCCTTCGTGGACGCCGATGGCAGCGTCACGGCGGAGGGCATGCTGGAGCTCATCACGATCGCGGTGTCCTCGGACAATTCGGTGATAGGAATCCGCAAATGCACCGCCACGACCGAGGTGGTCGAAAGCCCGTGGCGGGGCTTCGCGCACCGGGGGTTTCTGCTGGCGGCGCATGTTTTGCTCGATCTGCAGTGCGAGGACCCCCAATGCGGAGCCAAAGTGCTCAAGGGCCGCGACTACCGCCGAATCGCCCATCTGCTGTTTGAAAAAGGTCTGGCGTTCGATTCCGAACTCTTGTCCACCCTCAAGCGCGGCGGCGCGGGCTGGTCGGAGATCCCCGTGAACTGGATCGAGAAAAAAGGCGGCAAGGTGAAACCCCTCCGGGATGGGTGGGGCATGTTGGCCGCCTTGTGGCGCATTCGCAAACGCTCGCGGTGACGGAACTCGGCACGCGGTGCCTTCAGTTAGCCCTCCCTGACCGGTTTTCAGGCGCGGACCCAGTCCCTCCCGGTTTTTTCCAAGGATTCCGCCGGCACCGTGTCATGTTCTCCGAGAGGTTGCTTCAAGCTCTCCCGCTCGAAGCGCGCACAGAACACCAATTACCCCCGATACTTATGCAAGCCATCGCAATCACCACCCTGCTCGCCACTGCCGTCAGCGCCGACACTGCGCTCACGATTTACAATCAGAATCTTGCGGTCGTCCGCGAGTCCATCCCGCTCACCCTCAAGGCGGGCGAAAACCCGGTCACCTTCGATCGCGCGACCGCCCTGGTTCTGCCGGATTCGGTGGTGCTGCGCGACCCTGCCGGCAAGGCTTCCTTTTCCATCCTGGAGCAAAGCTATCGCAACGATCCGGTGAGCAAATGGCTCCTGCTGAGCCATTTCGAGGGCCAGGAAATCGACTTCCGCTCGGTCTATCCCGATGGCAAAGTCGAGGTGAAGTCGGGCAAGATCGTGCGTTCCGGTTACGTCCCCGGCGGACAGGGGCAGGACCCGATCATCGAGGTCGATGGCAAGCTGCGTTTCCAACTTCCCGGCGATCCGCTCTTCCCCGCCCTCGGCGACGGATCGATCCTGCGGCCGACACTCGGCTGGGCGATTCACAGCGAGCGCGACGCGAAATTCGAAGCGCAACTGTCCTACCTGAGCAGCGGCTTCAACTGGGAGGCCGACTACAACCTGGTCGCCCCGGAGAAGGGGGAAACGGTCACCCTCACAGGATGGGTGACCGTCGCTAACAACAGCGGCACCGGTTTCAAACAAGCGAAGGTGAAACTGGTGGCGGGCGATGTGAACATCATCAAGGAGCACCCCGAAAGTAAGAGCGACGTGGCCCCCCTGGCGATGATGAAGGCGGCGCGCGCGCCGGCGGTTGAGGAAAAAGCCTTCGACGATTTCCACCTCTACACCCTCCAGCGACCGCTCACCATCCGCGACAAGGAAACCAAACAGGTCGAGTTTCTCCGCGCTCCCAAGGTCAAGGCGGCGAAAAGATATATCTATGACCCCGCCGCCATGCGTTTCTTTGGCGGCAGGCCGCAGACGCAGCCGATCCAAGGCCAGGAGTTTCCCAAGGACGTGGCGATTTACTGGGAATTCAAGAATGACGAGTCGAACGGTCTCGGCGTGCCACTGCCCAAGGGACGGGTGCGGTTCTATCGGTCCGACGACGAGGACGGAAACCTCGAGTTTGTCGGCGAAAACAACATCGACCACACGCCGCGCAACGAGAACATCTCGCTTTACACTGGCAACGCTTTCGATCTCGTCGGCGAGCGCAAGATCACCAACTTTCAAATCGACGAGCGCGCCAACTGGATCAAGGAAACCATCGAGGTCACGGTCAAGAACCGCTCGCAGGAACCGAAGGATATCGTCATCCGCGAGCACCTGTGGCGCTGGATGAACTGGACGATTGCAAACGCGTCCGTGGAGCATGAGAAGAAGGATGCGCAAAAAATCGAGTTCAGCGTGAAACTCGCGCCCGACGAGGAGAAGAAGGTCACCTACACGGCGCGCTATTCCTGGTGATTCAGCGGACCGTCGATCAGAAAATTGGGCCGAGGGTCTTTTCCATTTTGAAGTGGGGAATCCCCACCTCTTCGAATTCGCCACCGGTCATCGACCAGCCGAGTTTCTGGTAGAAACCGGTGGCGGTGGCGCGCGAGTGCAGCGTCAGGCGGGTGCAGCCGCGGGAGTAAAGCATCCGCTCCACTTCCTCCATCAGCTTCCTGCCAAGGCCCGCGCGCTGATGGTCCGGGGCCACCGCGATTTGGCGAAGTTTCGCTTCGGTGGGGTGGATTTGGTCTACCACAACACAAGCGAGCAATCCGCCGCCGGGCTGAAACAACCCGAAATGGATCTGGTCTTGCTCCCCGCTGAGGTCTTCGTCACGCAGGCTTAAATTGAGGGGGGCGCGAAGGACCTGCTCGCGAAGCAGACATTGGTGCCCGTATTCATCCGATCCATAGACAATTTCGCGGAAATTGAGCGCGAAGTGTTGCTTGCCGGTGCGGTCTTCGGCGGGGAGCGCGCCCATTGGAAAAGCCCAGCAGAACCGTGCGGACGTGGAAATGGGACTCAAGACGCTATCTGACCACTTTCAAGAACTCGGTGCGGACTTCGGCGAGGAAATCGAACGCCGCGCCAGCGATGCGAAGCTCATTCTTGAGACGGCGGCAAAACACGGCGTGCCGGTCGAGATGCTGTGGAAGCCGTCGTAACAAAAAAATCACACAGAATCAAAATTTTAGCATTGCTTTCGCGGGGGGGGGATCTAACAAATCCAGCCTTCCAGAAGTTCACCCATCATGAAAGCTCAAGGTCTATTCACCCTCGCGGCGACTTCCGCACTCATCACCTCCGCCTCCGCTTCCATCGCCATGGACTGGGTCAACGTCGGTAATGCTGGCAATGTGGCAGACACCACCGGCTACGGCGCGGTAGGTTACGCTTACCAGATCGGCAAATACGAAGTGACCAACGCTCAATACACTGAGTTTCTCAACGCCGTCAACCCTACCGGCTCGGGGACTGGGGGCATCGGACCCAACGGTATCTACAACACCAACATGGGCACCAATGCGCGTGGCGGCATCACCTACACCGCAGGCGCTGCCAGCGGCGCGAAATACACCCTCCGCACCAACATGGGCAACAAGCCGGTGAACTACGTGAGCTGGTATGATTCGGCCCGCTTCACCAACTGGCTGCACAACGGTCAGGGCACAGGCAGCACCGAGATCGGAGCCTACACGCTCAGCGGGAATACCGGTACCATCACCAAGAACGTGGGTGCCACCGTCTACCTACCCAGCGAGGACGAGTGGTATAAAGCCGCGTATTACGACCCGACACCGGGAGCTGGCGGCGGCGACAATTACTGGCTGCATGCCACCCAGAGCGACACTGCCCCCACCATGGGCAGCGCCGATTCCGCGGGCGATATTAGCAATCCCGGAGCGAACGTGGCGAACTACAATAACGAGGCGGATTGGAATTCCCAGAATGGCAACGTGACGACGGTGGGCAGCGCGGCGGCGAATAATTATTTCGGCACCTTCGACCAGGGAGGCAACGTCTGGGAATGGAATGACGCGGTGATATCCGGCTCGTCGCGCGGGCTGCGCGGGGGCGCGTTCGGCAACGGCGAGAGCTTCCTGCGCGCATCCAACCGCAACAGCAGCGGCCCCACGGACGAGAGCGTCGGCTTTGGGTTCCGTGTCGCCAGTGTCCCTGAACCAACGTCGGTCCTCCTGACGATGTTCGCAGGCGGATTGATGCTGATCCGCCGGAAACGTTAGTTCTACCCTTTGATCCTTTATCCCTTTGTCCTTTGAAACGCAGGGGCGGGCTTTCGGGCCTGCCCTTGTTGTTGGGTCCCGCGTTGACACCCATGCCTGGGCGTGAACTCGCTCCTCCTGCAAAATCGCGAATGGCTAATCCAGCCTGATGCACTTCGTTCGATGATCGCTGCGGCGGATTCTTTCCGTGCGCTCGGCAATCCAGTCGTCCGTGACCAAGCACCCAGCTCGCTGCTATCCGTTGAACAGGGCGTCGCCACGGTATCAATCAGCGGCCCCAGAATGAATGTTTCTGTGAGAAAATCGCCCGCGGTAGTCCGCATCAGGCGGTGGTCTTCCGCATCCAGCTTTGCCAGCCTTATCAGGCATATTGGGAGGGCCACGGCTGCCGGACGATTATACAAAATGAAACTCCATTTATTGAGGGTTGGGACGCGGACGCAAGGCATCTCCGGTCCTGCGCCTCAGCGGCTGAGGTCGTCCTGATAGAGCAACTTGAAACCGCTCTGGTGCAGGATGGCGACTGCGAATTCATAATCCTCGACGTGCATCGCCAGCATCGAGTGGTTTTCCGGGCAGGGAAGCAGCGCGTAGGCAAAATCGATGTTGGTTTCCGCGATCATCAGGGTGTCCAGGCATTGGAGCAGGCCGGGGCCGGATTCGCGCAGGGCGACCACGATTAACTCGCATTCGGTGTGCGGGATGCCTTTTTCCATGAAGATCTGCTCGGTGGTCTCTGGATCCGAGACCACCAGGCGCGCCACCGTGGCGTCGCGCGAGTCCTGCACGCTGAGGCCGATGACTTCGATGGCCGAGGCGCGCAACAATTTGACCAGCGAGGCAAGGGCGCCGACGCGGTTCGGAAGCATGACCGAAAACTGGCGGACGGGGGAGCCGTGACTGATGAGGGTGTCGGATTCCATGGTGGTGGTGTTGGGGTTAGCCGCGCGGACCTCGCAGCGGGATGGTTTGCACGGCACCGGTGGCCGCTTCTTCGATGACGAGCTGGTTCGGGCGCACGTCGGAAATGATGCACTCCGTGCCATCGGCGCTCTTGAAACGCTGGTCGGGCGAGGCGGTGTAACGGCGGACGGTGGCCGAGTCCTCGACGAGCGCCACCGGATCATGGGCGTTGGCGGGGACTCCGGAAATCCACTCGCGGGAGGTGCCGGTGGCGGTATCGCGGACTTCAACCGGCAGCTCGCGCACGCCGAGCATCAGGGGTGTGAAGGCGTCCTGGTCCTTGAGGCGGGGATCCGCGCCTTGGCGGAGCCGCCAGCGCACCATCGCGGTTTGGCCCCCCGTTACCGCTGCCATCAGGGGGCTGCGATCCGAGGCCCCGCGAAGATCGATGGTCACTCCGCGATCCAGCAGGATGCCAAAGGCCACCCCGCCCCGCCAAATTTTTTCGAACCCGCGCATGGATGGAAGCTAACGAAGACTCCAGCCGGATTCAATCCCGAAACACGGTGCTATGGCGGTGGTCGCAATTCGATTTGCCATGGCCATGATCGGGTGCGTTGTTGAGATTCGCCACGAGGCGATGCTGTCCCCTCCGGCTGACAAGCGCGAACCGCTTGCACGGGTTGCGGTAGCGTGCCTCCACCTCGTTCATTGAACGGATGCCATGCATGCCACAGTCCCCAACGGGATTACGCCCCCCCCAAAATCGCCTCGGTCATGCGGAGGGCCTCGACGTTCGGGCGGACGGCATGCACACGGTGCAACATCACGCCTTGTTCGCGGGTCTGCGAGGTGATGGCCACCGTCGGCCAATCGCGCAGTGCGAGATTGCCGTTGCCGAGAAGTTTGCCGATCAGGGATTTGCGGGAAACCCCTAGCAGAAGCGGGCGGCCTGGCGGGCTGAGCCGATCGAGCGCCCGCAGCAATGCCAGATTGTGCGCGAGGGTTTTGCCAAAACCGATGCCGGGATCAAAACACAGCGTGTCGGGATGGAGGCCGGCGTTTTCCAGCGCGTCCATCCGCTGGCCGAAGAATTCCCGCACCGCGGCCACCACCTCGGCATAGTGCGGGGCGTGTTGCATGGTTCGCGGTTCGCCCTGCATGTGCATCACCACCACGCCGCAACCGCTTGCCGCGCAGACTTCCGGCATTGCCGGATCGGCCCGCAATCCGCTCACGTCATTCACGATGTCCGCGCCGGCGGCGAGCGCGGCGGCGGCGACCGCGGATTTGGCGGTATCGATGGAAATCAGCCCGTCCCACTCGGCCCGCAAGGCGGCCACCACGGGGGCCGTGCGGGCGATTTCCTCCTCGGTCGGCACCGCTTGCGAGCCGGGCCGCGTCGATTCGCCGCCGATGTCGATCAGCGCCGCGCCCTCGGCAATCAGGTGGCGGGCGTGCTCGAGCGCGGCCTCGGGATTGCAATGGCGGCCGCCGTCGGAAAACGAGTCCGGCGTGACGTTCAGAATCCCCATCACCCGCCCGTGGCGGGTGAGGTCGAGCGTGCCGCGGCGGGTTTTCCAGATCATGGGGAGAATTGGCGGCTTGCAGCGTCCGCCGGACTTGAATACTCTGCGCCGCATGAACCCACTGGCAACTTGGAAAATCCCTGCCCTGATGGCTGGGCTGGTGATGTCGCTTGGTTGCGAGGCCAAGGAGCCTTCGCGGGAGCTCGATGCGATTGCCGGACCGAACGTGCGGGTGATGCGCCATGAGGACGGCTCCCGCACGCTCTTCACCCGCACTCCCGACGACCGGACTCTCACCAAGAAAAAGTTTTCCGCCAATGGCGTGCTGACCATGCTGACGATCTATCGGATGGACACCAACGCCAACCCGATCGGCTGCAAGATCTTCGACGGCCAAAACCAGTTGCTGTTCAAGGTCAGCTACGGCTATCGCAAGTCGGACGGGCAGCTCGTCGAGGAGCGCATGTTCGATGCCCGTGTCACGCGCCGCAATCCGAACACCGGCTTGGAAATGCCGGTGCAGCGGATCTGTTACGTGTATGACGCCCAGGGCAACCGCAGCGCTCCAATCGTTTACAACCTGCTGCCCGGCAAGACGATGGAGCAGGTCTTTGGCATCAAGTCCTCCGCACTGGAAACCAACCCCTTCAAGGATGGCGCACCCGCCGGAACGAGCAATCCCAACGCCCGTCCAGTGGGACGCGGACGCTGAAACACGCGGTCTTTTTCCCCGTGCCATCTCCCAGGACATTGCTGCCATGGCTGCTAGGCGGAGCCCTCGGGCTCGGCGGGATTCTCCAGGGCCTGCACTCGAGGTCGTCGGGATCGGGCGCCGGCCTCACGGAGTTGGATAGCCGGCTGCGCGCCGCCAGTGAGGAAATCGCCCGGCTCAAGCGCGAGAACGAATCCCTCCGCTCGCTTGCCCAGGGCGGCGGGGAAGTCGCCGTGCCGCGCGAGTTGATCGATCGCGCGGAGACGGAAGTCGCGCTCCGCTTTCTATCCACTCCGGTGCTCCACCGCATCGCCGGCGAGGACCTGCGCGACCGCGTGGCCGCCGCCC
>CAMBPB010000065.1 GCA_945869465.1 Prosthecobacter debontii
TCGGTGGTTTCGAGTTCCTCGAACTCCGGCTCGGGTGTGGCGGTGATGGATGTCCTCGCCGCGGGGGGAGTGGGGCCGGGACTGGGATCCAGCAGCGGATTGTCACGGGAGGCGCGGCTCAGCGAGTCGCGCGGGGCCATGGCCAGAGAATCCTCGGGCAGCGCGCTGATCAGGGTGAGGGACAGCGCGTCGCCCATGGCGGGATCGACGGCGGCACCGAACAATACGTGGGCTTTTTCCGGGACGAATTTTTGCAGGCGCTGCATGAGCAGTTCGATTTCAAAGAGCGTTAGATCCTCGCCGCCGCAGAGATGGACCAGCACGGTCTGGGCGTCCTTGAGCAGTGCGCCTTGGTCCAGCAGCGGGCTGGCCAGAGCGTTGCGCAGGGCGCGGGTGGCGCGGTCCTTGCCGCTGGCGAGGCCGGAGCCGAAGAGGCAGCGCGAGCGGTTGGTTCGCAGCGCGCTCATCAGGTCGTCGAGTCCGACGTTGATCAGCCCCGGGCGGATGACCAGGCGGGTGACGGCTTTCATCGACTCGCAGATCATGTGGTCGGCGGCGATGAACGCTGCGTGGATGCCTTGTTTGGCGAGCACCAGTTCGCCCATGCGGTTGTTGTCGAAGGTGACGAGGGCGTTGGAGAGAACGGCGAGTTCGTTGAGAGCGGTCTCGGCCTGGTCGCGGCGGCGTTTGCCTTCGAAGGCGAAGGGCATGGTGGCGAAGACCACGACAAAGGCGCCTTCCTCACGGGCAATGCGGGTGACGATGGGAGCCGCGCCGGAGCCGGTGCCGCCGCCCAAACCGGCGCACAGAAACACGATCCGGCGGCCTTTGACCGAGGCGCGGATCGGGTCCTCCGCCTCGAGCACCGCCTGGCGGCCGAGCTCGGGATCGCCGCCGGTGCCGAGGCCCTTGGTGAGATTGACGCCCAGCTGGATTTTTTCGCGGGCAAGGCAGGCACCGAGCGTGCGGATGTCGGTATTGAGCGCGAGCAACTCGGCACCGTCCATGCCATCCAGGGCGATGCGCTCGAGCATGTTGGTGCCGGCGCCGCCGAGGCCGATGATTTTGACGGAGGACGAGGGGATGACTTGTTGGGGATCGCGGTTGTATGGGATCATGGTGGGGATTGAGGATTGAAGATTGGAGCCTTGAGTGGGTGGATCGGGAAACGAAAGTGGAATCTGCTATCTACTATCCACGATCCGTGTCGTCATCTTCCGAACGGCCAGAACATGCGGCCGATTTTCCCAAACATGCCGGGCGGGGAGGCCCGTTCGGTTTCGAGAATCTGCGCGTAGCGGATCAGGCCGATGGAGGTGGCGTAGCGGGGATCCTTGAAACTCGCCTGGATGCCGCTGATCTCGGGCGGCTCGGGACGATAGATATCACGGCCGAACACCTCGTAGGCGAGCTCGCTGAAGCCGCGCATCAGGCTGGTGCCTCCGGTTAGAAAAATCCCGGCACCGATGGCTTCCACCGATCCGGTAGGCAGGCGCTGATGGACCAGCCGCAGGGTTTCCTCCAGCCTCTGGCGGATTACTTCGTTCAACACGGAGCGGCTCACTTCGACCTCGGCGAAACCGCGGTCGTCGTTGAGTTTGGCGGTGCCGACCGAGCGCACCGGATCCGCCGAGGCGTCGCCCTCGGTGATTTTCAAACGTTCGGCCTTGGAAAACGGCAGGCCGGTGACGAGGTGGATGTCGTTGGTGATGTGATCGCCGCCGACCGGAATGCAGCCGGAAGCGGTGATGACGCCGCCCAGATAGAGCGCGTAGTCGGTGGTGCCGCCGCCGATGTCGATGACCAGCGCGCCGCGTTCGCGTTGCTCGCGATCAAGCGCCATCTGGGCGGTGGCGATGGGGGAAAACACGATGTCATCCACTTCCAGCGGCATTTCGCGCACCAACTTGATGCTGTTTTGAATGCGCGTGCCGATGCCGTGCACGACATGGAAATCGGCTTCCACGGTTTTCCCGAACAGTCCCATTGGCGAGGTCGAGTGTTCGAGTCCGTCGAGCCAATAGTTGCGGATGATCGGATGGAGATAGACATGGTCCGGGGGGATGTGGACCTCGCGTGCGATCGTGCGGGCCTCCTCGACGTGTTCGGGAGCCACCACCGTGTCGCCATCCGGCAAGCGGAAGGTGCCGCGGTTGTTGATGCCTTGAATGTGGGCGCCGGTGACGGCGAGGAACACGCTGCCGATTTCCACATCGCTGGCGTCTTCCGCCTTGGCGAGGGCGTCCTTGAGACAAGCGCGCGCCTGGGAGTAATCGCCGATCTCGCCCTTGCGCACGCCGGCGCTTTTCGTTTCGCCGATGCCGAGGATTTTGACGGCGCTGTCCGCCTTCACCTCACCCACGACCATGCAGGTTTTGCTGGTGCCGATTTCGAGTCCGACGTGAATTTTCGTGCGACGTGCCATGGAGGTGTGAGACGGGAGATGTCAGTTGCGATTGAGGAGCTTGCCGAGGTCGCGGGCGCGGCGCTTGTTGTCCTCGTCTGCGGGTTTGATGAGGGAAACGGGAATGGCCCGGGGAGCTGCGGGTTGCTCGCGCAGGGTGATCGGGATGTTGTATTTGGGAATGAGATTGATGGTGGCGATGTCGTAGCCTTTTTCCCCGGCGTGATCCAAAGCGGCGCGAAGACTTTCGATTTGGCGTCCATGATCGCCGAGGGTGAAGGTGGCCGCGGTGCCCTGCCGGGTGACTAACAGCAGCGACCAGTCGTTGAGCTGCCGGATCGACTCGATCCATTGCATGGCTTTGGGATCGGCGGCGCGGGCGGCGTCCAGGAGCAGCAAACAATGGTCGAGTTCGGGGTGGTGGATTTTCTCGCCAGCCGTGACCGGAGTCTCGGCGGACGCGGGGAGTTCGATGACGGGCAACAGTTTGGCGGCTTCGAGCTGGAGGGCGGGGCAGGGATAGGCGACGCCGGCGTGGTCCACGAGCATGGCTCCGGCCTGCCGGGTGTCTGATAGGCCCGCGGCGCTACAGGAAATCCAGGCTTTCGGCGCGCGCGGGATCACGTTCACGACTAGGGTGCCGGGCAGGTGGCGCTCGACGGTGGCGTCGGCGATTTCCGGCAGGCTTTTGAGTTTTGCGCAAATTTCCTTCACGTCGAGATCGAACAAACTCGGGTTGGCGGTGAGGTCGATTCCGGCTGCGGCGGTGACTCCGAGTTCGTCGATGGCCGGGTTGGGATTGAGATTGATGACTTGCAGACGGAAGTCCGGATTTTGATAGAACGCATGCTGGATGCCGCGCCAGACGCCCCAACCGATGCCGCCAAGCAGCGCGAGAAGGCAGGCGAGCCTGGTCACCTTGCCCAACATTCTGAGGAAGCCGAACCAGGCGATGCGCGGTGACATCACACGCACTTCAAGCACGCTCAGGCGGGCGTGGCGGTGGGTTTTGCTGGTGTGGCGTTTCATGGTCCTTGGTCCTGCTGGTTGTGGTTAGCTCATCCGGCGCGCAGGGCGAGGGAAAGTTCGGCGATTCTTTTGCATAACTCGGGAAAGGAAATGCCTACAGCGGCCGCGGCCTTGGGGAGCAGGCTGGTTTCAGTCATGCCGGGGATGGTGTTCGCTTCTAACACGAAAGGGCGGTTGTGGGCGTCTAGCAGCACGTCGACCCGCGAGTAGATCTCGATACCGAGCGAGCGGTGGGCGGCTAGGGCGGCCTCTTGAACGGCGCGGGTGGTGGCTTCGTCGAGGTCGGCGGGGCAATAATAATCACTGCCGGCGCCACCGCCCATCCACGGGTATTTGTTAGCCATGTCATAGAAACCGTCGCGCGGGGCGATGTGGACGATGGGCAGGGCCATGTCGTCGAGGATGCCAACGGTGAGTTCCCTGCCTTCGATAAATTCCTCGGCGAGGATGTCGTCGCAGTATTTCGCGGCATCGGCCATCGCGGCGGGGGCGGCGGCTTCATCGCGCACGATGTGAACGCCGACGCTGGAGCCTTCGCGCGGTGGCTTTACCACGAACGGCACGGCGAAGGACGGCAGGCGCAGGCCTGCGCAGACATCGATGATTTCCGCCCGCGGCGTGGGAACGCCGGCGGCGGTGAAGGCGGCTTTGGCGAGGTTTTTGTCGAAGGCCGTGCGGCTGCTGTGGACGCCCGCTCCGGTGTATGGGATGCCCATGCCTTCAAGGATTTCTTGAAGGCGTCCGTCTTCGCCGAAGGTGCCATGGATCACGTTGAACGCAAGGTCCGTGCCGGGCGGCAGATGGATGGTGGTGCCGGTGACGTCCACCGCTTCGGCAGTTAGACCGAGCCCGAGCAAGGCCTTGAGCACGGCCGCGCCCGAGGCAAGCGAGACCTGCCGCTCGGAACCGGGGCCACCCATCAGGACGGCGATTTTTGTGGAGACTAACATGGAATCAAGCACGAAGCATTAAGTATGAAACTCGAAACGGAAGAGGAAGAGAAGATAGGGCGAGGAGGAGTCTTGGTTTAGAATTTAGAATTTAGAATTTAGAATTTAAAACTGCGGTTCTTCCTCGCCGAGGATTTTGATTTCGGTTTCGAGTTCGACGCCGCGTTGGGCGCGGGCTTTCTGTTGGATGGAGTCGATGAGTTCGAGAATTTCCCTGGCGGTCGCGCCGCCCTGGTTGACGACGAAGTTGCCGTGGACCTCCGAGACCGCAGCCTGGCCGACGGTGGTGCCTTTGAGACCAAGGGAATCGATCAGGCGGCCGGCGGGGATCTCGTCGGGGTTCTTGAAGGTGCAACCGGCGGAGGCCACGATGGGTTGGGAGCCCTTGCGTTTTTCACGCGACTCGTCCCAGCGTTGCTTGATATTGGCGGAGCTGTCGGATTTGCCTTTGAAAACGGCTTGCAGGGCGAAGTTGCGCCGGAGTTCCGGAACATTCCGATAGTTGGAGACGATCTCCTCGCGTTCGCGGGTGCGGATGACGCCGTCCTCATCGAGGAAAGTCACGCGCACCACCTGGTCGAAGGTTTCGATACCCATCGCGCCGGCGTTCATGCGCAGCGCGCCGCCGACGTTGCCTGGGATTCCTTCCATCCATTCGAAGCCGCCCAGTCCGCCGCCACCGGCGATGCTGGCGAGTTTTTTCAAACGCACGCCGACGCCCGCGGTGATCTCGCCGCGGGTGCCGATGGTGACATCGGAAAACGCGCCGCCGGTGGGATGGATGACCGCGCCGCGGATGCCGCCATCGCGGACTAACAAGTTGGATCCGCGCCCGACCACGCGCACCGGGATGCCGCGTTCCCGGCAGTAATCGACGAGGAAGGCGAAGCCGTAGAAACTGTGCGGTTCGATCCAGAACTGGGCCGGTCCGCCGATGAGCAGGGTCGTGTGGCGGCTCATCGACTCGTAGAGTTTGCCATCGATTTCGCCGGGCGGCATCAGTCCGCGCATTTCCTCAAGGGTCTTGAGATCGGCGGCGATGCGGGTGCCGGCTTCATGGACGTTGCCGGCGCCGAGGGTGACTAGCAGATCACCGGGCTGCAGGGCGTTGCCGACGGCATGGTGGGCGAGCGCCAGATTTGGCAGATAGGTGGCGGGAATCGCGCCGTGACGCGTCATCGCATCGACGAGCGTCTGGCCGGAGATGCCGGCGATGGGTTTTTCCGAGGCCGGATAGATATCGGTGATGAACACCAGATCGGCGGCTTGCAGGACCTTGCCGAAGTCCTCGGCGAGCGCCTGGGTGCGGGTGTAACGGTGCGGCTGGAACAGCACCACGAGGCGTTGGGGTTTGAGCGAGCGGGCGGTCTGCAGCGTGGCGGCGAGCTCGGAGGGATGGTGGCCGTAATCGTCGATGATCCGGTAGTTCGCGGACAGGTATTTGGTTTCGAAGCGGCGCTTGGCACCGGCGAAGGTGGCGAGCGCGCGGGCGATGAGCGGAAACTCCGCGCCGCAACTATCAGCCAGAGCGATGGCGGCGAGCGAGTTGAGGATGTTGTGATTGCCGGGGATTCCGAGTTCGATGTCGCCGAGCGACTCGCCGTTTTTGTTCACCGTGAACGCTGACGAGCCTTTTAGATCGCGGATGTCGGTGGCGGTGTAGTCGGCATCCTCCCAGCCATAGGAAACCGCGTTGTCGCGGCCGTTGCAAAGTTCGTGGGCCACCGGGTCCTCCGCACAATAGACCAGCTTGCCGCGCGTCTGATCGGCAAGCGCGGTGAACACCTCGCGGATGTGGCCGAGGTCCCGATAGAAATCCAGGTGCTCGGCCTCGATGTTGAGGATCACCGAATGTTCCGGCTGATAGAGGACGAGCGTGCCGTCGCTTTCATCGCCCTCGGCGACCATGAATTCGCCTTCCTCGGACCACCGGGCATTGGCTCCGAGGATGGGGATTTCCGCGCCGACGTAGTGGCTGGGCTTGTGACCCGCCTCGCGCAGGACGTGGGCGGTCATCGAGGAGGTGGTGGTTTTCCCGTGGGTGCCGGAAATGACGATGCCCTTGCGGGTGTGAAGGATGGCGGCAAGGCACTCGGCGCGGCGCAGCAGTGGGATCTGCGCGGCGAATGCGGCGGCGTAGGCCGGGTTTTCCGGGCGGATGGCCGAGGAAAACACCACGAGGTCGGCTTCTCTAACGGCTTCCGCGGTGTGTGGCGAGGAAAACACCAGCCCCACGCCCTGCATGCGCTCGGTTTCCGCAGTGGTCACCCGGTCCGATCCGCTCACGCGATGGCCCATTCCTAACAACAATAGCGCCAGACCGCTCATGCCGGAACCGGCCACGCCGATCAGGTGGATTTGCAGCGGCGTGCCGCGGTCGGTGAGGCGTTGGCTGAGATCGGTCATGAGGGCAGGAGAGTGGCTTCGATGGCGGCGCAGACCCGATCCGCGGCGTCGGGGACGGCGAGTTCGCGGGCGGCTTTTGCCATGCGTTTGTAAGTTGGCAAGTCTTGCAAAATCGAAGTGGCTAAAGAAGCGAGTTTTTCGGCGTCGAGGTCGCGGTCCTGGACGAGTTTGGCGGCACCGGCATTGGCGAAGACCTCGGCGTTGCGGGTCTGGTGGTCGTCCGCGGCGTAGGGAAATGGCACCAGGATCGAAGGATGGCCGGCGCTGGCGATTTCCGTGAGGCTGGAGGCGCCGGACCGTGCGATGACCAGATCCGCGATGGCATAGGCCGAAGCCATTTGGTCGCAAAAACCAAGCACCTTGTAGCCGGCGCGGCCACGGGCGATTTCCGAGACCCGCTGGAAATCCAGCGCCCCGGCGATGTGCAGCACCTGGGTTTCCGGCGGCAAGCTGGTGGCGGCCTGGGCGCTGAGTTCGTTCAAGCGGCGCGCGCCCTGGCTGCCGCCGGTGACGAGGATGGTGGTTTTTTCCGGATCCAGCTCGAACAAGGCGGCGGCATGCTCGCGCGGCGGGAGTTTCAGGATTTCCGGGCGCACGGGCGTGCCGGTGACCACCGTTTCCCTGCCCAAGAAAAACGCCTTGGCCGGCTCCAGCCCGAGAAACACCTGGGTGCAAAACCGGCTGGTGAGGACATTCGAGCGGCCCGGGCGGGCGTTGGAATCGTGGATGAAGGTCTTGAGCCCGAGCTTGTGGCCGGCGTAAACCGGTGGCAGCGAGGTGAACCCGCCCATGCCCAGCACGCCATCCGCCCCGAACTCACGGATGATCTGTCGGCAGCGGCTGACCGAGTCCCAGGCTTTCCAGAGAAACGGCAGCATCCGCGGCGAGAGCGTCGGCGGTTTGGCCACGGCGGGCACGGTTTCGAAGCGCAGATGCGAGTATTTTGCCGAGGCTTCGGCATCCACCTTCTTCTCAGAAATCAGCAGCATCACCTCGTGGCCGCGAGCGCGCAGGGCCTCGCCCACGGCGATGCCGGGAAACAGGTGGCCGCCGGTGCCGCCACAGGCGATGAGGATTTTCAGGGATTTCGACACAGGCGAGAGAGTGATCAACCTTCCGGAGACGCGCAAAGAAGAATCCCGCATCTCGTCGGCGGGATTTAAACAAATCTTAATTATCAGGCAATACTCAAAACTTGCCGGGGAAAAATTCCTGCGCCGGTTCCGATCCAGCCCGCGATTTCACCGCGCTTCGACCTCCGCCGAGCTCATCCGTCGAGCTGCGATGAATGCAGAGGCAGGTTTTGGGAGCTGGCCTGGGAGGCAGCGATGGCGTGGGAATCGGGTAAGACGCGGCGGGGCCACCGGGGACTCGTTGACCGTGTCGGATTCGGTGAAGTCGAACGGATTGGACAAATCCGGTTCCGCTTTGTGTTCGAAGGCGGACCGGATCTTGGTTTCGAGCGTCCTGCGGGCAGGTCGCGCGCGCTCGCTCAGAGAGCCTGCCACCAGACCTTTGGCCCTCAAGAGTGCCATCGCATTTTCCGTCACACCGATTCGATTCCCAAGATTTATTGCTAACGGAACAGGATGTCTGTTTCGGCGAAGGAACCACGTGCCAGCCGACCGGAAGTTGGCGAATGGATTGGTTAGAAACGCGCTCCGTGGTCGGTTACCGTTTGCGCCGCAGATGTGCGATGGCGCGGAGGATGGCGTCGAGCGTGGCGTCCAGGTGTTTGCCGAGGTCTTCGGCGAGGAATCGCAGGACGAGGCAGCCGTTTTCCTGAAGCAGGGCGTCCTTGCGGCGGTCGCTGCGGTAGGCGGCGGGATCGGCGAGATGCTGCGGTCCGTCGATCTCGATGGCGAGTTTGGGTTCCGCGCAAAACAGGTCGATTTCCATTTCGCTCCAGCCGTCAAAGGGGATTGGAAGCTTGGCATTGAGGCGGAACAGCCCGGCGGATTCGGTGAGGGATTGCAGGCGGTGGTATAGGAAGGCTTCCGAGGCGCTGCGGGCGCGGTCGTTGCTAGGGGAAGGTCGGGTGGTTTCGATAAACAGATTCGCGAGCGGGACATCGACGCCATCCTGGATCAAGCGGCGGACGCTGGCGGCGTAGTCCTTTTTCCAACCGGGATCGATGGGCAATGGAACTTCAGCGGGCCATCCGGGCAGGGCGCTGGCGGGCAGCAGGATGGTATAACCGACGGCTTCATAGCCCGCGCAGCGCTTGTCGAACATGCGGGAGAGCATCGGGACGTCGAGATCGGCATAGTCGTGAATCCTGACCTCGCGTTTGCCGTCGTGGAGGCGGTGGAGGCGTCCGGCGTATTGGGCGATGATGCCGCGCCACGAAATAGGCATCGTTAGAAACAAGGTGTCGAGCCGCGGGTCGTCGAACCCCTCGCCGACAAACTTGCCGGTGGCGATCACCACGCGTGATTGATCTTCCGGAACGGCGGCGAGTTGTGCCATCGCCTCGCGCAGGGACTTCCTGCCCATGCCGCCCTGCAGGACGATCAGGTGGGGGGCGTGCGGACGGATCATCTCTGTTAGCGCGGCGACGTGTTCGGTGCGCTCGGTGAGCACCAGTGGCGAACGGCCCTCGCGCAGGGCGGCTATCACGTCGTCGCGGATCAAGCCGTTGCGCGGCTCCGAGCGGATGATTTCCGCGCAGAGGTTCTGATATTCCAGCCGCCGGTCGGGATCCGGCCCGACGGTCGAGCGGAGGCCGGTGGGGCGGACGATGACATGATGGGAAAACGGCCGGGCGTCGGCCTGTTGTTTGGCATCCACCCGGTGGCGGACCGGGCCGCACTGCATGAAGATGATCGGATGATGGCCATCCTTGCGCGCCACCGTGGCCGACAGGCCGAGCACGAAGCGGGCCTTGGACCGGCGGGCGACGAGTTCGAAGCTATGTGCGGATAGATGGTGGCACTCATCGACGATCAAGTGCCCGTAGTCGGCCACGCGGTCATCGACGACGCCCTTGCGGACCAGACTTTGGATCAGGGCGACGTCGATATTTCCGGTGAGTTTTTTATGTCCGCCGCCGAGCCGGCCGATGGCCTTGGCGGGCAGGCCAAGGAACGACGAGAGGCGTTCGATCCATTGTTCGAGCAATTGCTGGCGGTGGACCAGCACGAGCGTGTTCACCCCGCGGGCGGCGATAAGGTGGGCGGCGAGCACGGTTTTGCCGAAGGCGGTGGTGGCTGCCAGCACGCCGGTATCGTGAGCGAGCATCGCGGCTGCGGCGCTTGCCTGTTCCGGGCGCAGCGTGCCGGTGAACTGAAGATCCACCGGACTTCCCGCCACGCGCTGGTCGCGAATCAGCGGTTTGATTTTCAGTTCCGCAAAGAGTGCGAGAATCTCCTCCAAACAACCACGTGGCAGCCCGATGTGTGCGGCCAGGTCATCCGCACAGGCGATGATACGAGGTTTCTCGTAGGTGGGCAGGCGCATCGCCTGGGCGAAGTAGAATTCGGGGTTTTGAAAGGCGGCGAGGCGCAACAGGCGGTTGCGCAGCGCCGGTGGCAGCGTGCCTTTGGTTAGGTAAACCAGATCGCCGAGAACCAGCTCGAGTTCCGTGGGCAATGGACCGGTGACGGGCGGATCACGATGGTGGCGCGAAGGCGGGCTGTTCCATGGCTCGGGTTCGTCATCGGGCGAGAGGGCGAAGCGCACCCCGACCACACGGCCCCGGCTCTCCGCAGCGCTGGCGACAGCTTCGACGCGGTCCCTGGACAGGCGCCGGATGGAGAACAGAAACGCCCACGGATCCGGATAGGGCGTGAACGTTTCATCCACGAACACACTGTGGCCGTTTTCCCGCGGGCCTTTCTGCATGGGAAGGGCGATCAGGTTGCCGAAGCCGCCCCTGGGAAGGGTGTCCTGGTTGGGAAACAGCCGGTCGTAAGAGGCGAGGCCGAGTTCGGGCCGCCGCTCCATTGTCTCGGTTAGAACGAAGGACCCGAGTTTGCGTGCGAGCGTGGCGGGGACGGCCTCGGTGAAGAACAACCACACATGCCCGCCATTGCCGGATCGCGAGCGTTCGAGCGCGGCGGGGATTTGCAGATGCTGGCAGGTTTCCATCACTGCGAGCACGTCGTCCCGCCACGAGTCCTTGTCGAAATCCATGGCGAGGAAGTAACAGGTTTCGTCGGCGAGCATCGGATAGACACCGGCGACGAAGTCCTGGCCCGCCGCGTCCCTGCCTGAAAGATGCCAGCGGATGACTTGATCGGTCACGGGCAGGAACGCGCGGTGCGGGCAATCGCCGCATTTGATCCGCGGCTTCTCGCAGATGCCGCGCACCCATTCATTGCCGCAGGCCGGGGCGTAACCGGCGCGGCCGGTCTTCCGGCTCTCGAAACGCCGCGGATAGACATCCTCCCGGCCACGAAACAGCGAGCGAAACAGCGAGATTTTTGCGGCTGACGGACTGCGTGCGTGGACTCCGGCGCATTCCAGTTCCGCAAGATGGCTCTCGGGCATGTCGCTCATGGTTCACCCTGACATCCCGGCTCCGGATGTCGAGCGACGGGAATCATGAATTCCGGCAACGAAGGTGCGGTGGCTACGCGGATTCTGCCGTTTTTCAACGGGCTGCCGCGGAAAGTCACTTTTCGATTGGCTTGATGCGGATGTTGCGGAACCAGATGGTGGCATCGCCGTGTTTGCCTTGAAAGCCGATGCGGCCCTTGGTCGGCATCCCGGCGAGGGGTGTGCTGAGCCACGCGGGAATGTTGGAGCCATCGGGATTCTTTGTGGCAGACGTCCATTTCGCCATGTCCATTTCCGAGGCTAGGGTGCCGTTGAGCCACACCTTGAGCTGCTGTCCGCGGGCTTCGATGGTCATCTTGTTCCATTCCCCCGGCGGCTTGACCAGGCGGGCGGATGGCGGCACGTGGCCGAAAACCGCGCCGCATCGGAAGTCCGCCTGGGCTTTGCCCCACTTGTCGGAAAAATCGTCGGCAATCTGGATTTCCACCGAATTCGGAATCCAGTTCTTTGGGTCGCTGCAATAAACGATCACTCCGCTGTTCGTGCCGGGGGCGTTTTTGAATTCCAGATCCAACAGGAAGTCGGCGTGCGCGGTCTTGGTCCAGATGCATTGGTCGGCGCTGGCGGTCAGCGCGCCATCAACGACCGTCCAAACGCCCTCCGGTTTTTCGGCGTCGGAATAATCCGCTTTGAACAGGGCGCTCCAGCCCGGCCCGCTGGTGTCCGGCGGCTCGGCGCGGGCAAAGGGTGCGGCGGCGATGGCAACGGCAGCGGCAGCGGCAACAAGGATGTGGTTCATAGTAGCGGCGCAATACGAGGCCGACACTGCCGGACTTTCGGCGAAGGTAGGGCAGGGCGATGAGGTGGATCGCGGGTCGGAGTTCCCAAGCGGGCGGTGCTTTCAGGTGGCGGCCCCGGGGTGATGTGAATCGGGTGGTTGTCTTCGTCTTGGGCGTTTACCGTGCTCTCGAAGAGGCAAGCTAAAGTTTGAACTCCGGACCGAGCAGCGGCGGTCCGCAGTGGGGCCCCCCCCATTTTCCCGCTCTCCAGTCTGCGCCGCCTACTTCGCTGAAGCTACGCAGGCCAAGAAGGCTACCACAGGCAGGCCGGTCCGACCCAATGGCTCTTTCAGGGGCCTTCCGCAGAAAGCAAATTCCTTGCAGTCAGTAGTTATAATTATAATTTAATAGCGATACAACGCTGGTGAATCCTACTTGAGCAGATCTGAAACCTGATAGAAGCTCGGCTGGTTTTTGGTTGCCGCACGGACTTTCTGCACCGCTTGTGGCGCGACAGGATCGGCTTTGTTGCCAAATGCATTGCGCGTGAAAGTCAGAACGTCAGCCAATTCCTCATCGCTGAGAAACTTGAACGGTGTCATCGGCACAGCCCCGGTATATTTGACACCCTTGACTTCGATCGGCCCCACAAGTCCATGCAGGGCAATGCGGATCAGGCGGGTTTGGTCGCCCTGCACCCACTCACTGCCGGCCAGCGGCGGGAACTGCGCCTCGGGCAGCCCGTTGCCGTCCTTCTGATGGCAGGTGCCGCAATGGCCATCGCGCAGATACACCTGTGACCCGCGGAGGAATTGCTCCTTCGCCGCACCGGTCAAATGCGTTTCGAACACCGGCGGCGGCTCAGCCTTGATCTGCTGGCCAGTCAAATAGGCCGATGCGGTTTTGTAAACAGGAGCGATCCATTTGTCCATCGGGTCGCCATTGCCTCCCTTGTAGGCTGCGGCGGCCTCCAACACACTGCGCCCAGCGGCATTTTCCAGCCAGGATGCAGCGACGATGGATTCCAGTCTCACGCGACCATTTTCATCGGCAGCGGCAGTCTTCAGCAGCTCAGTTTGATTGGCGATCAAATGGCCGTTGTAACGAAGGGCCCGAACAGCGGCTGCACGGGCATGAGGGTCTTTTGCCTGGAGAAGAGTACGCACTAGAGGCTCGCTCAGTTGATTGTTTCCCCACAGAACCCAGAGGGCTTCGACCAAGTTATGCTCGTAGTTCACAGCGGATTTATCCAAACTCTGGACCCACTTTTTCACGCCTGCCACAACTTCCGTATCGTTTCTGCCGCGCAGTTCGCGGCGGGTGCGATAGCGGGTGCGGTACTCGGGGAGTTCAAGATTTTTGCACAACTCGTCAATGGAGGCACCGGCGACTCTGGCAGGTTTCACCAGCGGACGGGACGGATAAGTGATGCGGAAAATTCGACCATGGGTGTGGTCGCGGTTCGGATCGCGCGCGCTGTGCTGCATGTGGCCGATCAGGGCATTGTGCCAATCAACGAGATACAACGAACCATCCGGCGCGAATTCCATGTCCACTGGTCGGAAATTAGGATCTGAGCCTTTCACCAAATCCTGACGAAAGGTGCTGACGTAACCGGTGCCGTCATCCTTCATCGTGTGTTGTTTGGTTCCTTGAAAACCGATGGTGTTGTTGATTAATAAATCGCCCTGCACCTCATCCGGGAAATGGCGGCTGGAGATGAATTCCAGTCCTGCCGTGGGGCGAACTTGCACCGACAGCAAATTCGGTGGCGTCGGATTGAAGCTGCCCAAGGGCACCTGCACCGACCCCTGAAGCATCCAGCGTACAGGCGGGTCCGAGGTGTCGGAAAAGAAATCCTGACCCCAGTGATCAAAGGCAGTGCCCCAGGGATTGGGAATGGAAAGCCGCACGGTCCTCTCGAGGTGACGGCGTTCCGGATTATATCGAAAAAATCCGCCGTTGGAACTGCGGATCGGCCCATAAGCAGTCTCCACGTGACTGCGTAAAAACGTGCCCTCGGCCATCAGTATCGCTCCAGAAGGATCGGCACAAAATGCAGAGATCGCATGATGGGTGTCGTGGTCGTCAAAACCACTCATCACGATGTCACGCACATCCGCTTTGTCGTCGCCATTGGTGTCCTTCAAAAAGATCAACGAATTCCCCTGCGCTACATAAACACCGTCGTGCGAAAACTCAAAGCCCATCGGCAGATGCAGTCGATCAGCAAAGACGGTCTGTTTGTCCGCGCGACCGTCGTTATTGGTGTCTTCCAAAATGAGCAGCTTGTCGTTCGGCATCGGATCGCCAGGCCGATAATGCGGATAAATCGGCATCGTCGCCACCCACAGACGACCTTTGTTGTCGAAGGACAACTGAACGGGATTCGCCAGATCCGGAAACTTGCTTTCATCGGCAAACACTTCGATTTTATAGCCTTCGGGAACTGCTAGGGTTTTTAACGACTCATCGCTGGAAAGATACTTGCTGTTCTTGTTCGCTTCGCCGATGGACGGAAGTGCCTCCGTCTTGGCGTCTGCAGCAGCGACATCAAATTTTCCGCCTGCCGCAATCGCCCAAATCGCCTGCTCGCGGATGTTCGCCATCTGCTCCAACTTGCGCAATTCCGGAGGGTAGTTTTGCGAACCAAACGGATCGCGCCGCCTTCCATAAACGTGCACGCCATTGGGGATTTTGTAATAACTCAGCCACATCCAGACAAAGTCATCGACCGCCTTTTTGAGGTCGGCCGCGCTTGCCTTCGACACCGGCTTGCGGGCACCGAAAAGCTGATCAGCCAGCAGCGGAGCGAGCTTCGCATAACCCTCGTCCGTCAGCAAAGCCCCGTCGCGGGTCAGCGGTTTGCTGCCCTTGGAGAACCATGCACTGGTGGGGGCGAAAAGGTTCACGAAAGTCAACTGATGCGCCGCAGCCACATCTTCGATCGCCTTGGAATACAACGCCAGATTCGCGTTCTGCGTGTAACCGTTGGGAGTGCCGTAGAGCGCAGACACATCCTGAAATGCCGTGGGCGAAACCAGCGCTAGCTTGGGCGGATTCTTGTCATTGTATTTCTGATTCAACGTGTGCGTGACGAATGCCTCAAGCTCTGCTTTGAAGTTGGGCAATCCCAGCGGGCCTTCGAACGATTCATTAAATCCAAAAAACGCGACGATGATGTCCGGCTTCAATTGTTTCAACCAGGCATCGGGCTGCGGGTAGCTGCCGTCGCCGGAATTGCCGCCCCAATTGTCATTGGCCTCCACCAAGGTGCGGAATTTTTCCCCACCGGGAAAAGCCCACGGGTTCTTGCGCCCGGCGTTGGGACGAAAAGCGGGCGTATCGCCTTCATCGCACAGGTTGCGGATCACCAGATGATTGTCGGGATAGCGACGATGCATCTCGGTCTCGAAATGCCCGAAGTGCAGCATGCGCGATCCCAGCCCATTACCCAACAGCACGACGCGGGCATCTTTTTGCAATTCAAGTTCTGCAGCATGCGCCATCGGCACCAGCAGTGGGATCACAGCCATCAACAGCGAGACACCTCGCGCACTCGTTTTTATCGACTTCAGATTCATTTGATTGTGAGACTTGATTTTTAATGCAACAGCGACGCTAATTCGCAGGAACGCGTCCGCCATTCGCGGATGATTACCGCGCGCGGGACCAGATTCTTGCGGGTTTTGCGCATGCGGTCAACCACCATCAAGTGCAGACATTGAGGATTTCCATTACAAATAATGAGTCGCGGCATCACCGGGTTGACATAGCCCCTGTCCAATGAAAAAAAGGCCCAAGCAAAAAATGCCGAGGCACTCCGATTGTGCTGGCGTGACACTTGCCCACGCGCGATTGCGTCACCGCCCCTGAATGGTTCTTTTTCACTGCCGTCCCACAGGCTGGAGGTGACGAGTCCTGAGCCTTGATTTTGCGAGGCGTCGAGAGGTTTTTAGCGGAGTGCCGATTGCGAGTATTTTTTACGGGAGGTTGATATATCCTATGGATTACGCGGCGATGCTGTCCCATGAGATCATGTTCTGATAGGCTCAAATCCCGGCAACCAGGCGGTGTTGAGTGCTCCGATCACTTTCATTCGCCCGGATGCTGTCCCATAGGATTTAAATAAAGCCAGCAGGTCGATCCGCTCCCACAACGCCGAGCGCGTGACGGCAAACAGCCGCCGTGGGTTTCGATGACTTGGTCGATCTCGGCCATCAGGCGGATGGTTTATCTGATAGAGATAAATATTTTGTGGTAGTGGGCGATGTTGGACATGGTCGTTTTCTTGCTAGCTGATGATCCCAACAAATTCTCCGACCACGCGGAGGTCATTCATGGTGTCAGAGCTGAGGACTATTGGCATGAAATTGTGATCCATCGAATCCGGTTCGAGACGGATACCGCGATGAGACCAAGAGTCTTCCGTTTCGGTCTTCTCGCTTCGATAGATCTTCACGGTGTATTGCCCATTGGTGTCCGGATCTTGGATATCTCGGCTCTGCACGATGACGACTTTGCCGTTTCTTGATCCGTCTGACGGTTCGCGAAAGAGGCACCATGAGCCGTTGGGGATGCGGCGGTTCATCGACTCGCCGACGACTTGGGCGAGGAAGAAACCGGGTTTGGCGGTGAAGTGGTCGGGGAGTTCGGCGTATCGACAATCCTCCAGCCACTGTTCCTTGCTGAAGTCTCCTGCCGCGATCTTGAGATCTAAGACTGGCACGGCATTGGGACAATCGGCCGCTTCTTCGAGCGAAAGGATGCGGAATGGGTAGGCTGAATGCGTTTTGGGGATTTCGGCTTCCTCGAATGCAGGCAGGAGGGCACCGGCTCCTTGCGTTTGGAGATAGAGTTTTGTCTCGGGATCGGTGGAGTAGACGTAACAGCCTTTGGTTCCCCGGGTCATCAGGGTGCGGTAGGTGTTCTTGATGATGAGGTCGGCTTTCTCGCGGGCAGCGGCCGGGTTCGTCTTCAGCAGGCCTTTGTAGCCCTTGATGGAGGAATCCCCGCCCGAGCGTTTTGCCGCGTCGGTGGTGACCACGCCGTTACGGACCACGAGATCGGGACCGATGATCACGCCCACGTAGTCGAGCTCCAGTCCCTGGCAGGTGTGGATGCAGCCGACTTCTGACACGGAATCCCGTTTCACGATCCACAGCGAGCCGTCTTCGTTGAGGTTCCACTTCGCCTTGAAGTCGCCACCGTCGAGTTTGATGTCGTAGTCCCGTGGGACGGGATTGGATTTCGTTTTCCGGCTCAGCCAGTCCCAGCAATAACCAGCGACCATCCGGGCCCGATTGTTCAGGTTGTTCCGCTGGTAGATGAGTTCTTTCAGCTCCGTGGCGGATTCGCAGACCTTGAACTCGTAGTTCGCGCCCTCCAGCGTGGTGTTGGCGGTTTCCCTGACTTGGAGCACGCGGTCGAGCCATGCGAGGTATCCATCGGAGCCATTGCAGCGAAACTGGGATTCGAGATCCATTTCGGTGACCGTGGCCCCGAGGGATTCCGCCCATTCACGGATCTGGGTTTTTCCGCCAATGTCCTTCCAGTGGATCCGCTGGTCCTCATCGAGAAAGAAGACGGTGAAGGTGGAGGCATCGATGAGCTCCTTGATCTGGTTTTCACCAAGATTGCTGAAGAGCCCTGATTTCTCGTTCAGGCGATGGGCTTCATCGACGATGAGTCCCTGGAAGGTATTGGACGGAGTGGCGGTGAAGGCACCGGAACCGACGAAGAGATTGGAAATGCGGGATTTCTTGAGCGTACCGGTTAGCTTGTTCTCATAGACGGCGCGGGGAGCGCTGTTCTTGGTGACGTATTGGGAAACCATCTCGCGGTTGGTCAGCTCGACGAGCAGGTTGATGGCGACCACCGTCTTGCCGGTGCCCGGGCCGCCATTGACGAGCAGGACGTTCTTGTTTTTCGGTGTGGAGGTGATGGCGAGGTGCAGCGCGGTTTCGTAAACGGTTTTCTGCTCGTCGATCAGGTAGAATTCGCGGTTCCCCTGCATGAGGGAAGCCAGGTGATCCGCCAGACCTTTGGACGGCCGGATCTTTCCGTCGCGAATGCGATACATGGCTTCCCCATCATCGCCATATTTGACGTGGGCCTTGATAAACTCCCGGAGCTTCTTTGCATCGTCGCGGAGGAACGCGGGGGCGAGCTTGGTGTGCTCAGCGTAAAACGGTGCGTGGATCATCGCTCCGGAGGCGCAGTTGTGCAGATAGGCGCAGGGCCGGAGGTGGATCGGATCCTCGCGGACGGTTTCATTGAAGTCCTCGATCAGCATGGCGTAGGACCAAGCTTGATAGGACGGGTGGTTCACCTCCCGCTCACGGCCGCCGACAAAGGTGCTGACGATGGCATCTTTGGTGGTGGCCTTGGCCTCCTGCCATTGCTTCAGCTCGACGATCACCGCCGTGCGTTGGCGGTCTTCACGGGTGCCGGTGATGATGAAATCGACACGTTTGCCGGTTTGCGGGATGTTGAACTCGATTGCGACTCCTGCGTTGTTAGGAATCTCGGCGTCCTCTAACACGGTGTCCATGTGCCTGAGGGAGTTTTTCCAAGCGGACAGTTCGCTGGCTCCAACAGATTTCCCCAGAGCGCCTTGGAACGACTCGTGGACGATCTCCTCGATCCGATTGGAGAGGATGTCTTCCCTGAACTGAGTCTTGTTGGCGAGGTAGACGATCATGTTGAGGCCACAACTTGGTGGGTCATGCATTTACCGGCTGAGGGCGTGCCGTCCTTGAGCTTCACCGTAAGATTGCGCCACGCGATGAGGAAACCCACGGAGCAGACCTGACAAACCGAGTCGAGGAGGTTGCGCAACTTCATCGGGTTCCAAAAAGACGGGCACCGAGTCTCTGGGATGGTGATCGCACCCGAATTCGCCGAAGTTAGGAGTGTCCTTATGGGATGCAGCGTGACGGAGTAGCGTTGATTTGACATGGGTCTAGTTTTCTTGCGCCTCCCAGTTCCCCAGCACCTCGCCGAGGACGACGGTGTAGGTGAGGTTGCCGTGCTCAAGGTCCACATCGGGGAGGAACTCGTCGTCGAGGGCGCTGAGCAACTGCTCGATATTCGATTCGTCGAGGCCCGAGCCTTTGAGGATGATCACCGTGCCGGCGACGGTGCCATTGGCGAGGTAGTGGAGATCCACGGCGGCAAGGTCCTTGCCATCGCGGAGAGCGAGAAAGCGCTCGGACGAGGGTGTGCGGAGGGTGCGTTTCCAGGTGAGGTTCATGATAGGGAGGTGGCGATCCAGTGAGTGAATGCAAGCGAGGCAGGGATGGAGGCGAGCAGGATCAGGCAGCCGCTGCCACGGTAGCCCACGCCAGTGCCGGGGATGCTGAAGGCGGAGTAGCGGCGACCACGGGCACTCGTGCCGACGCGGAATCCCTTGCCGCCGACCGAATAGCCGAGGCCCGATTTGCTCAGGTTGACCCGGAACGGCCCAAAGTTGACGGATTTGCGGTAGAAAAAGCCCATTTGAAAGAGGTCGGAGGTAAGAATTTGCTTATTTTTATCACAAGGGGTGGGTCAAATAGGGGGATACACTCAAAAAAGCTGAAAAAATTTCACCCTTGTTGATTATCTTTACCAGCCTGCACCCTTCGACCACTTTTTGGGCCGTTTCTCAAGGAGAAACCTGACTTTCTGTGAGGGTGATTGGCGAGGGGCTGGTTGGACCCGCACATTGCTCTGAATCCAGGACCTCGCGTGTCTAGTCAGATTCTCAATTCAAAATCCCAGACAACTATGCAAAATCCCAGACAAAAAGCAGAGAAAGTTCTCGCCAAATTGATTCAGGGAGATAGGACTCGAGGAGTGAGCAGCAAACGATTCATTGTTCCGTGGAAGGCTTCGGCGGCGAAGCCGGCGATTTACCATTGCGTTAGCCGCGTGGTGGACCGGCGCTTTGCGTTTG
>CAMBPB010000066.1 GCA_945869465.1 Prosthecobacter debontii
GCCACCTGCGCCACCTGCGCCTCGTGGTAAATCGCCCCCAACCGCCCCAGCAATTCCTCGTCCGACAGTCCGCCCTCCGGCATCCGTGTCACCTCAACTAGCAGGTGGATGTGGTTGCACATGAAGCAGTAAGCCAGCACCCGGCAACCTGAAAAGTTCTCATACATCCGCATAAACATCCGCAGCTTCTCCTTCTCATCCACCTTGAAGACCAGCCGCCGGTCCACCACCCGGCTGATGCAGTGATACAACATCGGCCTCTCCGATGCTGCATTTCCAGGCACAATCCAACGGGCACGTCTCATAATGAGGGAAGTCTATCCCCCGAAAATGCAACTGCAAGCTAAATCTCTGGTAAAGGGACTGTCCTTTTATTCAGCCCTGCATCCTTAGATGCCGGGCTGCTTGGAACTGCGGATCGCCGCCAATATCTCCGCCCGCCGCGGTTTTTCCAGCGGGCTGCGGGGAAAGGCTTCGAGCCTGACCGCGGGCTGTAGTTTTCGGAAACCCGGAGCCTGCCGCGCGTAGGTGGTCAGGAGCGCGGCGATGAGGTCCGGGTCTAGGGAGGCATCAAACACCGGTATCAGCGCGTGCTGCGCGCGGGCGTCGGGGATGGCGACGACGGCGAATGAGCCGGGCGGAAGCTGGTGGTTTGATAGAGCGGCGAGTTCGCGCTCGATGGCTTCCGGATCGACGATTTCGCCAAGCACCTTGACGAGGTGGTCGGCGCGGCCAAGGGGAGTTAGAGAGTCGTTTGCCAGCGCCACCCGGTCCTGCGTTTGATGCCATTCCGAAAATCTCGGATTGAAGACCCACGCCTCGTTTTTCCTGACGAGCGTTCCGGAAAACAAAGCTGGTCCCGCGAGGCGAAGCGTTTGATCCGGGCAAATTTCCGCCCGCCAGAGAGGCAGCAAGGGGATCGGCGCGGATTGATAGACTGTTTCCAACATGGAAAATCCCTGGGTGGCGATCTGCGAGCCGGCTTCGGTCATGCCATAACTCGCGAGCACCGGCCAGCCGAGGTCGCGCGCCGCCTGGCCGGTCCCGGCGTCGAGGTGTCCGCCTCCGACGACGATGGCGCGCAGCGCAGATGGTGCGGTCACGCTGGCCGCCACCAGATCGTGGACCTGGGTGGGCACCAGGGAGCTGTGCGTGACGAGGTTTTGCGCCAACCATTCCCCAAAGACGACCGCGTCCCAGCGGTGGCGAAACTCGTGAAAGGCACAACCGGCCTCAAGCGCCCGGGCCGCCACGCCGAATCCACCGACGTGGTGGGGCGGCAAAGCAAGGCCCCAGCAGGACGATTCTGTGACGTCCAGATGGCGGTTGACCGCCGCGGCGGACAACCGCAGCGCGACTTTTGATAGAGCGATCCACTTTGGCCGGCCGAAGCTGCCGGATGATTCGAACAGCACGTGTCCGGCCAGTTCCGGCAGATCGGGGACGATTCCGGGAAAAGTCCCCGCCGCGCATGGCATGGGATCGTTCCAGAACGCGGAGGATGTTAGTAGAGACGTGTCCATGGCAGCGCGTCCAGCAGGTCATCGAAGCCCAGGCCCTTGCCTGCGGGTATCTGGAAGACGGGCGACCATGGGCCGAGCATTTCACTGAACGCATCGGGCTCGAACAGGTGGTGGGTCTGCAATCCGCACTGGCCGACCAAGCCCGGGAATTGCAGCTCGAGTCGCGCGGCCTCCCACGCGGCGAAGGTCTGGCCCACGGGATGATCCATGTAACTGGTCAGAACGACCCGCTGCTGGTTCCGGATGGCGGCTTCGCCTAACAAAAATGGTTCGTCGATGGCGGGTTTGATCACCATCACCTGCGCCGCCGCGCTGAGCGGTGCGGCCTCGCGGTCCACGGCGAGTTTCACCCGAGTCGCGCGGTGCAGGCCGGTCCACGCGGAATCCGAATACGGACACGGGTCCTCCACAAACTCGATGGCGGCCCGTGTTTTTTCCGCGAGACCCAGCAGAAACTCCGCCGCCGTTTCCGGGGTGAGCGATTCGTTGAAATCCAAACGCCAACGCAACAGTGGGAACTCCGACGCCATCTCATCGAGGAATTTCGCCTCGGCCGCCGGATCGCGACCGGTCTTGAGTTTCACCGTTGAGAACCCGCCCTCCACCGCGAGCGCCACATCCGCGACGTTCCCCTTTGCGAGAGTCGCGTGGCTTTCCGGCACCTCCATGTCCTCGAACAGCGAGTGATCGAAAACCCGGGCCACCCGATCTAACTCCACACAGCGGATCGCCCGCCGCACGATCGGCCAACGGCGCGCGCCCGCCAGATCCGCCAGGCATTTTGCGAGTGGAGGATCGCCCAGCTCCGGCCACGGGTGGATGCAGCCGAAGCCGCCATCGATCTGGATCAACACGCCGTCGAATTCGCGCCGTCTGGAGATGGAGTTGAGCAATCCGCGCGCCTTGAGGCGGTAGCGCGAGATCATTGGTTTTGGTTCGGTTGTTGGCATCGGTGTTTCATTCAACGCTCACGGGATGGTGGCCGCCAGATGAAAAATCGTGGCGAAGAGAATCAATTGCACGCCGCCCAACGCCAGCAGGCGGTTGCAGGCCGGGCCGGGCGGCAGGGTCAGCACCCCCCAGATGATCCGCATGCCGATGAACAATACCGGGATGCTCGCAAACATCAGCGATGGCTGGCCGAACGCCATCCAGGCAAGTCCGGCGAAGGCCGCGATCTTGATCTCCAGCCAGATCGTTGCCGCCGCAATTTTGGGCCCGAAGCGCACTGCCAAGGTGCGTTTTCCGGTGGTCGAGTCCTCCTCGCGGTCGCGGAAATTGTTGATTGAAATGAGCACCGCCGAGAGCAGGCCGGTCTGCGCGCCTAACAAAAGCGCCTCGAGCGGCCACCCGCCGGTTTGGATAAACACCGTTCCCGCCACCGCCACCATGCCGAAAAAAGCGATTACGAACAACTCGCCCATGCCGCGGTAGGCGAGAGGAAACGGTCCGCCGGTGTAGCCATAGGCGAGAAACAACGAGGGAATTCCGATCGCGATGATTGGCCAGCCGCGCGCCTGATAGAGGAACACCCCGCAAACCAGCGCCACTGCTAGAAATGCCGCCGCGATGCCCATCACCGTCTGCGGCCGCATCATCCCGGAGGCGGTGACCCGCACCGGCCCGAGCCGCCGTGCGGTGTCCGCGCCTTTTTTCGCATCGATGGCATCGTTGAAAAAGTTTGTCGCAATCTGAATCGAGATTGCCCCACAGAGCGTGCATAGCGCCAGCCAGAGGTCGAAGGCCCCGCCGAGTTTCCATGCCAGCACGCAGCCCGCCCACACCGGCACGATCGCCGCGGGCAGGGTCTTCGGGCGGGCGGCCAGCACGCAGGATTTGATGGCGGAAGCGGTCACGCGCGGAGTGGAAACCAAAGCCGGCGCGGACACAAGGGTGCCTTCGAGTTCACTCATGAGCTGGCGGGCAATCCCCCAAAGATTTCCCACCGCCGGCCCACTGGCAGAAGACGCTGCGAGGGGGCGCGATACCCATCACGGCTTGGGCGCGGCGGGGACGTTTTTTTCCACTACATCGCGGAAGCCGCGCAGCTGGACCTGGCCGCTGGCGGGCTCGTCAAACAGGACTTGGACGGTGCGTTTGCGGCCCGGATGGGGCCAGAGGCCGGCACCGATGCGGCGCCATTCCCCTTCGACAAAGGCATGGGCGGTCATGGCGGAATGCTGATTGCGGCCGACCGGAGGATCGGCAATGAGCTTGGATTCACCGCTTTTGAAATCGAAGTCGCTCTCCTGCAACTGAATGCGGACGGGGCTGGCGCTGAGGTTGAGGATCTGGATGGAACCGGGTGGAAAGCCGCGCACTGAATCATCGATGGGGAGCACCTGCCAGCCGACGCCGCTGTCCTGGGTCCGCGGCAGAAACAACAGGATCAGCTCGCGTTTACCGGCAGGCAGGGTGACTCGGGCCAATTGCGCTCCGGGTTGGGTGAGGCTGGTCCGCTGCGCGCTGGCGGAAAATACCAACTCGCGCGCGAGGAGGACGAGCGTGTGGTTTTCGTGATTCAGATAACTCTTGAGGCGGACGGCGACCCCCACGGCATCGTCTTTGGCCGCGGGATCGTGGACAAAAAGCTCCCCCGAATCCTGGGGCGGGGCAAATGCCAGCAAGCGTAGATCAACGCGGGTGGTTCCGGCAGGAGCTTGGGCGACGGCGAAGGGAGTCGATGCCGCCACCCACAGGGCGGCAAATGAAAGGAGGATGCGGATCATGAGGAAATCTAGCGAAGGGAGGAGTGATGCTGGAAAGAGAAATTGTATTGAGCAAGAGGAACCGCAGATGGACATTGATGGGAAAACTGAAGGGTAAAGTTAGGGGTGTGTTTCTCTCAACTCTCAACCATCTCACGCTTCATCAGGCTCCAGCCAGCGGAAGGAGGTGACGACGAAACGGCGGCCGAAGCGCTGATTGGCCGGGCTGGTGAGGTCGCCAGGAGCGGTCTGCGGGAGATCGGCGGGATCGAGGTAGCCGGGAAGCCGCTGGACGATGGTTTCGGCGCGGGCGCGGGCTAGAACCTTGCCGCTGGAGTCGCGGGACTCGCCATAGGAACGAATGCGGAAGGTATCGCCACGCACGGTCATCACGGCGGCCAGCGGCATCAGGATGTCCCCCTGGGTGAGGAACGAGGGTGAGCCCTCGCCGGTGAGCCCGTCCATCGCCTGCTGGGTTTTGACGCCGGCGACTTTGGCCGCGGGGATGGCCGCAAAGGAGGCCGCTTTGGAATCGTTAGGTTCCTTGAGGTCCTTGCGATGATAGGGAGTGTTGATGGTTGTTTCATCGATGGCGGTCTGGAGCAGTCCGCGCAGGACGTGCAGGCCGGTGGCGGGCCCGATGCGGCGGTTGACGAACTCGGCGTTGCTGAGCAGCGGAGCCTTGTCGACCTGGCCGCGCTTGCGAATCTGGCGGACGATGGATTCCGCCAGGGACGTGATCTGGACATCGGAGAGGGCGCGGAAACCGGCCCAGCGGATTTGACCCGTTAGGTTGAATGAAGTGCCGTCGCCGGGCCGGTCGGCATCGCCGGCGAGCGGGGCACCGGTGCGGGTGAATGCGGTCTTGGCGGTGGAGGGAAACTCACGCGCGGCCCAGCCGAGCACGGCCTCGTCGCGCAGCGAGGAAAGCACGGCGCGCCAAGCTTCCACGGAATCGGAGTTCAGATTGAAGGAGCCGCTGACGAGCAGCTCGCCGGCCAAGGTTTGACTGAGGGTCTTGTCGGCGAGCGCGTGGATCGTGGCGGCGCGTTTGGAAGCCGGGCGGTTATCAGGGGCGGCGACGATGCGGCGGTTCAGGGGCGGGGCGCTGCGTTTTCCGGCGAAGAGATCGTCAAGGATTCCAAGGCGGGTGCGCTTGGGAGTGAAAAGATCGGTGGTGTAGGCGCACACGGTGGAGAAGTAGAAGCGGTCCCAGAGGCTGTCGTTGAGCAGATAGCCATGGTCCACCATGGTTCCGCCGCCACTCGTGCTCTGGCTGATCGTGGTGGAAGGGACGAGCGGATGCGCCCAGGAATTGCCAAACGGGAAATTGACGCGCGGCTGGCGGGTGGAGGAGATGAGATTGGCGGGGATCAAATCGCCAAGCGAGGTGGCGGGCACCCGCGGCACCCGGAACATCGGCACCGAGGAGACGCCGCGGTTGGCGGTGGCGCTGGCGCCAAAAAACCCGCGGTTGGTTTTACCGTCGATTTCGATTCCTGGAAACGTGTTGAAATCCTGCACTTCCTCGAAGCGGAGATCATAACTTTGATGCGCCACGCCGAGGGTTCTCGTGTCCTGGCTTACGCCCTCGACCACCGGGTTTTGATAGAGCCAGGCTTTTGATAGATCGGCGGGATCGACGGTGGTCCTGGCGGTCATGGTCAGCACGGCGAACGGCGTCTTGCCGCCGGGCGAAGTGTCATCCGGCGTTTGGAGAATGTCGCGCATGCGGAAGGTGCGCTGGATCACCGGATTTTTCGGCGTGGCGCTGACTTCCTGGGTCACATCGCTGAATCTGAAATCGATGCCGCGCAGGATGTCGGTGGTCACGTCCGGGTTGACGGCGGCTAACAAGTCCACCCCGAAGTCAGGCTCCGTGCCGGGTGGCTGGGTGCGGAGAGCCTTGGCGTTGACGGTGAACGTGTCGTCGAGCTTGATGCACAGCCAGCCGCCGTCCATGCCGTGCTGTTGTTCGAAATCGTAACGGGTGGCGATCGGGCGGCTGCCATAGCTGATGTGGTCCACCTGCAAGCCGGCGCGGGTGTCCCAGCCGGGGATGGACTCGATGCCCATCGGGTCCTTGTTGCGGTTGTCGATGTTTCCCATGTTGGTTCCGGCATTCCAGTCAAAGAACGAGCGGGGAGAATATCCGCCGGCGATTTCCATGGCCCAGTTCCAGTTGTATTCGACCCACGGTGAGAAGACCTTCACCTCGCCGGGCAGCAAGGTGAGGCGCGCGCTGGGTGATCCGACACTATCAGCTCCTCGCAGGTGGAGGGTGAAAAAGCGGCGCGCGGCGGGATTTCGTTCGTTCTGAATCTGGAATCTCGCCAGGCCGTGAAACTCCCCGGCCGCGAATTCATCACGCAGCCAATCGTTGTTCTTCTTCACCTGGAAACCCACCGGCGGATCCCACACCCGGATGCGCAGGGTGCTGAGATCGAGCGACACGTCATAGGGATTCCACAAGGTGACCACAGGATCATACACCAGATGGGGCGCGGCATATTTGGTATTGCCGGGCGGCGTGCCGTATTGGTCGAAGAAATTGATGCGTCCTCCAAGGTGGTTGTAGTGGCCGACCACCGAAAAAAGAATCTGCATTTTGGCGATCACCGGCAACAAGCGCTCATCGACGGGAATGCGTTGCTCGCCGACGTCTGACGGCGTGATTTCCAGCGCCGGAGGCGTGTAGCTGGCGCGGCCGGACGCGGAACCGGTTAGTTTCCTGTACTTGCCGTAGTGCGCACGAAGATATTCCCACTGCGGCACGCCATTCACATCCGCAGAAAGGCCAAAATACGGCTGCTTCTCGCCCAGGGTGGCCGTCATGGTTTGCACGGACTCGAACAAGGTTGTTAGATCAATCTTCAGCCCGCCAGCGGCCGCATTGGCCAGCACGCCGAGCGATCCGACCCCGAAATCATGGATCCGCCCGCGGACTTCCGGCAAACCCTTGACGCCGCTCTGCAACGCCGCGGTATCCAGCGTGATCACGTTGCGGGGAGTCTTCAACGCCGCCAGGTCCGCTGCCAGCGCATCCGGCCGCGCCCGCTCTGGCGCGCCGCGCATTCCCACTCGAAAGGCCTTGTCCCTCGTGGCGCCCGGCTCCAAATCCACCGGCGCCTTGCAGCTTTCATCAAACACCGCCCACGACATCCCGCCTGCCGAGGCGCTGGAAGCCACGGTGACCAGGCCGGCTTTCACGCCGTTAGATGGTTGCAGGCTCGATGCGCCCGCAGGCAGCGGCGCGGCGGCGGGATCCACCAGCCACACCCCGCTGGCATCCCGCGAAGGATAGGCCGGATCCACCAGGTCCGCGGGCTGTGCGGCCGATGCCAGCCAGCGATCGAACTTCGCGCTCTTTCCCGGGTAGTCCGGCCGCCCTGCCAACGCCGGTTGCCAGCGCCAGCCGCGCCAGACACCGAGCAAATGCGGTTGCCGCGCATCCGCCACCACGGCCGAGGCCCGCGCCGACACGCGCTGGTCCGGCCCCATCGCTTGCTGCAACTCGCCCAAGGCCATCATCATGGCCATGCGCGCGTTGGCCTCCGCCTCACGTTTCGAATCCACCAGCCGGGTGGAGCGAAACGCCACCGCCGCCAGTCCTAACAAACCCACCGCCACCACCGCCAGCAACACCATCAACAGGATCGTCACGACCAAGGCAAAGCCTCCCTCCCGCCCGGGCCGCGCCACCTGGCGCAACACCGGCTTCGGGGCCGCAGCCCGTGTCCACAGTGCATATTCTTTGTATTTCACTCCCGTCACCCTAAAACAGTGCCTACTGCTGTCAACCCTTGGCCTTTCCGCATGATAAACTTCCGGACCGGAAGCGTATTAGGTGGGTAATTATCCTGCAATCCATCACCCACCACAACCCTCATCATGGTCAGACACTTCGGCATGTTTCAATTCAAGGACGGCGTGAGCGCCGCGCAAATCGACACCTGCTTTCAGGAAATGAAAGGCATGATCGGCAAGATACCCGGCTTGCTCGCCATGGAGCACGGTCCCTATGAAAGCGGGGAAGGTCTCAACGATGGCTTCACCCACGGCTTCATCATGAGCTTCGACACGGCGGCCAGCCGCGATGCCTACCTGCCCAATCCCGAACACGAGCGGGTCAAAGACATCGTGATTCCCTGCTTGGAACGGGTGGCGGTGTTCGATTTCGAAGTTTGATTCCTCTCCAAATTACCCTTCCCATGAAATCCATTCTACTCTTCCCCATCCTCCTGCTTGCCGCGCAAGCCGGGCAGGAGCCGATCTTCGATGGCAAAACCCTCGCCGGCTGGGTGGTTCCGCCCGGCGATGAAAAATGGTGGCGCGTCGAGGACGGCGCCATCACCGGCGGCTTGATGACGGAAACACTCAATCATAACAGCTTCCTGTCCTCCGCCGCCACCTACGGCAACTTCGACCTGCGCTTCAAGGTGAAGATGGAGAAAGGCGATGGATTCATCAACTCCGGCATGCAGGTCCGCAGCCTGCGCGCCGGTGGCGGCGCCATGAGCGGCTATCAGGTCGATGCCGGCATCGGCTACTGGGGCGATTTATACGATGAACATCGTCGCAACAAAAAGATCGCCGGCGCGGTCGATCCCGCGGCACTCAAGGCCGTGGCCAAGGATTGGGACTGGAACGAGTACCGGATTCTCTGCGAAGGCCCGCGCATCCGTTCGTGGATCAACGGCGTGGCGGCGCTGGATTTCACCGAGACCGATCCGAAGATCCCGCGCGAAGGATTGTTAGGCATGCAGGCCCACAGCGGCGGCAAGTTCCTGGTGCGGTTCAAGGACATCACCATCGAGAAACTTCCGGCGGCCGCCGCCCCGCCGGCACCGGTGCCGGACAAGGAGGATCCCCGCTCGCCGGAAAAACAAAAGGCTGCTTTCAAACTGCCGGAGGGTTACGAAGTCGAGTTGGTGAGTTCCGAGCAACAAGGCGTCGGCAAGCCGATCTCGGTCACTTGGGACCCTGCCGGGCGGATGTGGACGATGACGGCGCTGGAGTATCCGGTGGACGCCAACGAAAACAAGGCGGCCGCCGAGGCGCTGTTCCAACGTGGCGGCAAGGACCAGGTGCTGGTGTTCGACGAGCCATGGAAGCCCGGACCCCTTACGCCCCGCGTGTTTGCCGATGGACTGGCCATTCCCTTGGGCATTCTGCCGCTTCAAAACGGCGCGCTGGTCCACTACGGCCACGAAATCCGCCACTACAAGGATACCAACAAGGACGGCAAGGCCGATACCCACGAAACGGTTCTAACTGGCTTCGGGATTCAGGATTCGCACCTATTTCCCCATCAGTTCGAACGCTCTCCAGGCTCATGGTTCTACCTCGCGCAGGGATTGTTTAACAACTCCACGGTCGTGCGCCCGGGCGGCGCGGCCTTTGCGGACGGGCAGAAGGAAAAACCCTTCATCCAGTGCAAGCTGGCGCGCGCCAAGTTCGACGGTTCCGCCTTCGAGTTGCTGAGCGCCGGACCTAACAACATCTGGGGACTCGCCTTCTCGCGTGACGGCACCGAGTTCCTGCAGGAAGCCAACGACATGGGCCACCCGGTCTCCGAGCTCATCGCCGGCACGCACTACCCGACGGGTTCCCGCGACAAACTTCGCTCCTACGCGCCGCAGTTGCCGCCATCCACGGCCGGCCAACCGATGGGCGGCACCGGCCTGAGCGGCATCGCGCTGGCGGATGACGAGGGCAGCGCCTTTGCCGCGAAATGGCCGGGCGAAAAGGTGTTCTACATCGTGAACCCGATCACCAACCGGATTCAAACCGTCACGCAAAAGATCAACGAACAGGGCTATCCGGTTTACACCAAACGCGAGGATTTTCTAACCACCACCGACGATTGGTTCCGCCCGATCGCCGCGCACTTCGGCCCCGACGGCTGCCTTTATGTGGTCGATTGGTATAACAAGATCATCTCTCACAACGAGGTGCCGCGGACCCATCCGGACCGCGACAAGACGCGCGGCCGGATCTGGCGGATCAAACCCAAGGGCATGACGCCCGCCGCCATGCCGGATCTAACGAAAATGCCGTCCCGTGAGCTCGCCGGCATACTGGGTCACAAGATCACGCGCGTGGGCCGGCTTGCTTGGGAGGAGCTCGGCGACCGCAAGGACAAGACCGTCCTGCCCGAGCTCGTGGCGCTGGCCGGGGATTCCTCCAAGTCCGTCGCCAAGCGCCTCGGAGCGCTGTGGGCGATGCAGGAAATGGCCATGATGGATCCCGCCGTGCTGGCGAAACTGGCGCAGGACGGCGACCCTAACATCCGCCGCGAGGCGCTGGATGCAGCCGGTGACATCGCCCTCGGCGAGAAGGAATTTCTCGCCCTCGCCCGGGACGGCGAGAAGGACTTCCAGGTGCGCTGCGCCCTTGCCAACGCCCTGCGCCGCCAGCGCACGGCGTCACCCGCGATGGTTGCCCGAGTGGCGGCTCTGGCGGAGGCCGCTGCGACTGGCAACGACCGCGCCTCGTATGAGCGGAATTTCACCCGCTACCTCGTACGCTGGGCGCTTGAGGTGCACGCCACGGCCACCGCTGGGATGTTAGGCGGCGAACTGCCGCTCCCCGATGAAGCCCGCCTGCTCGCGCGGCTCGCCCTGCCGCCGGAATCCGCGGCTAGCGCCCTGCTGCAGTCGCTGCCAACTCTCAAGCGGCCGCTCGCCGCCGACGAGGTCACCATGTTAGGATCGCAATTGTCCCGCCCGGACGTGGCGCTGGCCTTCGGCAAATTGCTGGATGACACGGCGCGGCGCGAGGGACTGCTCAAGACGCTGGCGCAGCTCGACCCCTCGATCACCAACCGTGATGATCTGCGCGAACGGGTCGGCAAAGCCGCACTGGCGATGCTTCAGGAAAAGCCCGAAACGCTGCCTCTGGCGCTCGATCTGGCCCGGCGCCTGCGAATCAAGTCCCTAGCGCCCCTGCTGATGGAGAAGCTGAAGCTAACAAAAACACCGGCGGATCTGGCGGCCTTGCTGCGCACCCTCAATGAAATCCAGGCCGCCGACCCGAAGCTGTTCGCCACGTTTCTCGATCATGCGGATCCGGCGGTCGCCCGCGAGGCCATGGTGGGACTCTCCGCCTCGGGCGGCACCCAGGCGGTCGAGGTAATCGCCAAGCGCTGGAACTCGATGTCCGGCGTGCTGCGCCAGTTCGCCATTGACGGCATGTTGTCTAACAAATCCTCCGCGGAAGCCTTCGCGGCTGGCGCGGCGGCGGGCGGGTTCACCGGCTTCGATTCATCGGTCGCGGAGAAACTCTCAGGCGTGCTAGGCAGCGAGCATCCCGCCTTGCGCGCCTTGTTGGCGAAGGTGCCCGGGCTGTTGCAGCCGATCCTGCGGCTGCCCGGAAAACCCGGCGCGGTGGTGGCCACCGGCATCGATCTTGCCGGACCCTTCACGCTCGAGACCTGGATCAAGCTGGACGAAGGCATCGACAACCGCGACTCCCTGATGGGTGAGCGGGGCAAGGGCGCAGACCTCAACTTCTATCAGAGCACGCTGCGTTTCTTCGGCGGTTCCGGCGATCTGGTCAGCGCCAACCGCCCGGTGGTGGCCGGCGTTTGGACCCATTGCGCCGTCACTCGTGATGCCGCGGGAAAAATCGCGCTCTATCTGGATGGCGAGCCCGCAGGAATTTCATCCGGCACCTTCACCAAGCCGCTCAAGGCGCTGGATCTGGGCAAGGCCAATGGGGACGGAGGCACCAGCGCGCGTTTCATGGAGTTCCGCATCTGGGACATTGCCCGCGCCGCGGCCACCATCCGCAACGATTTCCACACCCGCTATCCCGGAAAAGTCGAGGGCCTGATCCACCGCGTTTCCGGCGAGCAATCCGGTCTTCCGCTGCAAGGCGGCACTACCGCGGACTGGAGCGCCGACTTCCCCGAGTTGCTCACGCCCGAGGCCGCCGCAGCGCTGGCCGCCAAGTTCGATCGCTTCCGCGGCTTCACCCGCAAGCCGGGTGACGCGGCCGCCGGCAAGCTAACATTCCAGGCAACCTGCATGGTCTGCCACAAGGTGCGCGGCGAGGGCAACGCCATCGGCCCCGATCTCAGCGGCGCGGGTGCCATGGGCGTCGAAAGCCTGCTGCGCAACGTGCTCACTCCCAACGCGCAGTTGGAAAGCGGTTACTACCGCCACGATCTAACGCTCACCAACGGCAGCTTCGCCACCGGCTTCCTCGCTTCCGAAAATGCCAGCACCCTGGTCCTCCGCCAGATTGGCGCCGACGAGCGGGCCATCCCCCGCTCCGAGGTGAAGGAACACAAAATCTCCAAGCGCTCACTGATGCCGGAAGGCCTGATCGACGGTTTTTCCGAAACGCAGGTGGCCGATCTCTTCGCCTATCTATCAAGCCTGAAGTGAGGCCTCAAGGTGCCAGACGGTGGCGCGGGCATCTTGCCGGCCGCCTTTGCTCTCTCAAGGCTGGGTGACTTTGGCGCGGAGGAAGCCCGTGCCAGCCAACCCGTTGGATCCGTTGAGCCGGAAGCGGCGGTATTCCCAACCGGCTGGCAGGGCGGCAAGTCCGTTAGGCGCTGCGGTCTCAGTCACCACGCCGCCGGGAAACTCCAGGTCCGGCGATCCTTCGATGGTGTAGGTGATGCCATCGACACTGGCCGTGGGCGAGGGAGATGCGGTGAAAATCGGCGATCCGGAGCCATTGCGCACGGCAAGGGTGAGAGTGAGTTCCTTGAGTGTGTCCGCGTCGGCGGCGGTGTCTTCGGTGGCGGCGCGGTGGAAGCCGCTGTCCGAGCCGCCGAGCGGGTTGCCATGGAAGGCAAACTCGGATAGATTGTCGCTGCCGTCGTTGTCGGGATCGCCCGTCGGGCTGTTGTTGGCGCCAGTGAGGTTCTTCAGTGCGGCCCAGTTGCCATAACTACTAACGGAAAGAACCAGTTTGCCGTCGGTCTCGGTGAAAGTCCAGGTGCGGGTGCCTTCGGTCCGGGTCCAGGTGACGCCGTTCACGTTGGGGGTGTAGCCGGCGACGGTGAAGGTGGCGGTGAACGATTCGTTGAGGGTCGCCGCGTTGACCAGGGTCCAGGTGCCGGTGGTGGCGGTCACGGCGGAGGTATCGATGGTGAAATCCCCGCTCAAGGTGGCGGTGGCGCTTCCGGTGACGCTGTTGCAGGAGGCGTTGGTGAGGGCGAATTTCAACCCGGCGTTGTCCGCCAGCACCAGCGTGCCGCTGTTGGCCGCTAGGAGAATTCTACTCATCTCATCGGGCGTGAAGATCTCGATGCCGGTGTCCGGCACTTTGAACGACTCGCTCAACTCGGCGGCCGTCTTGCGGTCCGGGTGGATGTATCCCTGCTTTTTGGCGAAGCTGAACATCGTGATCAGATTGCGGCGAATGGTGTTCCGACTGACCGGGCCAAGTTTATCGAGACTCCCGAGGAATCGGTTGATGTCACCCACCGCGATGTCGGTGACGTTTCCCTTCAAGCGATCCGTGAACTTTTTGAGGTTGTGTCGGGCGCTCCGAACGTAGGCATCGCTGACCCCGCTTGACTGCCGGGAGGCGATAAACTCGTTGGCCACCTGGGCGGTGGTGCGGATGGCGACAAGGTCGGCACGGTTGGCGGCATAGAACCGGACGGCATCCGCAATCGGGATCTCACCGGCGGTCCGGCGGGCGCTCACCCATTCGTCCATGGCGGCAGTCAAGGAGACCCCGAATCCGGCGGCGAGGTTCTCGCAGTGGGAGAGCATCTCCAGATTGCGCTTGGTCGCCTCGTTACCGGTGTCGAAGCCATTCGCCAGCCTGACGGTGATCTGATGGGCGATCAAACGGGCTTCTTCCGGACAGGCTAGGTGACGGTGCTTCCGCTTTCCACCCTCCTTCCAGTAGAGGGAAAACATGGGGTATCCATCCTTGCGATTCACCGTGTAGATCTTCACCCGGCAAGGGCCGGTCCCGATCTCCACGACACTGCTGCGTTTGCGTTTCCGAGTCATCGGACGCGGTTGCCGTGTCAAGTGTGCTGGAATTCCTTCTGGAATTTCTGTCGCGGACTTTCCGGAATTTCCTAAGTCCGTTGATGTCGAGTCACTTGTGGCGTGACTCCTTAACAATGGTCGGGCTGGCCGGATTCGAACCGACGACCCCCTGCCCCCCAGGCAGGTGCGCTACCAGACTGCGCTACAGCCCGCTCCGTGAACGGGGGGCAAAGCAAACAGGGGAAATGCGGATTGGCAAGCACCGAAAATCATGAGATTCCATCCGCCTCATGGATCGCATCAAGACCGCCATCGTCGGAGCCAGCGGGTATTCTGGCATGGAACTGCTCCGCCTGCTGCTGGGCCACCCGGCGGTGGAGCTGGTGGCCGTGACTTCGCGGCAGGAGGCCGGCAAGGCGCTGGAGGCGGTGTTTCCCCGCTTCCGCAAGGCGCCGGGTGCCGGTCTCACGTTCATCGAGCCGGATCCGGAGGCGATCGCGGCGAGCGGGGCGCAGGCGGCGTTTCTCGCGCTGCCGCATGGAGTGGCGGCGGAAATCGCCCGCGCCCTGTTGGATCGCGGCTTGCGGGTGATCGATCTGAGCGCGGATTTCCGCCTGCGCGATGCGGCGGTGTATGAGGAATTTTACGAACACGCCCATCCCGCTCCGGACTTGCTCAAGGAGGCGGTTTACGGCTTGCCGGAAGTGCGGGCAGAGGGAATCCGGGCGGCGCGCCTGATCGCCTCGCCGGGTTGTTATCCGACGAGCATTTTGCTGCCGTTGTTGCCGCTGTTGCGCGGAAATCTAATCGATCCGGCAACCATCGTGGCCAGCTCGATGAGCGGCGTGAGCGGGGCGGGACGCAAAGCCGACCTCACGCTGTTGTTCGGTGAGTGCAACGAAAGCGCCCGGGCCTATGGCCTGCCGAAACACCGCCATCTAGCGGAAATCGAACAGGAACTCAGCCTCGCCGCGGGCGCAACGGTCGTCATCAGTTTCATTCCGCACCTGATTCCGGTGAACTCCGGCATCGCCACCACCACCACCGCGACGCTGCGCGATGGCGTGAGCCCCGAAGCCATCGGCGCGGCGTTGGACCATGCCTACGCCAGCCAGCCGTTCGTCCGCCTGCTCGGGCGGGGCGGCTGCGCGGACACCAAACACGTCACCCGCACCAACTTCATCGACATCGGCTGGCAACACGACCCGCGCACCGGCCGGGTGCTGCTGCTGAGCGCGGAGGACAACCTAGGCAAAGGCGCGGGCGGTCAGGCGGTGCAATGCTTCAATCTGATGTTCGGTCTTTCCGAGACTGATGGGTTGCAAAATTTCTAGGAGCCGCCCACGTTCGCCCGCTTTCCCTTCCGCATCATGGACTTCCCATTCAACCGCATCAAAGGTGGCGTCGGCGCACCGCTGGGATTCCTGACCAGCGCGGTGAGCTGCGGGATCAAAAATCCCGCTGCGGAACGCCTCGATCTCGCCCTTATTTATTCCGAACACCGGTGCAGTTCCGCCGGCACCTTCACCACCAACCGGGTGAAGGCCGCGCCCGTCCGGGTTTCCCAAGCCAATCTCCGCAAGGGCGATCTGCGCGCCATCATCGCAAACTCCGGCAACGCCAACGCCTGCACCGGCGTGCATGGCATCCACGATGCCAACGCGATGTGCGATGCCGTGGCCAAGCCGCTCGGTCTCAAACGCACCGAGATCGGCGTGTCGTCCACCGGGGTGATCGGCCTGCCGATGCCAATGATGCGCATCGAACCGAAATATGACGCGCTGGTCGCGGGCCTCGGCCCGAAAAATGGTTCCGAGGTGGCGGCTGCGATCATCACCAGCGACACCCACCCGAAGGAAATCGCCATCTCATTCGATCTCGGAGAGCACCGCGTCCGGCTCGGCGGCTGCGTCAAGGGCGCGGGCATGATTTCCCCCAGCATGGCCACGATGCTGTGTTTCATCACCACCGACGCCAACATCCCCAGCGACTCGCTGCGCAAGGCGGTGCTCGAATGTGTCGAGGATAGTTTCAACCGCATCACCATCGATGGCGACATGTCCACCAACGACACCGTGCTGGTGCTCGCCAACGGCGCATCCGGCATGCCGCCGATCCGCCGCAACGGGAAACGCTGCCGGCAATTCCGCCAAGCGCTCCGCTGGTTGATGTTGGAGCTGGCGAAGGCCGTGGTCCGCGATGGCGAACGCGTCACCAAATTCGTCACCGTGCACGTCCAAGGCGCACGCACCTATCTGGATGCCAAAAAAGTGGCCGAGGCCGTTTGCAAATCCGCTCTGGTCAAAGCCTCGTGGAATGGCGGCGATCCGAACTGGGGCCGCATCATCCACGCGGTCGGTTACTCGCGGGCCCGCATCCGTGAGGAACTCATCGACATCCACATCGGTGGCAAGGCCGCTTGCCTCGGCGGTCTCCAAGCCGAGCACCCGATGGAGGAACTGCGTGCCGCAGTCGCCGGTCCCGAGTTTGAAATCGTCATCAATCTCAACCAGGGAACCGCCGATTACACGATGTATTCCAGCGATCTCTCCCCGGAATACATCGATTTCAATCGCTCGGAATACGCCTATTGGAAACAGGCGCGCAAGGACGGCTTGGTGTGAGCGGCGGCGGGAGGCGCCGTCCCCGGGGTTTCGGCTTGCGGCGGCTCGGGAAGCGGCAGAGTTTGTGAACGTCACACTTCCCCATGGCCTCACCTCCGTCCGTCAACATCGCGCGTCTCACCTATCTGCTTGTGTGCGAGGCTGCGGGCGTGGCCATCGCGCTGAGCACCCGGAGCACCATGTTCGAGGTCCCGATGTCCACCGGGATTCTGGGTGGCCTCGGAGTGGCGGCCTTGTTCATTTGGATCGAATCCCTGATGAAGGGTTTCACCCTGCGCGGGTTTTCCACCGCCACCTTCGGCTTGGCCGTCGGCCTGCTGTGCGCCTGGCTGCTGACCCGGGTGCAGATTTCCAATCTGCTGGAACTGGCCTTCCGGGACCGGCTCGAATCCAAGGAAAACGGCGAGGTGCTGGTCAACGCCCTGCGGCTGGCACTCGACGTGACCTTGTTTGCCAGCTTCGGGTTTCTGGGCGCGGCGCTCTCGCTGCGTGGCAACCGCGACGATTTCGCCTTCATCATTCCCTATGTGCGATTCCGCCAGGATTCCTCGTCCGGCCAACCCGTGGTGCTGGATTCGGAAACCGTGATCGACGGCCGGGTGATCGGCATCCTGAGCTCGGGATTTCTGCACGGCCGCTTGATCGTTCCACGCTTTGTGCTCGATGACTTGCAGGCGATGACGGCTTCCAACTCAAATGGCAACCATCAGCGCGGCCAGCGCGGCCTGGATTGCCTGGAACGCATGCAAAACTCCCCGGACATCCAGGTTTCCGTGCACGACACCCCCCAGCCAACCCAGGAAACCGATCCGCTCAACTCGCGGCTCATCGCCACCGCCCGGATGCTCGGCGCGCGCCTGATGACCGTCGATGAAAACCTGGCGAAACTGGCGAAACTGCAGGGCGTGGACGTGCTCAACATCCACGAACTCGACGAGGCGCTCAAGCCCACCGTGGCCGTCGGCCAGCGCATCCGCCTCGCCTTGGTGCGCCCCGGCAAGGAGGACCATCAGGCGGTCGGCTATCTGCCTGATGGCACGATGATCGTGGTCAACCATGCGGCGGCGAAAATCGGCGGCAGCAGCGAGGTGATCGTGCTGAGCACGTTGCAAACCGCGAGCGGCATGATGGTGTTCGCCGAGCTCTACGCGGGCTGAAGTTCTTCGAAAAAGACCACCTCCGGATCGCGCAACGCATCCACAAACCGCAGCCACTCGCGGCGTTCCTCGGGGCTCGGGCTCGTCGGCGTGTGGTGCGGGCCAGCATTGGCGATGAGAAACTTGACCGGAGTATCCGGCCCGGCGCTGGCGCGCACCCTGGCGTGCAGGGCGCTCATGCGGGCGGGCGAGAGCGCCCAACCCTCGGCTAACAGAACCACCCCGGCGGGTGCCTTGGCCAGCGCGCGGGCGGCCTCCGCTTCGGCTCCCGGATCGAGCACCGCCACCGAATGCCAGGCCGCCGGATGCGCGCGCAGGCGGCGCAGAAAAAACCACCGCAGCCCGTCCGCCGTCAGGCCGCTGCCACCGACGTCGAGCACCAACACGCCGTCCAGCGGCTTGTCGGCGGGTTCCCCACGCCCGGCACCCGTCAGGTCGCGCCACAACGCGCGCTGCGCGCGGGATTGGAACTCCAACAGCCGCAACGCCCGGCGGCCGGCATGCCATGCCAGCCCCCACAGCACCAGCCGGGGCAGCAGCCCCCAAAACAGCGTGGTCAACAGCAGAAACCGCCACCACTCCGCCGGACCGGGCGGCAAGTCGCGCGCGGGCAGCCAACGCGACGCTTCGATCACCGCGGCATCCGGCAGCGCCGCCGGCCACCACGCCGCCCATGGCGCCGAGAGCACCCGCGCCAATTTTTCCAACCCCGAATGCATCGCCATCTCGGTAGTCGTTTCCCAATAGAATCCCACATGCCGGACCAGCACCAGCCCCGCCAGCCCGGTGAGAACCCCGACGTTGAAAAAAATCCCGGCTCCTTGCGCCAGCCGGCCGATCCGCCACAATGCCGCCGCACGAGCCGCGCCGCCCCCGTCCATCAGGCCGCTCCACCACCGGGCGTCCGGCTGGCCCGCCACGCGCCGGGCGAGCTTCCCCACCCCGGCCTGCACCGCGCTGAAACCCTCCGCCGCCCGCCGCCTCATCAACCAGGCCATCGCCGCCAGGATCAGCACCAGCCATTGCCCACCGATCAGGATTGCCAGAAACAACGTCACATGCACGCCGGCCTTGTCCCGGTCCACCATCCCAAGCACGCCCGAGATGCCGCTGAGAAACATCCCCAGCGCCAGCACCGAACCCACCAGTGCCAGCGCTCCGGAGAATTTCCGCCCCGCCGCCGCCGAACGCACCCCCTCCAGCCAAACCCGGAATCCCACCCGCCGCGCCGCCGCTCCCGTCATCCCGCGGGTGGCCGCAAGCACCGCTTCCCGCAACTCCGGCGGCGTGCATGGCGAGCCGGCGATCTCGCTCTCGAAATCGATCAGATCCTCCAAAGTCCACCGCCCCAGGTCCTTCGCCATGAAACCGATTGCAGCCGGTTTCGCCACCAATGACAATCCGGGAAAGACCGGGCCTCACCACAGATCCAGTCCATTCAACTCCGCCAGGCCATCGCCACCGCCATGCCCGCGCTCACCCGGGCCGGACTGGCGCAGAGACTCACGGCATCTGGCAGGCAAACCGGCGAAGGCTTGATCGCCGCCTTCTTCGTGGACCTTGAAATG
>CAMBPB010000067.1 GCA_945869465.1 Prosthecobacter debontii
TCAGGAAGGTTGCGCCGATGATGATCAAGTACAAAGGCGAAAAACCGCCGGGTGCCAAGCCGATCTGGGCGAGATGGAGGGTGTCTGGAAGCATGGCGGGAAACTATCCTGATTTTCCGCCCCCGCAACAAGAAGGGAGGAAAAAGGACTGGAAAATCGCCGGAAGATTCCAATGAGTGAATGATTTATGCCGGGGTGGCAGCCGATTTTCCGGCCGTCTCAAAGGTTAGGAAAAGCCGGAGTTTGCCATAGCTGATGCGGCCTCCGAGTTTTTCGTATATCGGCAACAGGGCGGGTCCCTCGTGACCCGCAAAGGCGCCGCGCATCTCTTGTTCCTCGCGGCTCGTATAGAAAGAGCGGCCGTCGAGTTTCTCCCCGCTTTCCACGGCGCGGGCGAGATGGCCCTCGATGGTGGTGACGGTGAGTCCGCGTTCGCTGGCGATCCCGTCGATTGAGATACCCGCACGGAAGCGTTCGAGGGTGGCGAGTGCGGTCCCGTTGAGCGCCCCCTCGGCCTGCATCTTGCGGGCGGGAGCGGCGGCGGGGCGAAGAGCGGGGAAACTCTGGCGCGCATGATCGGCCAGCCAGGCGGCGATGGCTTGCAGGATCGGCTGGCCGAAGTCGGCGAGCTTTTTGTCGCCAACGCCGGGGATTTGCAGCAGCGCCGCGTCGTCAACCGGGTAGCTGCGCGCCATGTGGCGCAGCGTGACGTCGGAGAAGACGACGTAGGAGGGCACATCGCGGGCATCGGCGAGTTCCTTGCGCAGCGCGCGGAGCGCGGCAAACAGGGCTTCGTCGCAGGGAATTGCGCCGGCCTTGGCGACGGCGGTGGCGCTGACGGGGTTATCCCGGACTGAAACCGGCGGGCGGGTGAGCGTAAAGTCGCGGCCGTCCTTGAGCGCGGCGAGACCCTCGTGGGCGAGCGAGAGGGTGGAAAATCCGTCCTGTGATTGTTGGAGCAGGCCCATCCGCAGGAGCTGGCGGCCCAGAGCGACCCAATCGGTCCGCGGTTTGTCACGGCCGATGCCGTAGGTGCTGAGAGTTTCGTGTTTCCAACGGCGGATCTTTTCGGTGTTGCCGCCCGCCAGCACGTCGGCGACGTGTTGCAGGCCGGTGGTGAAACCGCTGAGCTGGCGGATGCGGAAAACACAACTGAGGAACTTCCGGCATTCGACGGTGGCATCGTAGGTCTCGCGCGGCGAGAGGCAGGCGTCACAACCGCCGCAGTTGTCGTGCGGCCACACGTCGCCGAAATAACCTAGCAGATAAGCGCGGCGGCAACCCTCGTCTTCGGCGTATTCGGTCATTTGGTCAAGCTGCGAGCGGGCGATGGCGCGGGCCTGCTCGTCGCTGATCTCGTCGAGAAACTTCAGTTGTTTCATCACATCGCCGCGGGAATAGAGCAGCAGGCAATCGGCGGGCAGGCCGTCGCGCCCGGCGCGCCCGGTTTCCTGATAGTAGCCCTCGACGTTTTTGGGCAGGTCGGCGTGGATGACCCAGCGCACGTTCGATTTGTTGATGCCCATGCCGAAGGCGACGGTGGCGCAGACGACGCGGGCCTCGTCGCGCAGGAAGGCGTCCTGGTTTTTTGATCGCTCGTTGGCATCCATCCCGGCATGATAGGCGACGGCGGAAAGCCCTTCCGCGCGCAGGGCGGCGGCGAGGCTTTCGGTGGATTTGCGGGACTGGCAATAGACGATGCCGGCATCGTGCGGCCGGGCGGAGACGAATTCCCACACCTGGCGGATCGGTTTGCCCTTGGGGATCACCCGGTAGCTCAGGTTCGGCCGGTTGAAGCTGGAGATGAAAATCCGCGGTTCGCGCAGGCGGAGTTGGGAGAGGATATCCTCCCGCACCCGCGGCGTGGCGGTGGCGGTTAGGGCGATGAACGGCACGCCGGGAAAGCGTTCCCGCAAGGTGGCGAGCTGGCGGTATTCCGGCCGGAAATCATGGCCCCACTCGCTGATGCAGTGGGCCTCGTCCACGGCGATCGCGGCCACCTTCCAGCCAGCGAGTTTTTTCGGGAAATCTCCGGCCAGCAGGCGTTCGGGCGCGACATAGAGCAGTCGGTATTTCCCCTCGTCGAGGTCCGTCTGGCGGGCGCGCTGCTCGGTGCCATCGAGCGTCGAGTTCAGATAGGTCGCGGCGACGCCGGCCGCCCGGAGTTGATCGACCTGGTCCTTCATCAGCGCGATCAGTGGTGAGACCACCACGGTCAGACCGTCGCGCACCAGGGCGGGCAGTTGATAGCACAGGCTTTTTCCCGCCCCGGTGGGCAGGATGGCGACGGTATCAAGCCCGTCCAGAGTGGCGGCCATGATTTCCTGCTGGAGCGGGCGGAAACTGTCGTAACCGAAAACTTGTTTCAGCAGGGAGGGGAGCTGAGCGGCGGGGGAAAGGGGCGGGACGATGGCTTTCATGACATGGCTTGCCTGGCTGGGATGGGATGAGGCGCGAAATTAGCAGTTGCGAGAATGCAGGTCAATTGAACAGTTGTTAAATTGTTGTTTTGCGAGTGGAGGCGCAAGGAACCGGGAATCCGAATGGTTCCCCTAACCTCGCAGGTTGCTGGTTGAGGCGTCGTTTGCAGATTTGGAGGGAAGCTCGGACGGAAGTTCTGGACTACCGTGGATCGCGGGGGCAGTCCGCGCTTCCGCTCGGGCGTTGGCGTGATCCGTTCCGCGCGGGATGAATGCCGCCACCGATGGCCGGTTGCCGAGCGTTGAGTCATTGCTATCAGCGCCCGAGTTATGCCCACTGGCCCTACAACCTTTGCACCATGGTGCATGGCAAGAGCGAGGAGCAATGCGAGCAAACCCTCGCCGAAGCCACCGGCATCACCGAACGGCACGCGTTGTATTCCACCAAGGAGGTCAAAAAGGTGCGCGTCGGTTATTTCACCGACGAGGAGATGCGGTGGGAGGAAACCGCGGCGGGAAAGGCCTGATTCCTGGAGGCGGTCAGCTCTCGAAATAGGTGTAGCCCGCGAGGCCTTCGCGGTAGAGATCGAGGATTTCACGGCGTTCCTTGGGCGAGATTTTGCCGTCGGCCACGGCTTTTTCGGCGAAGTTGCGGAACTTTGAAACGAGCTCCTTGGGATCATACTCCACATAGGTCAGCACGTCGGCCACGGTGTCGCCCTCAACCTCGTGGGTATAAACCGGCTTGCCCTTTTCCAGATGGACGCCGACGACATTGGTATCTCCCAGCAGGTTGTGGAGGTCGCCGAGGGTTTCCTGATAGGCGCCGACGAGGAACACCGCGACATAGTATGGCTCGTCTGGTTTGAGTTCGTGGAGCGGAAGGATCTTGGCGACGTCCTCCTTGTCGATGAAGCGGTCGATCTTGCCGTCGCAATCGCAGGTGATGTCGGCGAGTACGGCGCGCTGGCGGGGTTTTTCATCGAGGCGGTGGATGGGCATTACCGGGAATAATTGGTCGATGGCCCACGAGTCCGGCAGGGATTGGAAGAGCGAGAAATTCCCGTAATAGAAATCAACCAGGGTGGAGGACAGTTCGCGGAGGTCTTCCGGGATGTCATCGAGATCGGCGATGAGGTTGGAGATGCGGGTGAGGATGTGCCAGAACCACGCTTCGGCCAGGCCGCGCTCGCGGAGGGTGGCGCTGCCGTAGAAAAACTGCGCGCGGATCTGGTCGCGGTAGTAAGCGGCGTCATTGAAACTTTCCTGGAGGTTCTTCTTGCTGAGTGTCTTGTTGACGTCAATCAGGTTGGTTAGGTTCTGCGGCGCGTGTTCCGGAACCGCGGGCGCCGCCTCGCTGGTTTGGGCGCGGGTGACGTCGAGGATGTTGAACACCAGCACCGAGTAGTAGGCGACGACGGCGCGGCCGCTCTCGGAAATGAGGTCGGGATGGGCGATGCCCGCCTTGTCGCAGATCTGGGAGACCACCTCGACGATGTCGGCGCAGTATTCGGGGACGGAGTAGTTGCAGGACGAGTGGAAGTTGGTGTGCGAGCCGTCGTAATCGACGGCCATGCCGCCGCCGATGTCGAGCACGCCCATGGGAGCGCCTTCCTTGACGAGGTCGCAATACATGCGGACGGCTTCAGTGGCGCCCTCGCGGATGGCGGCGATGTTAGGGATCTGCGAACCCTGGTGATAGTGCAGCATTTTCAGGCAGCCGAGATATCCGGCGTCCTTGAGGTGATCGACCACGGCGATGACCTGGGCGGCGTTGAGGCCGAAGACCGACTTGTCGCCTGCGCTGTCCTGCCAATGGCCGGAGCCGCGGGTTGAGAGGCGGACGCGGACGCCGAGGTTGGGCAGCACGCCGATCTTGCGGGAGCGTTCGAGGATGAGTTCCAGCTCGCTGGGCATTTCCAGCACGAGCATGATCTTGAGGCCCATTTTCTGCGAGTGGAGAGCGAGGTCGATGAACTCCTCGTCCTTGTAGCCGTTGCAGATGATGTAGCCGTTAGGATCGTGCATGTGCGCGAGGGCGGCGATCAGCTCGGGCTTGGAGCCGGCTTCGAGGCCGTAATGGTAGCGTTTGCCGAACTCGGCGATTTCCTCGATGACCTGGCGCTGCTGGTTGACCTTGATCGGATAGACGCCGCGGTATTCGCCGCGGTAGCCGGAATCCTTGATCGCCTTGCGGAACGACTCGTTGATTTCCGCGATGCGGGAATGCAGCAAATCACGGAAACGCAGCAACACCGGCAAGTGGGTGCCGCGGTCGTGCAGCCCCTCGATGACCTCGAAAAGCGAAACCTCCTTGCCGGCCTCGTCGTCTTCCAGGCGCACGGTGACGTGGCCCTTTTTGCTGACGCCGAAAAAGCCATGGCCCCAGGATTCCACGCCGTAGAGCTCGGCGGATTGTTCCGGAGTCCAGACGGAGTTGCCCTTGCGCTTGGGAGCTTTCGGGGCGGAGGAAGGGGCGGCGGGAGATGCGGGAGGAATCATGGATGCAATGGCGGGCGTGGAGTGGAAGTCTAGGAGCTTCGCCAACGGAGCGGAAGCCTTGATTTCGGCTCGAATCTCCCAACCTCAGAATTCCTGATCCAGCTGGTGATGGAGCGTGTCGATTTTCACCTGCTGAGTGGGAGTTCGGCCTCATCTGGCAGGCCGGGAAGCCGCTTTCCGCCCAGCCAGCGCCTCCGCCAGCGGGTCAGCAGCAGGGTCCAGCCACCGTATAGATCTTCTTGTAATACTCGTCGGCCATGCGGTCGGCGTCGAAGAAGGGGACCACGTCGTTCATCGAGTTGAGTACGACGCGGTTCCACTCGTCGGGGCGGTCGTAGTAGATCGGCAGGACTTTCTCGTTAAGAATTCGATAGAAGCCGAGCAAGTCGTGGCGATCGCGCTCCTCGGGGCTGAGCGAGGGCTCGGGTGACGGGATGATGAACGAGTTTTGCCCATCTGTGGCGAACTCACAGACCCAGCCGTCGTAGGTGGAGAGGTTGACCGAGGCGTTCATCGCCGCGGTCATGCCGGAAGTGCCGGATGCCTCGCGGGTGACGACGGGGTTGTTCAGCCAGATGTCCGAGCCGTTTTTCATGAAGCGGGAGAGTTCGAGTTCATAACCGACGAGGACCGTGGCGTTCGGATAGTCGCGGGTGAGGCGGATCAGGTTGTTGAACGTTTCGAGGGCGCCGAAATCGAACGGATAGGGTTTGCCGGCCCAGATCATCTGCACCGGATATTTGTTATTGTTCAGCATTTCGCGGAACAGGTGGATATCGCGGGTGATCAGGTCCGGACGCTTGTAGCCGGCGAAGCGGCGCGCCCAGACAATGGTCAGCACGTTCGGTTTGAAGAGCTTGCCGGTTTGGTCGGCCACGACGCGGAAGAGGCGCTCCTTGAGCTCGCGCTTGCGGTGGCGGAGTTCCTCCGGATCGTTCATGGTGCGGGCGTGTTCGAGTCCGTGGTCCGCCCAGTATTTTTTGTTTTGGGCGTTGGTGACGTGGGTGATTTCACAGAGATCCGGATAGTCCTTCCACATCTGGCGCGATACTTCGCCGTGGAGTTTGGAAACCCCGTTGGCGAGGCGCGCCAGGCGCAGGGCTGCAAGCGAGTGGTTGAATTCGTCGCCCTGGATGCCGGTGATTTCGCGAACCTCCTGATCCGGCACGCCGCAGAAGAACGAAAAGTTGGATAGCAGGTTGAAATCATGCCGCTCGTTGCCCGCTTCCTCGGGAGTGTGGGTGGTGAAGACGAGGCGCTTTCTAACCTCTTCAATGCTGTGATGTTTCTGATAGAGGTGGAACGCGGCGGAGAGTCCGTGGGCTTCGTTGAGATGCCAGACTGCGGGATCGACGCCGAGTTCATCTAGCAGGCGGGCGCCGCCGGCTCCCAGGATGATGTATTGGGCGATGCGGCGGAGGTGGTCCTGATCGTAAAGCCGGTGGGTGATGGCGCGCGACAGCGTGTCGTTTTCCTCGACATCGGTGCTCAGGAAAAACATCGGCACGGTGTTGAACACATCGCCTGCCAGGAACATCGCCTTCACCCACACCGGGTGGCCGTGAACGGTCACGGTAAAGCGGATGCCGGTGTCCTGGAGGAAGGCGTATTCCTTCTTGCGGAACTGGATCGCCAGCTCGCGGTCCTCGCCGCGGGCCTGGTTGTAGTAACCATACGTCCAGAGGATGCCGATGCCGCAGAGGTTCTGGCGCAGGTCGGCCGCCGAGCGCATGTGCGAGCCTGCTAGAAACCCGAGGCCGCCGGAATAGGTCTTGAAACTCTGGTCGATCGCGAATTCGCAGGAAAAATAGACGGCGCTTTTGGCGTATTCCGGCGCGATTTCGTAATGGTGAGCGAATGGTTTTGGGAGAAAAGAAGAAGCCATGATGGGAAGCCCGGAGGCGTGTCGGTTGAATGTGGGGGGTGAAAGGGTGGTTGGGATTAATCCGTCCAATCCAGAACAATTTTGCCGGATTGGCCGGACATCATCATTTCAAATGCCTTGGTGAACTCGGTGTAGTGAAAACAGTGGGTGATGACGGGGGAAATATCAAGGCCGGCGCGAATCATACTGCTCATTTTATACCAAGTTTCGAACATTTCTCGGCCATAGATCCCCTTGAGAATCAGACCCTTGAAAATCACCTTGTCCCAGTCGATGGCGATTTTTTCGGGAAAGATCCCAAGCAGGGAGACTTTCGCGCCGTTGGACGTATGTTCGAGAATGTCGTTCAAGCCTGACGGGTGGCCGGACATTTCGAGCGCGATATCGAAGCCCTCCTTCATGCCGAGTTCGCGCTTCACGTTGGTGAGAGTCTCGGTGGCGACGTTGACCACGCGAGTGGCGCCGAGTTTTTTGGCGAGTTGGAGACGGTAGGGGTTCACATCGGTGACGACGATGTGCCGCGCGCCGGCGAATTTGCAGATGGCGGCGGCCATGCAACCGATCGGCCCGGCTCCGGTGATCAGCACGTCCTCCGCCACCAGACTCCAGGACAGCGCCGTATGCACGGCGTTTCCGAGTGGATCGAAGGTGGAAACGATCTCCTCGGGGATGCTCGGATCGACCTTGTAAACATTGCGGTAGGGAATCGAAAGGTAATCCGCGAACGCACCCGGGCGGTTCACGCCGACACCGAGGGTGTTCGGGCAGAGATGGCGGCGTCCGGCGAGGCAATTCCGGCAGCGGCCGCACACGATGTGGCCTTCACCGGAGACCACTTCGCCCGGAACCACTTCGGTCACGCCCGAGCCGACCGCCTCCACGACGCCGCAGAATTCGTGGCCGACCTGCATCGGCACCGGGATCGTGCGCTGCGCCCAGGCGTCCCATTTCCAAATGTGGACATCGGTGCCGCAGATCGAGGTTTTCTTGATCTTGATCAGCACATCCATCGGCCCGACTTCGGGTTCCGGGATATTCTGGAGCCACAAGCCGGGCTCCGCCTTGGCTTTGACAAGTGCTTTCATGCGGCAGTGAGATGGTGCATGTCCCGGCGGCGGGGGCCAGCGCAAACTTGCGCGTCAGCCGATCCGGGATCGCACGCCTTGCAGCGGTTGCTCGATCCAGCGCCACGAGGCGAGGGCGAGCCCCCAGGTCACGGCCGCGAAGAGGGCGAGGCGGACAACCGCCCACGCCTCCGATTGAAACGACTCGCCCCACAGGAACCAAAACAATTTTCCCGCCACCAAGGGCGCGAGGTTGTGAAACAGATAGATGCCGTAGGAAAGCCGGCCGATGCGTTGCAGTCCGGGGTTTTCCAGCCAGCGGCCCGCGGGTCCGGAAAACCCGACGATTCCCCCGGCGATCAGCCCGCACAACGCAATCGAGAGCAGGGTTTGTTGGAACGAACGCAATCCAAAGGTATGCCAGCCGATGGCGTGCGCTCCGAACATCGCGATGTATCCGGCAAAGGCGGCGCTCGATATCCAGCGCAGGCCCGGGCTCTCCAGCGACATCCCGCGATGCACCGCCAGCGCGCACAAGCCGCCGATGCCGAAGTAATCGCACGCCGTCCAGGAGAGCACCTGCGGCCACGCGCACCAGGATGTTAGAGCGTCATGAAAAAACCGCGAGACCGGACCGGCGGCCGCAAACGCGAGCATGGCCGGCAGCAGCCATTTGCGCGGGAAAAACCAGATCACGAAGGGCCATATTAGATAGAACTGCTGTTGCATCGAGAGCGACCAGAAGTGGTTGGTCCCGGCCGGCCACTCGCCCAGAAACGCCATGTGGATGTTTGATAGATGGAGCACATACCAGCCGGGTGCCTGCCGGACATCCGGCGCTCCCACCACGAAGGCGAGCGCCAGCGCGGCATAATACGGCGCGAGAATCCGCAAGCCGCGGCGGATCTGATAGGTCATGAGCGCCGCCCCGCGCCACGGTCCGCCGCGCGCATCGCTGCGGTCGCGTTCCCGCAGCAGCGAGCCGGTGATCAGAAAACCGGTCATCACCAGGAAAAAAAACAGGAACACCTCAAACGGGAACACCCGCATCCAGCCGTCCGGCCGCCAATGATCCCAGCAGATCGCCAGCATGGCCACCGCCCTGAGCCCGTCGAGTTGCACCGCGCGGCCGTTCACTTCCACGGACAAATCATGATCCGGCGGGCTGTGCACGCGTTTTCAGGAAAATGCGTGGATTTCCGTTCTTGAAGGGGGAAACTCTCACCCATCCGCCAGAGTCCGGCGGATGGCCTCCGCGATGAAGGCTTTGGCTTCGTCGGGGATCGGCGCGCCGAATTTCAAGGTGTTGCCCTGGCATTCCACTTGTATGACCTGTTGGGGCGCGCCGTTCTTTTGCCATTTCGCGGGCCGGATGCTGACACGGGCGCTCCGGTCACAGACCAGCCTGCGTGTCCAGCCGATGGGACCGACTTCCATCGCGGCGGTGAGAATTCCACCCGAGTAACCGATCCGCCAGCGGCCGAAAAGACCGAAGAGAATGATGGAAACCAAGACCACCGTGCCGAGCAGAAAGGGCAGGCCAAAGAGGCTGGATCCGAGATCGAACTCGCCCTTCCTGACCTGCGATCCATAGATGCCCGCCATCGACATTCCCGACCAGACCGCAGTGAATGGAATGAGAAACAACAGCGCCAACGGAATCTTTCGATAGATCACCGACCGACCGCGGATCGGGCTTTCCTCAATGCGCACGCCCTTGGGAGGTTGCCGCAGATCCATGTGTTCCGCGCCGGGAATCGGCGCGATTTCGGAAAACGGCATGGTTTTGCCGCAGGTCCGGCACAGCGCGATGTCGTTGGCGACGTTGACATCCGCCAGCGAGATTCCGGCTCCGCACGACTGGCAGCGGTAGGGCTCGTTCATAGATACTTGTCCGTCACCGCGCCTTCGCTGGCGGTGGAGACGAGCTTGGCGTATTTGGCCAGCACGCCGCGGGTGTAACGCGGCGCGGGCTGGGTCCAGGCGGCCTTGCGGGCGGCGATCTCAGCGGCAGGCAGATCCACGTCGATGCGGTTGTTCATGGCGTCGATGGTGATTTTATCGCCGTCCCGCAGGATGCCGATGGTGCCGCCGAGGAAGGCTTCCGGGGTGATGTGGCCGACCACGAAACCATGGCTGCCGCCGGAGAAGCGGCCGTCGGTGACGAGTGCCACGTCCTTGCCGAGGCCGAGGCCCATGATGGCGCTGGTGGGCCCTAACATCTCGCGCATGCCGGGTCCGCCCTTCGGGCCTTCCATGCGGATGACGATCACGTCGCCCTTGTGGATTTGTTTGCCGAGAATGGCTTTCATGCCGGCGTCTTCAGACTCGAACACGCGGGCGGTGCCGGTGAACACCTCACCTTCCTTGCCGGAGATTTTCGCCACCGCCCCGCCCTCGGCGAGGTTTCCGTAGAGCACGCGGAGATGGCTGTCCTTCTTGATCGGGTTGGAAAGCGGGCGGATGATTTGCTGTCCTTCCGGATAGGGTTTGGCGAGTTTTTCGAGGTTCTCGCGCATCGTGCGGCCGGTCACGGTCATGCAATCGCCGTGCAGCAGGCCGCCATCGAGCAGGATCTTCATCAGCGGCACGGTGCCGCCGATGTTGACGAGGTCGGCCATGACAAATTTGCCGGACGGCTTGAGATCCGCCAGAACCGGCACGCGTTTGCCGATGCGTTCGAAATCGTCGATGGTGATGTCGATGCCGGCGGAGTGGGCCATGGCCGGGATGTGCAGCGCGGCGTTGGTGGAGCCGCCGAGGGCGATGAGCACGGTGATGGCGTTTTCAAACGCCTCGCGGGTCATGATGTCGCGCGGTTTGATTCCCTGTTGGATGAGGTTGACCACCGCGGCGCCGGCGTCGAAACAATCGCGCATCTTGTCGTCGGAAATGGCGGCCTGCGCAGAGCTGTTAGGCAGTGACATGCCGAGTGCCTCGATCGCGCTGGCCATGGTATTGGCGGTGTACATGCCGCCGCAGGAACCGGCGCCGGGGATGGCGCAGGACTCGACGGTTTCGAGTTCCTCGTCGGAGTATTCGCCGCTGGCGTGTTTGCCGACGGCTTCAAACACCGAAACGATGTCGAGATCCATTTGCTCGCCTTTGATTGAGGCGCAGCCGGGCAGGATGGTGCCGCCATAGACAAACACCGCGGGGCGGTTCATGCGGGCCATCGCCATCAAACAGCCGGGCATATTCTTGTCGCAACCACCGATGGCCACGAAGCCGTCCATGCCCTCGCAGCCGACCACGGTTTCGATGGAATCGGCGATGACTTCGCGCGACACCAGCGAGTATTTCATGCCCTCGGTGCCCATCGAGATGCCGTCCGAGATGGTGATGGTGTTAAAGATGAGGGCCTTGCCACCGGCGGCGTTGACGCCGTTGGACGACTCGCGGGCGAGCTTGTCGATGTGGACGTTGCAGGGAGTCACCTCGCTCCAGGTCGAGGCGACGCCGATCTGGGGTTTGGCAAAATCCTCTTTTTTGAAACCGACGGCATAGAGCATGGCGCGGCTGGGAGCGCGGTCCGGGCCATCGAGCATCGGACTGGAAAACGGGCGTGGGGTGTCATTCATCGCGGGCCGAGCATTTCCCGGGACGGGGTCCGGCGTCAAGACCGGGCAATTCCCTGCCGGTGCGGTTTGTCGGAAGAGCTTGCGCTTAGAGGGCAACGAACGGTTACTTTCCGCCACGTGATACAGCGATTCAAGGCGTCTGGATGCCGATTGATCCTTGAATGGGCGACTTGGCTTGGGGGAGTGTTGTGCGCTTTGACGCCATTTCACAGGGAGTGGTCGTTTGCTTTGGGAGGGCTGGTGGTGTCCGCCCGCATGGGTTCGGGAAATCTGGTGCTGGAGTGGCTGGTCTGGCTGGTGGCGGGTCTGGTAGGTGGCGCGGCGGCCTGTTGGTGGCAGGCGCGGGTGTTTCGGAGGTCGAAACAAACGGCTGCCATCGGTGCCGTGGGGCTGTTGGGGTTGGGAGTGGTGGGGCTGACGCATGGGCCGCCGGCCGTTTTTTTCACGGGGTTGGTCTTGGAGTTGGGATTGCTGCGGTGGCCGTCGGGAGACTCGCGGGAACAACCGCAGGCCCGGAACTGGCTGCGCCAACGGGGTGACTTCAATGCCGTGTATTTTTGGATTTTTATTCTAATCAACACCGCCTGCGACGCGGCGCTCACCCGCAGTCTTCCCGGCGGGATGGGCGAGGGCGTTTGGTTTGTGACCGGGCGTTTTTTCACCTACGTGACGTTGACGGCGGGGTTGTGGTTTGTCATCCGATCTCATGGACGATGGGCACCGCGCGGCGCCCGGGGTCGTCGGATGGCTGGCGGTGGTTCTGATTCCGGTGTTGGGCATCCTTGATTCCACCATGCGGTTGTTGTGGTCGAAGGGGTTGACGTCTTTGTTTCGCGAGCTTCAGGTGAGCGACTGGGCGGACCTTCGGCACCTGCTCAAGGGCGGCGAGGTGCGGATCACGGGTGGGCACATGATGGTGATCGCCGGTCTGTTGTTAGGGTTCGGCGTGGCATTCGTCGTGGCCGGCCGCTTGTCACGCCGGCGGCGGTGGCACGTCAGTCCGCGCCGCCATCTGTTCGTGGCGGTGGCGGCGTGGCTGTTATTGGCCGTCCAGCAGGTTTTCGGGCTGTGGTGGATGCCCCGCGAGACATGGATATGGCAACGCCGCACCTGCCTGCTCCACCTCGCGCCACTCAGTACTCCGAACGGCTGCGCTTCGTTCGATGTGGCCTGGCACCTCGATCCGGTGGAAAGCAGTGCGGGTTTGAAATCCAAACCGGTCGCGGATCCCGGGCCGGTTGCAGCGGGGACGTCACCTGCGTCCTCCGAGCGTCCTGACGTGTATCTTTTCATTGTCGAGACCCTTCGTGCGGATGGCTTGCAGCCGGCGGTCACACCGTTTCTGTCGCGTTGGCAGGCTGAGGAATGTCAACGAATCCGGGTGGCCTATTCCGGGTCCAACGCCACCCATCTCTCGTGGTTCGCCATCTTTCACGGGCTGCCCGCCACTGTGTGGAAAGAGAATCACGGCATTCCGCAAACATCCCCGGTGCTCAAAGCCGCGCATGATGCCGGCTATCAGGTGGAGGTTCGCGGGGCCGGCACGTTCGATTACGTGGACATGCGGACCGGAAACTTTGGCGACGGTAGCGATCTCGCGGTGCTGGATTATCCGAAGACCACGGATAGCGATTACCTCGACGGGATATCGGCGCGCGAGGTGCGAATGATTGAGAGCGTCCGGAAATCCGTTGCGGCGTCGGAACCGGGCACGGCATTTCACGTCATCACGCTAGATTCGCCGCACTACCCTTACAAGTGGGGTAGGGACTGGACACCGCCGTTTCCGGATTACGATCCCAACCCGATGTTTCCAGTCAATCCCTCCGCATCCGATGTCGCGCGGATCAAGACGCGCTATCAAAATTCGCTGGCATGGGTTGACGGGAGGATCGCCGACTTCGTTGCGAATTTGCGCCGGTTCGGGCGATATGATAACGCGCTGATCATCTTCACGGGGGATCACGGCGAGGAATTCCAGGAGCATGGTTTCTGGTTTCATGCGTCGGCGCTCAGTCCCGAGCAGACGACGGTGCCGCTGCTGGTGAAGTGGCCCGCCAAGAGCGGCCGCGGGCCGGATCGCGCCCAGGCCAGCCATCTGGATATCGCTCCGACGCTGCTGGAAGTCATTGGCCGCCCGGATAGCGAGCGACGCCATCTTCCAGGTCGCTCGCTCAGCCAGCCCGACACTGGAACGGTTATGGTCGCGACCCGTTGCGCGTCGCGGGACGGCGAGGCCATGCACTGGCGGCGCGACGCTTGGCAGGCGGCGTTTTCCTGGTCGCGGACCTGGACGCCCGAAGTTCCTCACCGGCTCTGGCTCGAACGCCTCAATGGCCCGGATGGTCCGGTTTTTCTCGATTCCCCGGCAGCTTACGAACGGGAGCTGCGCGCCCGGTTTCCAGACGTTTTCCCGCGGTTCTTCAGTCGGTTTCAACTCGCGGAGGACCCGTGATTCCGCCACTCACTCAACAACCTCGTTTTTGACAAATCAGTGAGCCGGTTCAATTCCTCCAGAACCAGCCCCAACGGGCATGCACGTCAAGTTAAGGAGCAATTCATCGGCAAACGACCTGCGGACCATTCAAGGAGCGGCGGAACGTGTCCGCCGATGCCCATGGGCAGCCAATGAAGTGAGCAAGTCACTTTCTTGATAGAATTCCCCAACTGTCATATCCAACTGTCATGCAACGGAAGTCAAACCCTCACCCGCAGGTCACGCATGCTCCATAGCAGCCCCTTCGCGCCGCTGCCGCTCCCCCTCATCGCCCGCGCCCCGTCCTTGCGCTTCGGCCCGAACCGCTCCCGCGCATTCGCAAACGCCTCGTTCACAAACTCCTTGCTGCCGATCACCGCGCCGTCCGTGAAATACCGCACCCGACACCGCAGCATCTTCGCCAGTCCCAAGTCCTTCAAAACCGTTTCATTGTCACCGCGTTCGAGCATCTCCGCCGTGTTCATGGTGGTCTGACCAAGTCCTTTTGCGGCCTGTGACACCCCGGCCCGTCCCGGTTTCCGGTCTAACGAAAGTCCCATCAGCCGCCGATACAAGCGCGACACCTCCCGCCATTTCTCCGCCTCCAAGCCCGCGCCCTGGTCACAAAACCACGCCCTAACCAAACCCTCCCGCGCCTTTTTCCCGTTCCCCTTCGTCCCGCCTCCCACCGCCTCGCCATAACTGCTCCAGCGATAGTCCGCCGGGTCTTTCACCATCCCCGCCCTAACCGGATTGAGATCGATGTAGGCCGCCATCGTCCGCGCCGCGGTCCCGCTTTCCACAATCACGCTCTTGAAGCGCTCCTCCCACAACGTCCCGGTGCGCGAATGCATGCGGTTGAACCATTTGGTGAAACGCTCCAGCAGCGACTTCATGAACTCGCTCAAATCATGCATCCGCCGGGTGTAGCGGCTGCGGATTTCCTCCATCCGTCGTGCCGCCCGTTGCTTCGCCATCGCCATCTCCTGCGCCGGAGTCAGCGGCACCCCCATCTCATCCACCGGCGGCAGCTCGAATTCACTCCGCTTGCGCACAACCGAGGCCTCCTCCATTTCCCTAGCAATTTCCGCCACCTGCGCCTCGCTGTAGAAAACGCCCAGCCGGCTGAACAACTCCTCATCCGTGATCCCGTCCTCAGGCATCGGCGGAACCTCCAGCAAAACGTGGAAGTGATTGGACATCAAACAATAGGACAACACCCGACAGCCCGTGAACTTCTCGCACATCCGCATCAGCATCCGGAAACGTTCGCGTTCATCCACCTCCAGCACGAAGTCCCGACCCACCACCCTTGAGATGCAATGGTAAATCGCCGGCTTCGTCAGCGAATCCTTCCACGGCGCAATCCATCGCTTTCGGTTGTTCGAGCTCATGACACGAAGCAGATCTTAGCCTGAAAAACCAGCGCCGCAAGGAGAATTCTAATAAAAAGTCTGTCTTTTTGAAAAATTGCGGCGGGCAGGTCGTCCGCGCCACCTTGGCCCGCGGCATTTCCCGGGTAGGCTAACTGCCTAGCAGATGGCGGCCGAAGAGTATGAACAGGGCGAGGATGAGGAAGAGGATGCCGAGGGCGGTTTTGACGGTGCCGGTGTGTTTTTTCTGGAAGGCGACGAGCGTCTCGCTGCGGAGGCCGCCGTAGGCGAGCAGGAAGATGACGATAAGCGGCAGGATGAAGGCGAGGTTGTAGATCACCAGCCAGAGCACGGCGTCGAGCTTGCCGCGCTGGATTTGATAGATGATGGGCGCATAAACCTGGCCGGTGCAGGCGAGTTCCAGTAACGAGATGAGCAGGCCGGAAACGAAGGCGGCGGCGACGAAGTTGCGGGCGCGGGCGCCGGTGCGGACGACGCCGCGGATGCGGTCCTTGAGGATTCCGGGGAGCTGGAGCGTCATCTCTGCCATCCGGCCGCCGCGGGCGCGGAAGGCGTCGCGGAATGAAAGGAAGGCGGCGACGAGGGCGAGGCCGCCGAAGCCGAAGTTCATCCAGGTTTGCAGACCGGCGAAACGATCGTTGAGGGAGCCTAGCAGTTCATGGAGCAGCAATCCGGCGGCGAGATAGGCGATGAAGACCGCGGAAATGAAAGCCGCGCCGACCATCAACATTTCGCGCGGGGTGCGGCGGGCGATCTGGAGGTAGGAAAGGAAGAAGATGAGGGTGGCGAAGGCGCAGGGGTTGAGGCCATCGAGCAGCCCCGCGCCGATGACCACCGGCAGGGTGAATGCCTCGTAGCGGCGATCGACTTCCTTGCTGGCGGCTTGTTGTTGCTGTTCGTCGATGCGGGTCCAGGCATCGTCCTGCGGGGCGGCCATCGTTTCCGCCAGAAGCTCGGCCAGAGTGCGGGGTGCGATGTCGTCGCGGATGAGGAATCCGGATTGGGTGAAGACGGCGGGGCTCACCGTGTGTTTGGCGGATGGCACGGAGAAGCGGGCGCAGAGCGCCTGGTTGAAGACGGTGCCGGAGGCTTCGAGGATGTTGTGTTCGGTGATTTTGAGCAGCGGGAAATCCGTCGTGAAGCGGGTGAGTTCCTGTTTGGCTTTGATGCACTCGGGGCAGCCGGGTTTGTAGAAAAAGGCGACTTCGAGGGAAGTGCGGGCGGGGGCGGTTTCCGGGTCGGTTTCCTCGGTGAGCAAGGGAGTGGTTTTGCCATCCGCGGCGGGCGTGGATTCCGCCAAAGAGGCAAAGGTGGCGAAGCCCTTGGTTTGTTTCGGTTGAATGCGGGAGTGGAGGATTTTCAGCTTGGACGCTTGGATCGACGAGGGCGGAATGACGGATAGAAGCGGGCTGAGGGCGGGGGTGGCGCGGGCGGCGTTTTCATCGAGCCAGCGGGCGATGCGGCGCGGGGCTTCGGTGTCCTTGGGAAGACGCGGGACGAGTGCGGCGAGGCTTTCGAGATCGGTGGGGACACCTTGGGTGAGCAGGGCGAAGGAGGCCTCGAAGCGGATCAGGGGCGAGGGGTCCTTGGTGGCGAGACGATCGAGGATTGCGCGCAGGCTGTCGTTGAGGCGTGTCTTGGGTTCGTTGTTAGTCCAGCGGTTGTCGGATTGGACATGGGCGTCGGAAAAGCGGTGGTTCCAGTTGTTGCTGGAAACTTTGGCGGAGCGGTTAGGCAGGACCTCGCGGACGAAGGCCTCCTTGTCGGCGGCGACGGCGGTGGAGCTGTTAGTTAGTTCGGCGGGGCGCGCCAAGATCAGCGCATGCCATGCGGCGCGGCGGAGATTGGGATCGGAAGCGGCGGTGTGTTTTTTGAGGGCGGCGAGGACGTCGGTGTGGGTCGAATTGCGGGCGGCGATGGTGGCGAGAACGCGCAAGGGGGTGGAGGTCTTGGGGGCATCGAGAACGGAGAGGCACCAGGTGCGGAACAGAGTGTTGTTTTTGGGGAACTTAGCGGCGGATTCGAAGCGGGAGTCATAAACCTCGTGGGGTTGGAGCAAGGCATCGGGTTTGGCCAATTCGTCGAGCACGAGTTGGATCAGCGCGCGGGACTTTTCCTCGGAGAGCGCGCTGTTGGCGGCGGAGCTGCGAACCTCGGAAACCGGATCGCGCAGGAGCTTGCCTAGCAGTTCGATCGCCTCGCGGTTGGATGGCTGATAGAGCCGCTCGCAGATCGTGGTTTTTTGGGCGGTGGTGTAGGACGGGAAGTCGCGGAGCAACGCGGTGTAGCCGCTGGATTGGCCGGCCCGGGCGAGATTGAGCGCGGCGAGAAACCGGTTGCCGGCTGGGGTTTCCGGACTGGTGAAGCGGACAAGTTCGCGAATGAGTTCCGCCTGGGCCGCGGGGATCTTGGGAATTGCCGGATTGCTTGTTCGCTCGGCACCGGGCAGCACGAACGCGTCGTAGAGCAGATCGAGGGCGGTGGGTTCGCCGGTGTTTGCGGCCGCGCCAATGGCTTGAAGCACCATGGGATCGGTTTTGCCCGAGGGGGGCAGGGCGAGTCGCTCGAGGATGGCTTCGATTTTCCCTGGGTTGTCCGAGCGCAGGGCGGTGACGAGGACGGCGGCGCCTTCATTGGTCTTGAGTCCGTCATCATCCGAGGCCAGGTGGCGGAGCGCGGCGCAGGCCACGTCGATGTTCGCGTCGGATGTGTAACGGATGACGATGGGAGCGAGGCTCTCGGCGGATTGCACGGCTCGCAGGGCGGCGAGTTTCGCGTCTGTCGAGGCGGCATCGAGGTTGGTTAGGAATTCGGCGTCGGGTTTGCTTTTGAGCGCGCCATAGCCCTCGATGACGGGGCCGGCCATCGACTCGTCGGCGAGGAACATCGCCTTAAGTTTAGGCAGGGCTTCCTTCGCGCCGAGGGCGGCGATGGCCTTGATGGCGGCGAAGCGGACGAATTGATCCGGGTCTTTCAGCAAGGCGAGGCAGGGATCCTTCGCTTTGGAGGGAGTGGTTTTGGCGACGTATTCGAGAGCGGCGGCACGGACGCGCCAGCGAGGATCGGCGAGGGCGCGGAGGATGGCGTCGGTGGTTTCCGAGGAGGCTTTGCCATTGCTTGAACCGAATGAGGAACGACCGCCGAGCGAGAGGCAGGTTTGGATGGTGGAGACCAGCAGGTCCTCGTCGGGATGTGTTAGGAACGAGGCGACGAGTTTTTCCGTGGCGGGGCCGGGGATGTCCTTGAGGCGGCGGAGGGCGCCGTGGATCACATTCACGTCCGCCTCGGCGGCAAGCAGCGGGGCGACGATGGGAACGGCTTGGTCGCCGCCGGAGATCAGGAGGGAATCGATGGCCGTTTCCCGGACGAGCGGATCCGGATGGGTGATGAAATCGCGCAGAATCGGGAGCGAGAGTTGGCCGGCGGAGCGGGTGACGGAGAGGGCGGAGAGCAGTTGGTCGCGGCTGCCGAAGGCGAGGTGGCGGGCGGTGACGGCGGCTTGGTCGCCGAGTTGGCGGGTGAGGGTGATTTGGTATTGGGCCTCGCGGATTTTGGCGCGGCCGCCGGGAGGGAGCGTGGGGGTCTCGGCGAGAAACGTTTCGAGAAAGCCGACTGCGGAGAGTCCCTCGGCTTCCAGCATGCGGCGGGCGCGGGAACCCTTGTCGGCATCGTCGCCCAGCAGGTCGCGCAGGTAGCCGCGGCGTTGGTCTTTCGAGTAAAGTTTCGAGGTGTCGCGGGCGGCGGTGGGTTCGCCGACCCAGGTTTTCCAGCGGGCAAAGGCGGCGTGGTTCTCCGGCGAATCGGCGGGCAGCCAGGGGTTGTAGGAAAGGTCACCGCCGGCGAGTTCCTCCAACAATTCGAGCGAGCCGAGGCGGACGGCAAGGGTCGGGTGTTGGAGCAATGAAACGAGTTCCGGGCGAGGCGGGGTTTTTGCTTCCAACAGCGTGGAGCGGATGATGGGGCGGCGTTCGGGATCGGCCATCTGGGGCAGCACCTCGGCGAGGGTGCGGACGTCGAGCGTGCCGCGGCGGAAGCGTTCGTAGGCCTGATCGGCTTCCGTGACAGCGGGCGCTTCAGGGGCGGCCTCAGGGAGAGGCGGCTCCGGGGCTTCGTCGGCGTCTTGTGCAACGAGGAACGTGGAAAGGCAGGGAACGAGAAAGCCGAGGCTCAGACATCGAGAGATCGCTGAAAAGAAGGCGGCGGGG
>CAMBPB010000068.1 GCA_945869465.1 Prosthecobacter debontii
CAATCCATAGCAACTTCAAGCTCTTGGAGCTTACAAGTATCAGGATTCGGGAGCTGGTGAGGGCGAGCGATTCGCAATCATTGAATGATTCAAACAGTCGTACCAGTCTTTTGTGAGGGTTTCGGAAATTATTTTTGGCAATGGGTCTACCCAAAATTCCATAACGCGGTGAACCTATCAGTCCTCACGCTTGCATGGCAAGCTCGGACCGCAACTTGCTTCCGCTCAAGGATGGGAAGTTCAAAACCACGCAGCCCAGGTGAAATTGCGTAGTGGAGCGCTTTGCCCCCGTGATTCCCGGTTGCGATTTCCGGCGGGACCACCCACCATCCTCCGCCTTGAAGTTCCACGACCATTCCCATCTCTCCTACTGCACCAACATCCACCCGGCGGAAACCTGGGCGGAGACGGAGCACATGCTGCAAACCCACGTGCTGGCCGTCCGCGATTTGCTGCGTCGCGGCGATCACCAGTCGCCGTGTCTTGCTCCCGACGCCCCCTTCGCCATCGGTCTTCGTCTCTCAGCACTCGCCGCCCGCGAGCTGCTGGTTGGCAATCATCTTGCGGCATTCCGCGACTGGCTGGCCGCGACGAACTGTTATGTTTTCACCATCAACGGATTTCCCTATGGCAGCTTCCACGGCACGCGGGTCAAAGAGCGGGTGTTCCAGCCGGATTGGAGCGAACGGGCGCGCCTTGAATACACCAAGGACTTGTTCCGCATTCTCGCCGCCGTCGCCCGGCCCGACACCGGCGCTTCGGTTTCCACTCTGCCCGGGTCGCACAAAACCTTCGCCGCCGATGAATCCCTGATCCGCCAAAATCTCATCGAACTTGCCGGATGGCTCGATGTGCTGGCGGCGGAAACCGGCCACGATTTCCATCTGGGCCTCGAACCCGAGCCGCTCGGCCATTTCGAAAACACCGCGGAAACCCTCGCGTTTTTCGCGCGTCTTCATGCCGACGCCGCAAACTCCGACATCATCCGCAGCCGCATCGGCGTGAATTATGACGCCTGCCACTTCGCCCTCGAATATGACGCTGCCCGGACCTCGCTCGACGCCCTGAGCGCGGCGGGAATCCGCATTTCCAAGATCCACCTGTCCAGCGCGCTCGCCTTCGATCCGCGCGATCCCGCCGCCGTCGCGGCGATCCGGGCCTATCAGGAACCCGTCTATTTCCATCAGGTCCTGTTGCGGGATTCATCCGGTGAAATCACCCGCTTTCTGGACCTGCCGGACTTCCTAACCGCCGATCAAAACCTCCGGGATTTCGAGGAAGCCCGCGTCCATTTCCACATCCCGCTCGATGCCGAGCCCTCCCCTCCCCTGCGCTCGACCCGCAGCCATGCCAGCGCTGTGCTCGCGTGGCGAATCGATCATCCGGAAGCCTGCCGGCATTTTGAAATCGAAACCTACACCTGGGCGGTTCTTCCCGCCGCCCTGCAACGGCCGGTTGAAGAACAGATCGCCGGCGAATACCGCTGGGTGATTTCGCAGCAAGAATGTTAGGCCTGCCACGGCTGCCATCCAAAAGGTGGCGCGGGCATCCTGCCCGACGTTGGGTATTTCCACGGATGGAAAAACAAAACTTTTCGGCCGCTCCGGCCCCTGACAATCTGCAGGGGTATCACCCCATGAAATTCACCTTTCGGGTCCGGTCCCTTCGCGCCATCTGCATCTTGCTGTGCTCGCAAGCCGATCCTCTACGATCACCGCGGAGATCCGCAGGAAAACACCCACATCGCCGGCGATCCGGCCAACAGCGAACTCGTCGCGCAACTGATGGTCCAATGGAAAAGGATTCAATCGCCCGATATCACGTTCTTCAGATCCTCCATCGACCAGCCCGCCGCATCTCCGGCTCCGCTCTCGTCGATGGCCGCCGCGAGTTCGCGTTTCTTGGTCTGAAGCCGGAGCACCTTTTCCTCGACCGTCCCGCGAGTGAGCAGACGATACACGGTGACCGGACGGGTCTGGCCGATCCGGTGGGCGCGGTCCGTCGCCTGCGCTTCCGCCGCCGGATTCCACCACGGATCAAAGTGCACCACCGTGTCCGCCGCCGTCAAATTCAGGCCGTATCCGCCCGCCTTGAGGCTAATGAGAAACACCGGCGGACCATCGGCTTGCTGGAATCGATCCACCAGTTGCTGGCGGTTTCGGCTTTGTCCATCGAGTCGCAAACTCTCCCATCCACGCTCAGAAATGAATTTCTCAATTTCCAGTAACTGTGTCCGGAATTGACTGAAAACAAGCATTCTGTGATTTCCATTCACAGCTTCTTCAATCAATTCCAACAGGCGTTGGAGTTTGGCGGATCGACGCGCCACCAACAATTGTTTGAACTGGTCGTTTCCAAGCAAAGCAAGGTCGCAGCAAGTCTGCCGCAATCGGAGCAGGGCGGTGAGCATCTGCATGCGGGCCGCCCCGGTATTGCCGGAGTCCGCGATGGCATCCACCCGCTTGCGGCCCTCGATGAGCAGTTCCCGGTAAACCGCCTGTTGGTCCGGGCTGAGATCGCAGAACTCGTCGATGAAGAGTTTCGATGGCAGCTCCGGGGCCACCTGCTGCTTGGTCCGGCGCAACAAAAACGGCGAAATTTTGAGTCGAAGCCGCTCCATCACCATGGCGGCCGACTCGCCGCTCGTCAGGGGCAATTCGTAGCGTGCCTTAAAATCCTCCCGCCCGCCGAGCCAACCGGGCTGGACGAACCGGAAGATGGACCAAAGATCGCGCACGCCATTTTCCAGCGGGGTGCCAGTGAGCGCAATCCGGCCACTGGCCTGCAATTTGAAAATCGCCTTGGCGTGATCGGTATCCGGATTGCGGATCAAGCTGGCTTCATCGACCACCACCGCCCGGTAGTTCCGTTTCAGGTGCCACGCCAAATCCCGGGCGAGCGTTGCGTAGCTGGTGAGCACCACTTCGCCCCCGGAAACCTTTTCCCGTTCTGCATCGCGACCGGTTCCGTGGAGAATCCGAACCACCCGACCCGGCGCGAACTTCGCAAACTCCGCCTTCCAATTGCTCAGCAACGAGGCGGTTGCCAGCACCAGCACCACCCCGGAATCGTCTCTAGCGGAATTGCTGAGGCGTTCGATTAAAGCAATAGTTTGCAGGGTTTTCCCGAGGCCCATGTCGTCCGCCAACAGGGCCCCGCCGAAGCGCTCGACCCGATCATAAAGCCACGCGGCCCCCACCGCTTGGTAGGGACGAAGCTCGGCTTGCAAAGTGGCCGGTTTTTCGAATGCTTCCAATGTCGGCAAGTCATTTATAGTCTGTGTATTTGATAGTTTATTACGAATTTCCCGAACCAGTTCGCCGGCACCGGCCGAGGCGATGAAACGACCGTTTTCCTGGCGCAAATCCAGCTCGGCAAAGAGCGGATCGATGATTTCAGCCCACTCCCCGGCGATCACCAAATGCCTGCCTCCGGCGATTTTCCCGGCGGCCTTTCCCGCCCTCAGAAGACGCCGGACTTCCGCTGCCGGCACCGTGATTCCATCGCTTGTTTGAAATGAAAGATCGAAACTTAACCAGTCTTCCCCGGAGCCGAGGATGTCGATTTTCGGGGCGACGACGGCGACCTGTTTTTGGACGTGGCCGAAGCGTTCGCCCTCGGTGACGGACCATTCCTTGCGCAGAACGGGAAGCGACCGGATGAGGAAATCCAGGATGCGGGACTCCCCCTTCAGGGCCCATCGGCCGCTGGAATAGTCTTCCGCTTGGAAACCGGCTTGGGAGAGTTGGTGGACGGCCCGCTCTTCGAGTGCCGGATTTCTAACCTCGCAGCGATCCCGAAGCAGGCGGGGCAAGCCATCGACCTTTCCCAAGCCTGGCGGGATCGAGGGAGCGGTTCCATATTTCACCAACAAGCGGGCGTCCAAGTGCTGGAGCGAGCCCTCCAGAGAAAGCTCGATCACCGCCGGAGCCGGGATAAAATGCAGGGAATCGAGCCAGGATCCGTCTGGAAACGCCACCCATTCCTGCCAGGAATCGAGGTGGTTGAAAAAGCGGGCGGTCGGGATTTCCACCGAATTGCCGCGTGAAAGATCGGCCAGAGCCGCGGCCAAATCCGCGGGCCCGCCCCCCTCGCCCACGCGGGTCAGGGAGTCCGCGGCGATTTGCCAGAAGGCACCGGCGATTTCGACCCACTGGCCGGAATCCGCTGCGGGAACCAGGCGGACACACTCCCCATGCAAAGTGGCGTCGTGGAGATGGAATCGTTCGCCGGAGCGGATCGTGATCGATAGCCGTTCTTTGCCAACCGCGAGCCGCGGATGATCGGCGATCACCTCAAGGAAAGCCGCAACCCGCTTGCCATCGAGAGTCAGGCTGAGGATTTCCTTGATGGTGACGTTTTCCCTGGCGAGCCAAGCGGACAAGCGCTCGTCCGCCAGCGAGAGTTCGTCGCCGGAGGAAACGGCGAGCGTGGCGGCCAATTTGCCTCGGGCGAGGGCCTCGCGCCAATTGAGTGGCAGCAGAATTTGCCAGGGGACCGGCACTGCGTTCGCAGGTTTTGGCGGGACGGAAGCCGCAGGCATAACCGGGAGCTTGCGTGCCAACGCCGCCAAACCGACGGCAACCGCGTGGGCACAGAGTCCGCCTGTGGCTTGGTTATCCGGACAGGAGCACCGGGTTTCGAAATCCGTGGGGGATTTCATCGTGACGTGAACACGGATCGACCGGCTACCCGACCGGACCACGCCCTGCCAGGCACGCTGCCCAGCATTCGCCTCGATCACGGCTCCGCATTCAAAGAGCGATTTGCCCTCCTTGAATGCCTTCCATGCGGCCGCCGCCCGCAATGTCGCTTCCGTCCACTCGGTCATCCGGGGCATCATTCCCTGTCCGTGGCACTTGGGCAATGCGTTTGGACGGCATCATCCGGGGGTTGCGCTGCGGTGCCGGGATCGCTAGGTTCGCCGGGTGAGCCGTCCTGCCGATGCCGTCATTGAATTCCTCGAATCCGAGAAGGCCCGCGGGGTGAGCCACGTCTTCCTCGACGAGGGAGCGCGTGAGGGGTTGCGCCAATTGATCCGGCGCTCGCAAACGAAACCTGCGACTGGCGATCAAGGCCCGCAACCCGCATTGAAATCCTCGCCGCTCCCTGCCGCCGCCGTCCCGACAAAAGTCAGCACGGAAGGCACATCCAAAGCCGCGCGTCTCGACTCTCTGCGGCGTCAGGCGGAGTCCTGGGCTCCGGCCAAAGCGCTCGGCACTTTGCGCGAGACGATGGTTTTTGCGACCGGAAATCCCGACGCGCGGATCATGCTGGTGGGCGAGGCACCCGGCTATGAGGAGGAGAAAAAACGCGAACCCTTCGTCGGACCCGCCGGCCAAAAACTCGACGACATCCTCAAGGCAATGGGCCTCTCCCGGGAAGAGGTTTACATTTCCAACCTCGTCAAATTCCGCCCTGCCACTCCCCGCCAGACCACCAACAACCGCAAACCCAGCCCCGAGGAAATCGCCGCCTGCCTGCCGTTCATCCGCGCCGAGATCGGCATTGTCCGCCCAGCCTGCATCGTCGCCCTCGGCGGCACCGCGGCCGAAGGCCTGCTCGGCCTAACCGGACAGGTGGTGGCGATGCGCGACTCATGGCATGAGTTCGACGGCATCCCGGTGCGGGTTTCCTATCACCCGAGCTACCTGTTGCAAAGCGGCGCGAACCTCTCGATCAAACGCCAGGTCTGGGAGGACCTGCTCGCGGTGATGGAACGCCTCGGCATGCCGGTGTCCGAAAAACAACGCGGGTTTTTCCTGCCGAAGGCCTGAAACCAGCGGCGGCGGTTACAAGATAAAAGGAGTCTCCCACTGTCATGCAGATCGCCACAACCCCGCCGATGGCTAAGCGCTTAAAATGTGCCACTGCGGGGACTGACCCGAATGGATTGACCCCACAGAACATTGGCTTTCCATCGGCACGACGAACACGTTTCACCCCTCCCTGCCCCTCTAGCCACAGCGTCCTGCCAGGGCCCGCAGCAGTGCCAGATAGACCCGCCGCCGCGGGATCTTGACCCTCTGCTGCAGGCATTCCCAGCCGATGCCCCGCAGGCGCTCGAGCGTTTCCCGCGCGATCATCGCCGGCAGCACCGTGGCGGCCCGCAACCGCCGGCAAGGCAGCGTTTCCGCATAGGAGAATCCCTCTCCGACCCACTCCCCGGCCCGTTCCACCCAGCGGGCGTGCGAAGCTAACAAGGCCTGCGTGTCGTGAGGATCGGCCACCGGCAGGTAACACCGGCCGCCGGCAAGATCCGCCGGAAGGTCCCGCAGGATGTTCACGAGCTGAAGGCCCTTCCCGTAGGCAACGCCTTTCTCCAACATCACATCGGCCGGCGTGGTGGAAAACCGTTCCCCCAGGGTGAGGAATCCCAGCTTCGTCCAGAAGGCCCCCACGCTGCCCGCCACGCGCCAGGCGTAGTCCTCAAGTGCCGCGTCGTCCGCCAGAGCTAACGGATGTTTCCCGTCCGCTCCGGCAAAACGCTCCAGATCCAGCCGTTGGCCGCCGATGATGATGCGCACCACCTCACGCACGAGTTCCGCTTGCGCTCCGGGCAACCCGGCGAGCCATCCGAACAGCCGCTCGGATCCTTCCAACAACCTGCGTTCCCGCGGATCGTCGATCGAGTTCATGATCGAGAGCGGCCACCGCGGCAACGCCCCACCGCCGGCCACGGCACGGCCAAACGCATCCAGAGACTGCAGGCGCGCCTCCAATGGCGCGGCCTCGGTATCCGCAAGAGTGTCGCTGGCCCGGGCCAGCAAATAGCCGAGACTCGCCGCCCCGCGCATCGGCCCGGGCAATAGCCGCAGCGTGAGGTAAAACGAACGGGAAACCCCCTTGAGCCATTGTTTTCCCGAGTCTTCCATCACTCCGGCAAGGCAAGCACCCTCCGCCATTTCCGGCAAGGCTCGCGACGGGAAAATTCGAACTCGTCCTTGCAGCAAAGCCTCCCCACCGCCAACCTTTCAATCGGATGAACCATGACCGGGAAGATGCGCAGGATCGCGATGTCGTCAAACTCGAACGGCTCGAACTCGCGCTCAAAGCCTCCAACGAGGGAATCTGGGATTGGTGGATCGGGCGGCACGAAATCTACTACTCCCGCCGTATCCTCGAATTCCTGGAATGCGGCCGCAAGCGGGCTCCCCACCTGTTCCTGCCGCCACATGCATGCATCCACCCCGAGGACCGCCGCTCCTTCGAAATGGCCCTGGCCCAGGCCCTCGGAGACGGCGGCCCCGAAACCCTCGCGGTGGACGCGCGGGTCCTCACCGGCGGCGGCGACTGGCGCTGGCTGCGCATCCGCGGCACGGTTGTTAGGGGGCGCGACGGCAAGGCCTATCGAATCGCCGGCTCCATGATTGACATCAGCCGCCGCAAGGAAGCCGAGGCGCAGGTCGAGGATGAGCGTTTCCTGCTCCGCCAGTTGCTCGACCACATCCCGGTGCATGTCTATTTCAAGGACTTGGCGTCCCGCTTCGCCATGGTCAACAATGGCATGGCCGAATGGATGGGCCTCACCGAAGGCGCGGATCTGGTGGGCAAACACGATCGCGATTTCTTCGATGAGGACCACTGGAAACCCGCCGAAAAAGACGAGCTCCAGATCATTGAAACCGGCCGTCCCATCACCGGACTCATCGAACACGAAACCTGGCACGAGGGCGAAGAAACCTGGGTCATGACCTCCAAGTTCCCGTGGCGCGACCGCCACGGCGCGCTCAAGGGCACCTTCGGCGTCTCCAGCGATGTCACCCAACTCGTCAAAGCGCGGCGCGAAGCGATCGAGCTCGCCCGCATTCTCCAACAGAAAAACCAAGCCTACGAAGAGGAACTCCACCTCGCACGTGAAATCCAGCAAGCCCTCACCGGCACTGGCTTCCCCAGTGTCGCCAGCCAGCGCAGTCGCGTTAGTTTTGGCTCCCGCTACATCCCGATCACCGGACTTGCCGGCGATTTTTTCGAAGTCTTCCAAGTCCGCGAGGATTGCGCCGGGGTTCTCATCTGCGACGTCATGGGCCACGGCGTCCGCTCCGCCCTCATCGTCGCCATGCTCCGCGGCTTGCTGGAAAAACAACGCTCCCAGGCCGCCGAACCCGGCATCTTCCTCCAAGGACTCAACGACGGCCTCGCCTCGATTCTCCAACGCGCCGGTGCCACCATGTTCGCCACCGCATTCTATGGCCTCATCGACCTCTCCGCCGGCAGCTTCACCTACGCCTGTGCCGGCCACCCCGGCCCCATCATCGATGGCCCGGGCGGGATCCGCCAACTCGCCACTACCCGCAGCGAAAAAGGCCCCGGCCTCGGTCTCATCCACGGTTCCACCTACCCCGCCACCACCATTCCGCTCGACTCCGTCAGGCGCATGGTGCTCTTTACCGATGGCGTGCTCGAAGCCGAAAATCAATTGGGCGAACCCTTCTTCGAAAAGCGCCTGATGGAAATCATCACCCGCCATTCGGAGACTCCCCTCGAAACTTTGCTAGACGGCATTCTAACCAACGTGCTCGCCTTTTCCGAAGCCCGCCACTTCGACGACGATGTGTGCCTGTTAGGATTCGAAGTCGCTCCCTGCGTCACTCAAGTCACGCCGAGGCCCTAAGCGCGGAACAAGCGGTAATCTTCCCGCCAGCCTGAAGAAACACTCATGGATTTGGGCACAAATCCTAGATCTTCGGGAAAGCCCTGTAAGGCAGGGACCGATCCTCCGGGCGGTCCGCGTGCATGGGTCGTGAATGCATGGAGAATCAAAAGCTCGGCAGATCCAGTCATTCGCCGTGTCATTCGCTGCTTATGCGCCGGACCGTTACAAAGAACGGTCCCTGCCTCCCTGGCGGTTCTTTTCCAAGTTGACCGGTTCCATGCCTGGAATCCATGCTCCGCGCCATGCGCATCCTCACCGGCCTTCAACCCAGCGGGAAACTTCACGTCGGAAATTATTTCGGCGCGATCGAACCCGCCGTGCGCCTGCAAGAACAGGGCGAGGCGTTTTATTTCATCGCCGATTATCATGCGATGACCTCGTCGCAGGACCCGGCGGCCTTGCGGGAGAATGTGCGCGACCTAGCGGTGGATTTCCTCGCCTGCGGGCTCGATCCGGAACGGGCGGTGTTTTTCCGCCAAAGCGCGGTGCCCGAGGTGAACGAACTGGCATGGATTCTCTCCACCGTCTGCCCGATGAGTCTGCTGGCGAAGTGCCACTCCTACAAGGACAAGACCTCCCAAGGGATCGCGCCCCACCACGCGCTTTTCGCCTATCCGGTCCTGATGGCCGCGGACATCCTGCTTTATGACTCCAATCAGGTGCCGGTCGGCAAGGACCAGAAACAACACCTCGAAGTCACCCGTGATCTCGCGGTGAAACTCAACGAAACCTTCGGCGAGGGCACCGTGGTGCTGCCCGAGCCGATCATCCGCGAAGACACCGCCGTGATTGTCGGCCTCGATGGCCGGAAAATGAGCAAGAGCTACGCCAACACTCTGCCAATCTTCGGCGAGGAAAAACCGCTGAAAAAACTGCTCATGAAAATCCCCACCGACTCGACCCCGGTGGAGGCACCAAAGCCGACCGGGGATTCGACGATTCTGGCGCTCTACAAGCTCTTTGCCAGCGGGGCGGATTACCAGACGATGGTGGCGGACCACGAGCTCGGCGGAGTCGGCTATGGCGATTTCAAAAAACGGCTGGCGGACGCCTACTGGGATTTTTTCGCGTCGATGCGGGAGCGCAGGTTGGAGGTTTTGGCAAATCCGGGCTATGTTGAGCGGGTTCTCGCCGAAGGAGCCGAGCGAGCCCGCGGCGAGGCGGCCAAGGTGCTCGACCGGGTGCGCCATGCGGTGGGGCTGCGTTGAGGCGCATGCGGATACGCTCAATCACCAAAACACCGGAACTGCGATGAAAAAGCGCGTGTTGTGTCTGTTAGCCGAAGGTTTTGAGGAAATTGAAACCGTCACGCCCGTCGATCTGCTTCGCCGGGCCGGAGTCGAGGTGGTGATCGCCTCATTGAACGGCCGGATGGCCGCCGGCCGCGGAGGGATGCGTCTGGAGGCGGACGCCATGCTGGCGGATCTCGAGACCTCCGGATTTGACATGCTTCTCATTCCTGGGGGTCCCGGGGTGGAGAAATTGCGCGGCGACGGCCGGGCCGCCTCGCTGGCGCGGGAGTTTTCATCAGCGAACAAACCGGTGGCGGCGATCTGTGCCGCGCCCTTGGTGCTGATGGACGCCGGATTGCTCGAAGGCCGGCGGTTCACCGCCTATCAATCGGTGAGAAAGGAACTTGGCGGCGGGCTCGACCAACGAGTGGTGGTGGATGGAAATCTCATCACGTCCCGCGGCGCCGGTACCGCCATGGATTTTTCCCTGGCGCTTGTTTCCCATCTGTTGGGCCAGGCCGCCGCGGACCGGGTGGCGGAGGAGATCATGGCGTGAATCGCAGCGAAATGGCTGGGATTTACCAACGCATTGATAGCTTGCCTTGGGCGGCCCCCTCGGGGATGTTCCGCGCGTCGTGCCCGCCGCGCAGCGCAAGCCATTGTGGCTCTATCCCAACCTGTTGAGCCTGGACGCTCCGCTTGTGGCAGTGGCGTGGCTCTATGTTTTCGCCACCACTTGGCGGCTCTATATCCAGTGGGAGGCCTACCTGACACTGGGCCTGGCGGTGTGGGTGATCTATGTGGCCGATCGCCTGCTCGATATTTCGATGCTTGGCGACACCTCGGGAAAGCTTGAGGTTCGGCACCAATTCCACAGTCGGCACCGCAAGGTGTTCCGCATCGGGGTTGCAGTGGCGTTGCTGGTGGCGGTGTTGCTGGTCGTGACGAAAATGCCGATGACGATTTACAAACACCTGATGTTTGGCGGGGTGATGGTCGCCGGATTTTTCGGCTTGTCGATGCTCTCCACGCAGGAGGGAGACGAGGTGCCCCACGCCAAAAACGTGCTTGCCGGGGCCACTTTCGCCTTTGGCACCGCGATGACCGCCCACATGTACCGCCCCGAATACGGGATCTACGACATGCTGACTTTCGAGTTTATCAGCTTTGCCGTCCTGTGCATTCTCAATATCTCCGCCATCGACTTGTGGCAGCATGCGGCCCATTCCCCCGATCTGGAAATCAAGGCCTCCGATGAATTGGCGCTCACCCTGCCGCTATTGCTGTTAGGCGGTGTCTCCCTGGTGTTCGCAGTGCTTGCCGAGGATCAGGCGGCGGCGCAGGTGTTCTCGCCGCGGCCGTTTTATTACGCCATCCTAACCGGCTCGGCCTTGTTATACATCCTCAACCGCAACCGCTCGCGTTTTTCTCCCGACGCTCTGCGGGTGCTCGCGGATGTCGCCCTGCTGGTGCCGGTGCTGGTGTTTGCCGCCGCTTCCCGCGAGTGATCGGTGCTTGCCGGGCCATGCCCACAGGCCTAATCTCGCAACCCCGACATGAGCCCATCCGACCCTTCCATGAAAAAACCCGCGTTTGTTATCCTCGGAGCTCCGGGTTCCGGCAAGGGCACCCAAGGGAAGATTCTGGGCAGCATCCCGCGGTTTTTCCATTGCGCCTGTGGCGACGTGTTCCGCGCGCTCGACACCCGCACCGCCCTCGGCAGACAATTCGTCGAATACTCAAGCCGCGGCGAACTGGTCCCCGACGAACTCACGGTCGATCTCTGGAAAGCCCAGCTCGACAACCTCGCCGACAGCCACACCTACAAGCCGGACATCGATTTCCTGATCCTCGACGGCATTCCCCGCAACGTCCGGCAGGCGGAACTGCTCGATCGTTATGTCGATGTCCATCAGATCTTCCATCTGTCCTGCCCGGCCCGCGACGAACTGGCCCGCCGCATGCGCAAACGGGCGCTCAAGGACAACCGGATGGACGACGCCAGCGACAAGGTGATCGATCAGCGGATCGCCACCTATGAGGCGGAAACCAAGCCGATCCTCGCCTATTATCCGCCGGACCGCGTCACCACCATCGACGCCACCCAGCCGCCGGTGAAAGTGATTTCGGAAATCATCGACCGGATCGTCAGCCTGCCGGTGTATGGCGTGATGAGCCGCCAGATTGTCTAACATCGAAACCGCCATGCGGCTCGTTTTCATCGCCACCGGGGACATCGCCCTGCCATCATTCCGCTATCTGTTGGGACACGGGCCGCGCCCGCTGGCACTCGTCACCCAGCCGGACAAACCGGTGGGCCGCCACCAGACACTCACGCCCCCGGCGATCAAAAACGCGGCGCTCGCCGCCGGTATTCCCGTCTATCAGCCGGAGAAAATCGGCGATGCCACGGAGCGACTTGCCGCGCTCGATCCGGAAGTCATCGTGGTGATGGCTTATGGGCAGATTCTGCGCAAAAACATCCTCACGCTAGCCGGCCGGGCGATTGTCAACCTCCACGCCTCACTCCTGCCGAAATACCGCGGCGCCGCCTGCATCCAGGCTGCGATCGATGCCGGGGACGCCGAATCGGGCGTCACCTCGCTGCACGTGATCCGCGAAGTCGATGCCGGCGATGTGATCGTTGCCAGATCCATCCCCCTCGCCAAGGATGAAACCGGCGGCACCCTGCACGACCGGCTGGCGGATCTGGCGGCCGTGGTTCTCGCGGAAACGCTCACAAAAATTGCCGCCGGCACCGCCCCGCGCCACCCGCAGGACACCGCGCTTTTTAGCTACATCCCAAAACTCGAACGCGACCACGGCCGGCTTGATTGGAGCCAACCCGCCGCCGCGCTCGAACGCCGGATCCGCGCCTACGACCCCTGGCCCGGCACCTTCACCCTGGCCATCGAAGGCGGCAAGGAAACACGCCTCAAGATCCATCCGCCCACGATTGTCGTTGATGGGGTGTTAGCACCCGGCGAAATTTCCACTGAAGGCGGCAACCTCACTGTAGGATGCGGCGAGGGCGCGCTCGAAATCCCCTCCGTCCAGCCCGAAGGCGGAAAACGCATGAGCGCCGCCGACTACCTCCGCGGCAGAAAACCGCAGCGTTTCGTTTAAGGAGCAGGGACATTCCTGTCCCGGCTCATCAACCGGTCGTCGCTCCTTAGAGAGGGTGGACACTCTTGTCCGCCGTGCCAATGGAGGGTGAAAGCAGGGAGCTCCTCGCCCGGTCTTGCGCTTTCCATTGGCGGCACCACAGCAGTGTCGTAACTCCTTAGGGGATTGCCGCAGCGATTTTCTCCAGTCCTTCCAGCATCCTCGCCCGTGGGCAGCCGAAGTTGAAGCGGATGAATTGCGGCCAGCCGAAAAACGCGCCGTCTGATAGAAAGAGCCCGGCGTTCCTTTCGAAATGCAGCGCCGGGTTTTCCACTCCCAAGCCGGTGGCGTCGATCCATGCGAGGTAGGTGGCGTCGCCAGCCCTAACTGACAGGCCGGGGCAGCGGGTTTGGATGAACTCCACCAGGGTGTCGCGGTTCTGTTGGAGACGGGTGACGAGTTCCCTGCGCCAGGGTTCGCCATAGCGATAGGCGGCCTCCGCGGCATAGTAAGAGAGCGCGTTGATCTCGGAAAGCGTGTGGCCGCGGGCGGCGGTGAACTTCCGGCGCAACGAATCGTTAGGAATCACGGCGTAGGCGTAACCAAGCCCGGCGATGTTCCAGGTCTTGCTGGGCGAGAGCAGGGTGATGCTGCGCCCGGCGAATCGATCCGATAGATTCAATCCGGAAACATGCGGGGTGGCGGCTTCATCGAAGATCAGGTCGCAGTGGATTTCATCCGACACCAGTATCAGATCGTGGGTCTCGCAGAAACCGGCGAGGCGTTCGATGTCGTGTTTGGGAAACACCCGGCCGAGCGGGTTCTGCGGGTTGCATAGCAGAAACACCTTGGTGGCGGAAGTGACGGCGCGTTCCATCGCCTCCCAATCGAAGCTCCACTTGCCATCATTGAGCACATGATCGACTTTGATCAATTCCACACTCGCGTCGTGATGAACGCCGAGGAACGGCGGATAGACCGGAGTGCAGGTCATCACCGCCTCGCCCGCCTGGCAGAAGGCGCGCGCGGCGAGTGACAGCGCCGGCACCAAGCCGCCGAGGTGGACGATATGCTCGACGGGTACCGTGGCCCCGCGCCGCTCGCGCAGGTAGCTGACAATCGCGTCATTCAGCCCCTCATGCGCTTGGGCATAACCAAAAACCCCGTGTTCCACCCGGCGGTGCAGCGCCTCGAGAATGGCGGGAGCCGAGGCGAAATCCATGTCGGCGACCCAGAACGGATCGAGCTCCGGCCGGCGGTCGTATTTGATGCAGCCGGTGCCGCGGCGCTCAATCAGGGAGTCGAAGTCAAAATTCATCGCGCGCCGTTTCTGGCGGTGAAGCGCGGAAGATTCAAGAGCAGATGCCTGTTGGCGGTTGGCGGCGGATTTTTTCACGGGCAATTAGGTTAGGCGCCGGGAGCGCGGGTTTCCAAACCCGCACGCCCATGAGATGTGAAAGCGAAGGCCGCGCATGGCGGATTCTTTCTCAGATCAGGGTCAGGCGAGTCACAGACTCGCGGTCCCAAGGGCAATGAACCGCCGGCAGCGCGGGTTTCCAAACCCGCACGCCAATGAGATGTGAAAGCCAAGGCCGCGCATGGCGGCTTCTTTCTCAGATCAGGGTCAGGCGAGTCACAGACTCGCGGTCCCAGGGCAATGAACCGCTCTGCCCCGTGTAAAATCCGCCGTGGTTGGCGGGGGCTGGCGTTTTTTGGGAGCATGGTTTAATCGTTGGGCGTTCATGAAACGTCTTTTCCGAAATCCCTGGCCGCACGACATGCACGGGGTCACCGACATTCTGCGGTGGAAACTCGGTGGTTTGCCGCAGGAGGCGGCGGAGATTCCGGGTGCGCCGGGCCGACCGGCCGGGTGCAGGATGGTGTCGGCCGCGGAGATTTCGTCGCCGCCGGAATCCGGGTGGCGGGTGATTTGGCTCGGGCACGCCTCGTTTCTGCTGCAAGGCGGCGGGGTATCGCTGTTGGTGGATCCGGTTTTTTCAGACCATTGCGGGCCGCTGCCGTTGCCGAGTCTGCGGCGGAAAGTGCCGCCACCCTGCGCGATTGCCGATCTGCCGCACATCGACGCGGTGCTGCTCACGCACAGCCATTACGATCACCTCGATCTGCCGACTTTGCGGGCGCTCGGAAAATCGACGCCTTTGTTCATTGCGGAGGGACATGCCGAATGGTTGCGGCGCAAGGGGTTTTCAGCGGTGCGGGAATTGGCCTGGCATGACCGCGCGGAGATCTTGCCCGGCCTCCGGCTGACCGCCACCCCGGCTCAGCATTTCACCGCACGCACGCCGCTGGACCGCGACCGCGGCCATTGGTGCGGATGGCTGATCGAGGGAGCCGGCTGCAAGCTCTGGCACGCCGGGGACAGCGGGTATTGTCCGGCATTCGCGGAACTTGGCCAGAGCCACGGGCCGCTTGATTTCGGGATGATTCCGATCGGCGCCTATCAGCCACGGGCCATCATGCGGCCGATGCACCTCAATCCGGCGGAAGCCGTGCGGGTGTTTCAGGAAACCCGCTGCCGCCGGGCGGTGGCGATGCACTGGGGAACCTTCCAACTCACCGACGAAGCAATGGGAGAGCCGCCGTTGTTTCTGGCGCGCGAGCTGCAAAAAAAATCCCTCGCGGCGGACGTGTTTGCCACCGGGAGGGTTGGGGAAATCTGGCGGATCGAGCCGTTTACTTGAGGTAATCGTCCACGCCGTCGGTGCCGGGTGTCCAGTATTTGATCGACTTCACCTTGCCATCGGCGACGGCGATCACCGTGACCGTGCCAGCTTGCTGCGGAAAACGGGCGATGAGCGCGGCGTCGTCGCCCAGGATGATCCGATGTGAGTATTTTTTCATTTTGGGGAGGGCAAACATGCGGCCGACGCCCGGCATGCCATGGATGTTCGCCACATAGACGGCCTTTTTGCCCGGCAGGTAGTCCTTGCCCAGAGCGGTGAGCGCCGTGTTGGCCTTCTTGCCGGTTTCCATGTCGTGGCTGACGAGCAGAAAGCGGGTCTCGGCGGGTTTCAGGGTGAACGCTTGTTCGTGCTGGTCCTTGGCTTGGAAGGATTCGACGCGCTGGCCGGCTTGGTAGGGAGCGGCGAATGACAGGGCGGATCCGAGCAGCGTGACGGCGAGCGCGGCGGTGGTTTTTTTCAGGAGGACGATGTTCATGATGAGATGGGAAGACAGGGGAATTAGTAACAATCCTGAAACATCTCAAGCAAAAGGTTTGCCTCCCGCGGTTTCGCGGGACATTCATCCGGATGTTATGAAAGCACCCATTCTTGGAACAATCGTTTGCATGGTCTTGAGCGCGGTGGCCGCGCACGCCGCATCCATGGAAGTGGATGCGGAGCGCAGCCGGATCCAGGTGAATGCAAAGGCCACCGGTCACAGTTTCACCGGAACCCTGAAAAAATACACGCTCAAGGCCGCCGGAGACGCCGTGACAAACCAACCCACCGCTCTCGATCTTTCCTGGAACTTCCACGACCTCGATACGGCGGACGAAAAACGCGACAAGGAAATGATCAAATGGCTGGGTGGCGGCGCGCCCAAGGGCTCGTTCAAGTTCGTGAAATCGTGGAACGAAAAACCCACCGGCGGCAGCGCCCAGGGAACCCTCACGATCAACGGTGTTTCCAAGACCGTTTCCTTCCCCTACACCGTGAAACGCGAGGGCGAGTGGGTGACCATCGACGGCACCGTGTCGATGGACTATCAGAATTTCAAGCTGCCGATCATCCGGGCGATGGCCGTGATGACGGTCGATCCAAAGCTATCCATCCAATTCCATGTCGTCGGTAAGGTGAAGTGAGGTTTCCCATTCCATTGTTCCTATGACACCCGAATCCTGGTGGCGGCGGCGCGGCGGTTGCGCGAAAGTGATGATGAGAAACAGCATTGCCAACGGCATGGGTCGTCTGGACCGCGTGGAACCGCGGCTGGCAGCGGCCTTGCAGGATGTGCTCGCCCATCCGGGATCGCTGGTGAGAGCCACTCTCGCCTATCTGACAGGCATCGAGATGGGGGTCAGCGAGGAGCATGCCCGGGCCATCGGCTGCGCCATCGAATACCTGCATACCGCCTCGCTGATTTTCGACGATCTTCCGGCGATGGATGACGCGCGACTGCGGCGTGGCGCGGCCTGCGTGCATGTCGTCCACGGCGAGGCGGTGGCGATTCTGGCGGCGTTGGCGTTGGTCAACCGCGGGTACGCCCTGATGTGGCAGGGAATTCATTCGGCAAACACCAAACGCCGGGGATTGGCGGGCGAGTGGGTCGATGCGCGACTCGGCGTGGCGGGGGTGCTGGGCGGCCAGGCATATGATTTGAGCGGCTGGCGCGGAGTGCAAACCGCAGCCGAGGTGTCCGCCGTGGCGGCGCGCAAAACCGCGGATTTGTTGAGACTCACGGTGGTTTTGCCGGCGATGGTCGGTCGTGCGACGCCCAAGGAGATCCGCCTGCTTGACCGTCTGGCCTTGCTGCGCGGGCTCGCCTATCAGGCGGCGGACGATGTGAAGGATGTGCTTTCTCCGGAGCAGGACTCAGGCAAATCCGGTGGCCGCGACGAAGAACTCGGGCGGCCGAATCTGGTGGCGGCCGAAGGACTGCCGGCCGCCCTGCGACGATTCCACCGCTTGAATGAAATGGGCGATCGGGTCCAAGCCATGTTGCCTGGAGAGCCGGAGCGCTGGGGAATGCTGGATTTGTTGCGAGTTCCCACGCCGGCGGAGGATGTGAAGGATGTGATTCTCACGTCCGCTGGATAACTTCGCGAAGGGTTGTGGCATTCGAAGGGTTGTGGCATTCGAAGGCTTGCAGAATGGCCGGAGCCGGGCACGGTAGTTGCGTGCCTGAAACCTTGGAGAGCGCCCGCCGATGGAGCGGGTTTGTGTGTCCGGATTGCCGCTTTGTGTTTCGCGTCCCTCGCGATCACGACGGCCAGGGAGTGGTGTGTCCGAGTTGCCGGAGGATGTTGAGAATCCCCTCACCCGGCGACCTGCCGCCCTTGGTGGTGCCATTGCGAACTCCACCAGCCGATGAATCAGCAACCGGTTCGGCCCCGCGCCCTCACGACAAGCGCGGTCGCAAGAAAAAGTCCCACCAATCGCAAAGCCACGCGTGGGACAGTTCGTCGGGCCATGCGCCTCATTCGATCCGCCAGGCAAAGCGGCAGATGTTTTGGATGCTCGTCGGCGGGGGGACGATGTTTGTGTTGATCGTGGCCGGAGTGCTGGTGGCCATGCTCGGCGGGGAGAAATCCCCCACCCCACCGTCGAATTCGGAGACCATCAAACCCGCCGCGCCCCTGCCCGATGCGACTGCTCCACCGGAAAGCCCATGGAACGAAGCGGCGTTTCTCGCCAAGGCCGAGCCATTGACCCGGAAGTTCCTCGAGGCCACCCGCATCGAAGACCTGCTGCCGCTCGTCCGGAATCCCGGCGTGGCCGAGGCCAGAATGCGAATCCATTATCCGGACGGGAAAATCGACGCTCCCGGCATGGCGGAATTCAACACCGAAACCCAGACCGCGCACCGCGGGACCCTTACCACTCTCAGGGTCCGCCCCAACGGCCATGACAGTCAAATCCTCGCCTTTTCAGAAACTCCGGAAGGAATCAAAATCGACTGGGAAAGCTGGGTGGGCTGGTCGGACATGCCGTGGGCGAGCTTTCTCGAATCGAATCCGGCCACTGACCAGGTTTTCCGATTGTTCCTGAGTCCAATCGATTATTACAACTTCGGGTTTTCCGATGACCGGAAGTGGCAGTCGTATCGCCTCGAATCCCCCGATGGCGCGCATTCGCTTTTTGGCTATGCGGAGCGCGATTCACTCCTGAACGCCCGCCTTCGCCCGGAATCCGCCACCAAAAAATCCGCGCTGACCCTCTCCCTGAAATTCCCCGAAACCGGGACTTCCCGCAATCAGGTGCTCATTGGCGGAATCGTCGCCGAAGATTGGATAACGGAACCC
>CAMBPB010000069.1 GCA_945869465.1 Prosthecobacter debontii
ACAAAAGGGGCCGCACACTCGTGCGGCCCCTTTAAGTTTGTCATGAATCCCTTCATGAAACCGGGGATCCCTCCCCTCGACGGACGCAAGATGCGCTAAAATCGGAATCCTGTCATGTCCCTAAGATTTGGGACACGGAATCCGCAAAACGCAGTCCAGGACTTCCGTCCACCCCGCCCTTCAGGAAAGATCCAGAAAACCGCGCCGGATCGCCTCGCTAACAGCCGCCGGCAGGTTCCGCACGTGGAGTTTGTCGAAGCTGCGCTTGATGTATTCGGTCACCGAATGCTGGCTGAGTTTCAATTCGTCGGCGATTTCCTGGCGCGTCAGGCCTTTCGCCGCGAGCTGAAGCACTTCGCACTCGCGCCCGGAAAGCGATTCGGCGTCGGAGATCGGGCTGAGCTGGCGGAAGGTTTGCAGGATCATGCCGGCGATTTTCGGATCGAGCGGGGTGCCGCCCGCCAAGACCTCCTCCAGCGTTTCCAAAAGCCGGTTCGCACTGCCCGCCTTGACCAGGTAGCCATGGGCTCCCGCCTCCAGGGCGGCGAAAACCTTGGCCTTGTCGGTGAAGGCGGTGAGCACCAGAACGCGGGCGTCGGGCAACAATTCACGCACTTTGCGAATGCCCACGATGCCGCTCATGCCGGGCAGCCCGAGATCCGACAGCACCAGATCCGCCTGAAGCCCGCCCCGGAAGGCTTCCAGCGCGTCCTCCATGGTCGAAAAGCCGCCCACACATTGGTAGCCTCCCCGCTGCTCAAGCACCATCGAGACCGACTCGCGGAAATCGGCGTGGTCTTCTATCAGAACCAGCCGGATGGGTTGGTCCTTCGCAAGCGGGGAGTGGGGCATCGGAATTCTCATAACCCATGAGCGGCTCTTGGGAAAGCCAAGCTTTGAAACTCCCGCCAAACCCCGGAGTGGTCACCAAGGGAAAACCAACGTCCGCAAATCCTCGCCCGGTTGATAAGCCTTGCTCCCGCACCGAGCCGTCGTTATCACTCAGCGCACCAGCCTAAAATCATGAAAAAATCCCCGCATTTCCTGCTCATCCTCGCGCTGGCCTCGTTGCCGGCGTTTTCCGCCACCGCTGCCGAAGCCAAACGCGCGCTGGTCGTCACCGTGACCACCGGTTTCCGTCACAGTTCCATTCCCCATGCCGAAGCCACGCTGACCAAGCTCGGCGAGCAATCCGGTGCCTACAAGGTCGTGGACTTCGCCCGCCAGCCACAGAAAGTGGACGCTGCCTCCCTCAAAGAGAGCCTCGCCAAATTGAGCCCGGCCAATCTCAAGGCCAACAACATCGATCTGGTGATCTTCGCCAACACCACCGGCGATCTGCCGCTTCCCGACCCGGAAGGCTTCATCCAGTGGATCAATGACGGCCACGCCTTCGCCGCCATGCACAGCGGCTGCGATACATTCCACAAGTTTCCCAGCTACATCGAAATGCTTCAGGGCGAGTTTGCCGGCCACGGGGCGCAGGTCCCCGCCGAACTCTTCGCCGGCGACAAGGCGCATCCCGCCAACGGCGGCATCGGCGAGACCTGGAAAATCGAGCAGGAGGAAATGTATCTCATCAAGAATCAGGATCCCGGCAAGGTGCGCAGCCTGTGGTTCATGCGCCATCACCCGAACAATCCCGCCGACGTGAAACTCTATCCGGTCTCCTGGTGCCGCATGTCCGGCAAGGGCCGCGTGTTCTACACCTCGCTCGGCCATCGCGAGGACCTCTGGAGCGATGATGCCGCGCTGAAAGACCGCCGCAACCCGGTTGCAATCAGCCAACAGTATCAGGCGCACCTGCTAGGTGGTCTGAAATGGGCGCTTGGCCTCGCTCCCGGCAGCGCCGAGCCGAATCCGGACGTGAAGTGATTCACGGCCGCAGCCAACGATCCGCGAAGTTGAGCCACATCGCCCAGTCTCCGCGGGTCATCGAGCGTTTGCCAGGGCGGCCGCTCCACAAGCACGGGCGCCACTGAAACACAAACGGGCGCGGACCGTTGCCGGTCCGCGCCCTAGATGCACATTTCCCCCCACAGTCCCCGCTTGGCTTGGCTGGCGTGAAAGCAACTTCCCCCCCGGAGTTCGATCTGGCCTGTGACAGGTTGCGCGGGACTGAGAATATGTCGGAAAGGTTTTCAGTTTACCTTAGCACGCTGTCGCCTTTCGTTGGATGTAAGCTTACCTTGAATTTTCGGTTTTAGAAGCTCTCTACGATGTCATTCCCGGCCAAGGGGTCGCATTTTCGGCGACGACCACCATGAAGGTGGGAAAACCCAGCGTTGTCACCCGAATCCGCTTCAAACCCCTGTCTCAATAGTCGCCCAGCACCGCCACGGTGGCCTGATCCGGAAGTTGGCAGTAGCGACACCGCATCTCGCTGGACGCCAAAGGGCCGAATGGCAAAAAACGAGGCGGAAATCTATTGGCGAACCCTGTAGGGACGGTGTATTCATCCCGTTGTGTGGAAGACGCACCAGCGCAGTTGCAAGCCACGGGAATCTAAAAACGGATTCGCGCTGGTGGTTTGTCTGGTCCTGATGACTTTGATCGCGGTGCTGGCCATTGGTTTGGCGGGCATTGCGGCGATCGAACTCAGGCGCACCTCGCAGGGCGATCAGGCCGCGCTGGCCAGGGCCAATGCCCGGCTGGCGCTGATGCAGGCAATCGGGCAATTGCAACGGACTCTCGGCCCGGACCAGCGGGTTTCCGCAACTGCGGAAATTCTTGGGGGAAATCCCCAACAGCCCCAGTGGACCGGCGTTTGGCGGACCACCCAGAATGACGGCACTTCCCTTTACCAACGGGATGATCTGGCGGGCGGCTTGAGCGACACGCGCACGACCCTCAAGCCCCCCCCTGCCGAGCGAGTGATGGAATGGCTGGTCAGCGGCACCAGCGATCCCACGACCGGTGCGGGAAGTGATACGGCCGTGCTGGTCAGCGGCGACGACAAATCTCGCTTAGAGGTTCCAAAAATCGGAGTAACACACGCCTCCGGGGCGGCGGAGGGCCATTTCGCGTGGTGGACCGGGGATCTCGGAGTCCGCGCGAATGTGGCGACTCGCGACGCCCGCAAGGACCTTCAGCCGAGCCGGGACAGGCCGGGAAATGGCGCGTGGTATCGATTGATGGCGTCCCAAGCGGCAGACGCCTCCATGATGATGGAAGACGGGGTGACTCTCAAAGATGATGAAATCGGACGGCTTGCCAGTGCGGGCACTGCGGTTCTCACTTCGGCTGGCGGAGAGTGGAGCAAAAAACACGCGTTCGATTTCACCGTGGACTCGCTCGGCGTGCTTTCCGACGTCGCACGCGGCGGGCTCAAACGCGATCTGACCGCCTTCATCGCCGGCAATGGCGACGTGCCGCCCTGGAAAAATCTGAGCGGACTTTCCACCAACGACCCGCTGGTGGGCGAACCGGCGGCAACCACCGCTGCGGTTTCCAGATACCAGACGGCTGGCCCGCGGTTCGGGCTGTTGCGGGATTGGGCGCGCCTGGCTGTTCCGTTTTCCGGCAAGCAAGTTCCCGCAAGGATGCCCGAAGTCGATCCCACCGCCGGCAAGACGAGCGCAGCGCTGGCACTCGCCAACGAACAACCAGTGAAACTGGCCGGCAACGTCCGCGCCGGGTTGCAGCCGATCCTGGTGGAAGCCACTGATTTCTCCCATATCAGCACCTTCAAGGTCCCGGATTTCAATCCGCCGGTCTATCAGTTGAGGTTCCATCACTATCCGCGGGTGGTGCTCTGGAACCCCTACAATGTGGAACTCGATTTCGAGCGCGCAATGGTCATGATCCAGGGCAACGGCCGCCAGGAAATGTGGACTTTGAACGAGGAGTTGACCTGGGATGGCAGGAAGTCCTTTTCGCTGAGCGAGTGGCTGTCATTTGAGGGCGGCCGCAGCACCGAGTTCAACATGCTTGGCAACGGCATCATGGATACCGCCGGTTATAACGACCCCTATATCGGGGCTTATTACTTCGCCATTCCAAAGACCCGCTTCGCGCCGGGCGAGTGCCTGGTCTTTGCTCCGGCCCGCCAAGCAGAATACGATTGTTTGAGCCCCTATCGGCTGGGACCTTACAATCTGAACTCGAATGAACTGAGTTGCGAGATGCCCCCGGATCCGTCCCGCAGTTATTATATCTCCGGCACGGATATCGGCGGAGGCACCACCTTTCTGCCCGTCAAATTCTGGTTTGCTCCAACACGCGGATGGTCGGTGAATGGCCGAAGCGGCGTCGAAAACCAAAGCGACGACACCCGCGCCGTTCTCAAACACATCGGTGACGTCAGCACGGTCAGCTTTGATGATTTCGACAAGGCGCCGCAGATCTCGTTAGTCTCCGGCTCGCTCCAGTATGGCTCGGGCCGCGAGCCGCGCATCTCATGGAGCCGCGCCGAGCAAATGCCGATGCAACTGCTCAATCCATTCGATCCCAAGCCGACGATCGTTCCCAACGTGCGGACTAGGGAGGGCGTCCGCTTGCGGTGGTTCGACGAGCATCCGTCGAATCTAATCAACTCGGGTCCGCTGGCCAAGACCGCGCATTTCGAGGAGTCCCTGATAGGCAATTGGAACCCGCGCGCGTCGTTTTCCGTGCGGTCGCCGTGGGATAACGTCGCCGGCAGCCTGCCGAAGTCCGGCACCGCCGGCGGGCCGTGGTTTTTCGGGGCCTACACGCGGGATCTTTACGACCAGTCCGTGGGCTGGGAAGAGCAAACGCCGCTGATCGTCAACGGGCGCTGCCACGGCAATCCCTTCGGACCGCCGCAGGAAGGCAGCGGGCGTTACGTGCTCTTCGACGTGCCGCGAAGCGAAACCGGCGTGATCTCGCTCGCACAATTCCAGCATGCGAAACTATCCGAACTCATCTGGCACCCGTCATACGCGATTGGAAACTCCCTAGCCGATCCGCGACTGGGAACCGGCGGCAACAAGGGCCTGAACCGCAGCGCTGCGCTGGTGGCGGGAGACGCCGCCGCCGCCACTACGGGAGGGTTCCACGAAAACCAACTCGGCTGGTCGTCCGACATCCAACGCTCCAGCAACAAGAGCGAATGGGCGAACACCGCTCGCGCCATTCTGGGCGAAACCCCCACAACCGACAACCTCGTCTATGACTTGTCATTCGAGGCGAACCAATCCTTGTGGGACCGCTATTTCCTCTCCAGCGGATCGCCCGCGGAAAAACTCAGGTTTTTTGGAAATCCGGAAGACTACCCGCTGCCCAATGGCCGCATGCGTCTCGCGCCCGGAGCGAAAGCGCCCGCCGCCCTCGCCGGCCTGACGAATTTCCACCAGGCCGCCTCGCGCCTGATGGTCGATGGCGCCTTCAACGTGAACTCGACGCGCGTCGAAGCATGGAAAGCATTGTTAGGCTCCACCCGCCTCACGGGATATGCCGGGAAAACCAATGTTCCCTTCCCGCGGGTGCTCGATTCACCCGATGGCGCGTGGAAAAACGGCGACTCAACCAACGGCGACAACGTCTGGGCCGGGCACCGCGAACTGACTCCGAAGGAAATCCATCAACTCGCCGTCGCCATCACCGACGAAGTGAAACTGCGGGGACCGTTCCTTTCCCTGGCCGATTTCGTCAACCGTCGTCTTGCCGCAGATGAAACCGGCCGCATGGGAGCACTGCAAGCCGCGATCGAAAAGGCCGGCTTGAACTCCGGCCTAACCGACGCCCTGCCCCTGAACAACAACTATCCGTTGCCGAACTATACCCACCCGGATCACATTCCGGACGCCACCCGCATGGAGCAAACCCTCAAACCGGCGTCGAAGGCATGGGGCGCTCCTTCCTGGCTGACCCAAGCCGACGTGCTGCAGGTGCTCGGCCCCGCACTGAGCGCCAGATCCGACACCTTTGTCATCCGCGCCTACGGGGATGCCGTGGATTCCTCGGGCAAGGTGGGTGCCCGCGCCTGGTGCGAGGCCGTCGTCCAGCGTACGCCCGAGCCGCTGGACCCCGATGAAAGCGGCCTGAACCCCCGTCTCGCCGGCGGCACGGGCGACTTCGGCCGGCGCTTCCTCATCACTTCGTTCCGGTGGTTGTCGCCGCAGGAGATCTAACACAAGCATGTCCTGCAAATCCCTCGGTCGAATTTCCGCCGCCTGTTTTGTCTCGGCCCTAACCGTTTCTGCGGAACCCGATGCGGACGCCAAGCCAGCCCGGCACGTCCGCTTTCTTGCCATGGGAGACAGCCCGCCCTTCCGGCAGGAGATCCGTGACGGAGTGCGCTACGAACTCGATCCCCCGCCTGACAGCATTCCGCCGCGCCAAGTGATCCCGGGCTTTGGCAAGGAAACCGCGGAAGCGCTGGACCTGCGCCTCGGCCGCATCAGCGCGCTGGCAAAAGTGCCTGCCGGTGAGGCAACGCTCGATCTGAGGGCCTTTGGCCAAGCCCCCGACGCGGCACCCTGGGTGAGTCTCAAAACACCCGCGAGCGGGGATTTTCTGGTGTTTCTGTTTCGCAATCCCGCCAAGCCAACCTGGAAAGACGCGGTCAGCCTGATCGTGCCGGACGGAGCTGCCGGAGCCCCTGCCGGAACCCTGCGGATCGTGAATCTGTTTCCGCTCTCGATCCGCATCATGTGGGGCGGCGAAACCGTGATCCTTCCCGCTGGAAAAACGATCCTGCGGACCGTCAAGCCGGGATCCGAGATTCCTTTCCAGATCCTCGTCGCCGATGCGACCGGCTCGATGAAACGTTATTATTCCAGTTCGGTGACCCAGAATCAGGGCGAGCGCGGCCTGGTGACGATCTATCGGGCAGATGGAGAGGACCCGCGCCGTCCATTGAAGGTGGCGATGCTGCGCGAGCCGGTTCCACCCGAGCCCCCGCCATCCTCAGACGATAAAAAACCATAGGGCCATACGGTTCCGGCGGGCATAACCGTCCCGGGAATTCCTTGTCGGCAGGCCGATGATGGAATACTGAGTTTCCACGTGAATATTGTCGATCGAATTGCCATGCGGACGTCGGCGGAAAGGCCGGCCTTGATGGCGGATGGCGTGGCGACAAGCTACGGAGAATTGTTAGACAAGGTGTCTGGGGTGGCAACATGGCTGGGACGCTGGCCGCAGTTCCGTGCCGAGGGCGTGCCACGAGTGGGGCTGGCTTGCGGGAACGGGGTCGATTACATCGTCCTGGCGCTCGCGATCCTCAAGGCGGGAGGCTGTCTGGTTCCGGTGGCGGAGGAATTGGCCGCTGCCGAACGCAAGGAACTGATCCAACGCAGCGGCTTGTGCGGAGTGGTTTTGGGGAATCGGGAAAAAGCGTGGCGGGGTGAAGCCATCGGGCGGGAAGAAAGCACCGGTGCCGGCTGGATGCCGCTCGAGAAATGTAAAATCCAACATGAAGCGGAGTTTTGCGCGCTGGATCCGGCATTCATCCGCTTCAGCTCGGGGACGACCGGGCGCAGCAAGGGAGTGGTGCTGAGCCACCGCAAATTGGAGGAGCGGATCGTGGCCGCCAATGCGGCGCTCGGAATCGGTCCCGGCGATCGCGTCCTGTGGATGCTGCCGATGGCCCATCATTTCGCCGTCTCGATCGTGCTCTATCTCTATCACGGCGCGTGCACCGTCATCGGCACTTCGCACCTGGCGGATTCCGTGTTGGAGATCGCGCGAACCACGCGGGCGACGGTGATCTACGGCGCTCCCTTTCATTATTCGCTGTTAGCGGCGGATAAGGGCGGGTTTCCCTGGCAGGACCTGCGCCTGGCGGTGAGCACGGCGGCCCCCCTTCCCGCAGCTGTGGCGGAGGGATTCTTCAAACGTTTTGCAAAACCGTTGGTCCAAGGCTTCGGCATCATCGAGATCGGCCTGCCGCTGCTGAACACCGGCGGGGCGGAGGATACGCCGACCGCGGTGGGCCGGCCATTGCCAGCCTTCGACGTGGAATTGCGCGACGACGAAGGCCTGCCAGTGGCGGTGGGAAAACTCGGCGAATTATGGATCAAGGGTCCTGGCATGTTCGACGCCTATCTATCGCCATGGCAACCGGTGGAGGAGGTGTGCGTCAATGGCTGGTTTCCGACCGGAGATCTCGCGGAGACGGACGCCGCAGGCAGGGTGTTCATCCGCGGGCGCAAAAAGAGCGTCATCAACGTGAGCGGCATGAAGGTTTTCCCGGAAGAGGTGGAAGCCGTTTTGGACCGGCATCCGGCAGTGGCCCGTTGCCGGGTCTTTGGAATCGCCCATGGGGTGTTAGGCAATCTGCCGGCCGCGGAAGTCGTATTGAGCGAGCGGGAAACCGCCGACACTCGGGAGTTGATCCGCTGGTGCCGAAAATCGCTCTCGGCCCACAAGGTGCCAGTCAGAGTCGAACAGGTGGCGGCATTGTCCCTGACTGCAAGCGGCAAACTCCGCAGAGAGTGACCTACGGCTGTCATCGATTGAAAAATCGGTTGAATAGTCCCCCTTTCCGATGCGTCTATTCCGGCGTGAAAACACAATCCATCATCACCCGGCTGAAGCACGGGGCAACGTTCGTTCTAGTGCTTGTTGCGTTGGGTGCCAGCGTGAGTTGCATAACCACCTATGACGCGGCTGGCCGTCCGGTGCAGTCAGTGGATCCCGGTGTCGCGGTGGCGGGTGCCGCCGCCGCAGGCTTGGCGGGTTACGCCATCGGGAGCAACCGTCATGATCACTATTATTACGGCGGTGGACACCATCGGCGTCCCTACTACGGCGGCTACCACCGGGGCCGCCGGTGGTAAGACCTGAGGGCATCCGCAACGGATCAAAAAAACACCGGCATCGGGCATCGCCAGTCAAGACTGGCCGCCGCGATGGCCGGTGTTTTTTTGCGGATGAATGCCCGGCCAGTTGCGAATTGACACCAGCGGTTTAGGGCCGCATTTCCCGTGGGACGGAAATCCGCACCTGCCCGATGAAAACCGCCATCACCATTTCGCAAGTTCCGGAGGCCGCGGAAGGCCCGTTTGTATTGCGCACCCCGCTCCCGGCGGCCTTCGCGACCGCCGCCTCGATTGGCTTCGATGCCGTCGAATTGTTCCTGCCTGGCCCCGATTTCGCGTCGGTGGCAGACGTGACGGCACTGGCAACCGCGAACGGCCTGGCCATCGCCGCAGTCGGTACGGGTGCCGGAATGCTGCGCCACGGGCTGAGCCTCACCGATCCCTGCGGGGACAACCGCGAAGTCGCCATCGATTTCGTGCTCTCGATGATTGATTTCGGCGGCCCCTTAAACGCCCCGGCGATTCTCGGATCGATGCAGGGCAGGCGCCCGCCCGACATGCCGCGGGAGAACGCGCTGGAACTGCTAGCCGCAGGACTCCGGCGCTGCGCGGAACGGGCGGCCAGCCATGGCGTGTCCTTCATTTATGAACCGCTAAACCGCTATGAAACCAACCTCTTCAACCGGCTTCAGGACGCTGTCGAATTCCTGAAACGCCACAACTTGAAAAATGTGGTGCTGCTTGCCGACCTCTTCCACATGAACATTGAGGAGCGTGATCTCCCGGCCGCCATCCGCGCGGCGGGCAAACACATCGGCCATGTCCATTTCGCCGATTCTAACCGGCAGGCGATGGGTTTTGGCCACACTTCCGCCGGACCGGTGATTGCGGCGTTGCGTGAGATCGAATATTCGGGCTATCTGTCCGCGGAGATCTTTCCACTGCCCGACCCCGAATCCGCCGCCCGACAAACGATTTCCTCAATCCGCTCAATGCTTTCGAGTCCAATCTCCCCATGAAAACACGCCCCCTCGGCAACACCGGCATCGATCTACCGATTCTCTCCTTCGGCGCTTCCTCCATCGGCGCGGAATTCCGATCCGTCTCTCTCGACGAGGCCATACAGTCCACCCGGATCGCTATCGATCTCGGGATGAATTTCATCGACACCTCCCCGTTCTACGGGCGCGGCATGTCGGAAGTCCTGCTAGGTCTCGGATTGAAAGGCATCCCGCGTGAAAAATACCTGCTCGGCAGCAAACTCGGCCGCTACTCGGACATCCACTTCGATTTTTCCGCCCGCCGCGTCGAGGAGTCGGTGCATGTCTCGCTCCACCGCCTCGGCACCGATTATCTGGACATCATGTTGCTGCATGACGTCGAGTTCGTGTCGCTTCCACAAATCTGGGAGGAAACCCTGCCCGCCGTCCTCAAGCTCAAACAACAGGGAAAAGTCCGCGCCGTCGGCTTTTCCTGTTATCCGCTCAAGACCTTCCACACCGTGCTCGATCACGTCGAAAACGACATCGACTGCGTGCTTTCCTACAACCGTTACACCCTGCAGAACACCTCGTTCGTGGACGACCTTCTGCCACGCCTCGCGGCAAAAAACATCGGTGCCATGAATGCCGGACCGTTTTCCGCGCGACTGCTAACCAATGCCTCGCTCCCTGGCTGGCTCAAGGAACCGGAGGAGGTCAAAGCCGTGGCCCGGGCCGCCGCAAAACACTGCGCGGATCGCGGTGTCGATATCGCCCAACTCGCCCTCCAGTTTTCCTGCGAACATCCCGGCCTCGCCACCACCATTGCCGGCTCCGCCAATCCCGCCAACATCCGCAAGTGGGCCGAGTGGCTGAGTCAACCGCTCGACCGCGGTTTGTTAGCCGAAGTCCAGGCGATCTTCGCCCCGGTGAAAAACCTCGGCCACTTCGAGGGACTTCCGGAAAACAACTGAGCGCGTCCGATCTCATGCAAGCCATCCAATTCACCGCGCCCGGGAAAATCGCCATCATCGACCTGCCGGAACCGCCCGCACCCGGCCCGGGCGAAGCTCTCGTGCGCACCCACCGCATGGGAATCTGCGGGACCGATCTTTCCTGTTATCTCGGAAAATTCCCGTTTTTCGACTATCCGCGCACGCCCGGCCATGAGCTTGGCCTGGAAGTCGTCGCCGTCGCGGATGACGTGACGCACGTGAATCCCGGCGACAAGTGCTCGCTCGAACCCTACGTCAATGATCCCTCCTCGCACACCTCGCAAAAAGGCAACTCCAACTGCTGCCCCGGCGTGCAGGTCATCGGCGTCCATAACAACGGCGGACTGCGTAAGGGCGTGTTCGCCGTTCCCGCCCGCAAGCTCCATCCCGGCAACGATCTAACCTACGATCAGCTCGCCCTCGTCGAGACTCTCGCCATCGGTTATCACGCCGTCCAGCGCGGTAATCCGCAACCCGGCGAGACCGTTCTCGTCATCGGCGCCGGCCCGATCGGGCTGGCCTGCCTGGAATTTCTCAAACTCATGGATGTGCGGGCCGTCGTCATGGACATGGTGCCGGGCCGCCTGGATTTCTGCCGGGAAAACCTCGGAATCCAACACCCGATCGCCTTCCAGCCGGATGGCTCGCATCTCGCGTCGTTAGAGAAGATCACCGGCGGCCAACTTGCGGATGTGGTCATCGACGCCACCGGCAATCCCAAGTCGATGGCCACGTGTTTTGACTACGCCGCGTTCACCGGCCGGGTCGTCTATGTCGGCATCACCACCTCAGACCTCACCTTTCCGCACGCCGCGGTTTTCCACCGCCGCGAACTCACGCTGCTGGCTTCTCGCAATGCCCTGCCCGCGGATTTCGGGAAAATCATCGGCTTGATTCGCGACGGGAAAATCAACACCGACCTGTGGATCACCCACCGCATCCGCTTCGACGACGTGCCGGCTGAATTCGGCAAATTCACCGACCCCGCTCTAGGCGCGATCAAGGCCATCATCGAAGTTAACTAACAATCAAATGAAAATCTGCCCCAAATTCACCTTCGGCGTCGGCGATCGTTTCGCCAACGGCGCACACGCCCAGCTCACCGCATTCATCGAGGCCAAAAAACTCGGCATCGACATCACTCCGGTTTGGAACAAGTCGAACCGCGAGCACAACATCATCGGCTCCGAGCCCGTCCAAACCCGCCAGGCCGCCGACAAGGCGGTGGCCGACCTCGGCTGGACCGGCGACTATCTGCTGGATGCCGACCACATCAATCTAACTACCGTGGACCGCTTCGTCGCGCCCTGCGATTTTTTCACGCTCGATGTGGCGGATGACATCGGCACGCCCGCCGACCCCGCCGACGTGGCCGCCTTCATCGGGCGTCATCCCGAACTGGTTGGAACCGTCGCTATCGAAGGCATCGCGGCACCGTTCGAAATCACCCGCGCGGACATTGAAAAGACCGCCAATCAGTTTCTCAAGGCCACCCAGAAAGCCGCCGCGATCTATCAGCACATCGTCACCGCCAAGGGCGGCACCGACAATTTCGTCACCGAGGTCTCGATGGATGAAACCGACAGCCCGCAAACGCCGCCGGAGCTGCTCGTCATCCTGGCCGCCATCGCCGACCAGGGTATTCCGATCCAGACCATCGCGCCGAAGTTCACCGGGCGTTTCAACAAGGGCGTGGATTACGTCGGCGATCGCGTGCAGTTCGAGAAGGAGTTCCATGACGACCTCGCCGTCATCGCGCACGCCGTCAAATCCTACGGCCTTCCCGCCACCTTGAAATTGTCCGTGCATTCCGGGTCCGACAAGTTTTCGATCTATCCGATCATCCGGCGCGCGATCGAGCGCACCGGCGCCGGCCTCCACATCAAGACCGCCGGCACCAATTGGCTGGAGGAAATCATCGGTCTCGCGGAAGCCGGCGGCGCTGGCCTCGCCCTTGCGAAAACCATCTACGCCAAGGCGCTCGAGAAGAAGGCCGCGCTCTGCGAACCCTACGCCACGGTCATCGATATCAGCGATGCCAATCTGCCATCCACCGACGAGGTGAACGGCTGGACCAGCGAACAATTCACCTCCGCCCTCCGTCACGATCAAGCGAATCCCGGCTACAATGCCGATCTGCGCCAATTGCTGCATGTGGGTTTCAAGATCGCCGCACAGCTCGGCGACACCTATCTCAACGCGTTGAGGGAAAACTCGCAGATCGTGGCAAAGAACGTCACCGGCAACTTGCTGGAGCGCCACATCAAGCCGCTGTTCCTCTCAAGATCCGCTTGATATTTCACAAGGGATGCCGGGATTGAGGACTGGACAGGCGGAGTCGGGCCTTTCACCCTTGATTCATGGATTGCAAACATGTGTTTAGCCCGCAGGGTGGAAAGGCGGAGGTCGAGGAAGGCCTAGATTTTTCGCCGAAATTCGACGCCAACGGATTGATCCCGGCACTGGCGATGGACGCCAGCACCCGCGAGCCGCTGATGCTCGCCTACATGAATGAGGAATCGTTGCGGCGGACTCTGGAGATTGGCGAGGCGGTCTATTGGTCGCGCTCGCGCAAGGAATTCTGGCACAAGGGAGCCACCTCCGGCCACATCCAGCGGATCGTGGAAATCCGGACGGATTGCGATCAGGACGCGCTCCTCCTCCTGGTGGAGCAAGTCGGAGCCGGCGCCTGCCACACCGGCCGCGAATCGTGTTTTTACCGCAAGGTGACCGCAACCCCGGACGGCGGGGCCACGGCCAAACTCGAATGGATCGGTCCCGGAAAGTCGTTCGATCCCGCGACGGTCTATGGCAAACCGTAAATTCAGAATGCCTCCACGCCGGTGACGGTCCCCACGGCAGGAAGCTTCGGGATCCGCCGACTGGCTCCGGGGGGGGGAGAGTCCCGGAGCCGGCCTGGTGGATTGTGCTGTCCTTTACCGGACCCGCGAAATAGTGATACTCCCCCTGCCCGCTTCGTGCCATTACGTGATGACGGGGGTCTTCTTCACACCGATGTCCGCGAAAAATTTCCACGTCCGCCAAGCCGCCGTTTCCGCCCTCCGCGCATGGGCCAAGGGCCACGATTACGCCGAAACCCTGATCGAGCGCCACGCCCACCGCCGCATGCTGTCCTCCGCGGACCGCGGCCTGCTTCAGGCGATCCTGTTCGGCGTGTTGCGCAACCGCCGCTTGCTAGATCATTGGATCGGCAAACTCCGGGATGGCAAGGTCGATGCCGAAACACGCGATGTCCTGCGCGTCGGGCTTTGCCAGCTTCTGATCCTCGGGATCCCCGACCACGCAGCCGTCAATGAAACCGTGGAATCCGGCAAGGCCAGCGTGCGGGGCCTTGTGAATGCCGTGTTGCGCCGCTCCGTCGTCGCTCGCAAAAGCTTGCTGGATGAGGTGGCGGATCTGCCACCCGCCGTGGCCCTGTCCCATCCCGACTGGCTCTTCAATCGCTGGAAGGCGGCCCTCGGCAAAAGCGAGGCCATCGCGCTGATGGAATGGAACAACCTTCCGGCACCGACCTATTTCCGGATCAATCCCCTGGCTCCCGTTCCCGCGGAGTTTCCGGGAATACCCGTGGCTGACGCGCCGGGTTTCTATCAACTCGAAGGACCCCTGCCAAGTGCCCTGCTCGCGTCTGGCGCCATCTACATCCAGGACCCCGCCACCCGCCATGCGGTGGATCTGCTAGATCCCCAGCCCGGCGAGCGGATGCTCGACGCCTGCGCGGCTCCCGGGGGCAAGGCCTTCCTCATCGCCGCCGCGCAGGGATCGGCGGAAAATCTGTTATGCACGGATTCCAATGAAAAGCGTCTGCCGCGCCTCCAAGAAAACCTCGAGCGCCTGCACGCCGCCAAAGCCACCATCTCCGTCCACGATTGGACAAAACCCGCGCCGCCCGAATGGCACGCCGCCTTCGATGGCATCCTGCTAGACGTCCCCTGCTCCAACAGCGGCGTGATCCGCCGCCGCGTGGACGTGCGCTGGCGCCTGCAAGCTCCGGACATCGGGAAAATCGCCGTCAGCCAGCGCAAGATGCTCGAAAACGCCCTGCCCTGCCTGAAACCCGGCGGGCGTTTGGTTTATTCTACCTGCTCGATCGAGCCCGAGGAGAACCTCGGCCAAGTCGCGGCGTTTCTAGCAGACCACCCGGAGTTTGAACTCACCGCCACCCGCCAAGCGCTGCCGTTCAGGGACCATACCGACGGTGCCTTTGCCGCAAGAATCCAGCGGAACGCATGATCTGCAAGATGCCCGTAGCCTTTTCGCATGGAATAAAGGCGTCGGGCAGGATGCCAGCTCGACAATTTCCCGCTGGCTGCCGCCGGAGGAAAGGGTTAACACCCCTTCCATGAAATCCTGTCTCGGACTGCTCGTCACCCTCCTGGTGTTCACCATCGTCATCGGTGGCGGAGCCTTGATCTGGTATCTGAGCTACAGCGCCGAGTTCTCACGCGCCGGGAAAGCACCGGCGGCGGCATCCGCCATGCCACCCAAGGCAACGCCGGTCAACCCGCCGGTTGCGATCCCCCTCCGGCCGTCTGATAGACGCTGATCACCCTCATCGCCCGCTGCTAGACCAGCCGCGAAAACACCCCGCGCAACGCACTCCGCCATTTTTCGAGAAACACGAGGTTGCGCGCGGTCTTGGATGCGGCTTCCACATCCGGGGTGCCGGCGGTTTCGATTTGAGGAAACACCAAACACTCGCCCGTGATCGCGGTATCCACCAATCCGATCGCCTTTTCCACCGCCTCGCGGCACCGGTGGCTCTCGCCTTCGAGCACAGCCAGGCCGAGGGCTGATTTCGCCTCGTCGCGCTTGCGGATGAGCGTCTCCGCCCGCTGGGTGACCTCGCCCACTTCGGCAAACAAGTCCATCATCCGCGCATCCACCGCGCCCCTCGTTTCCACCGGCGTGCCGCGCAGATCCAGCCAATGTTTCAACCGTCCCGAAGGACTGGCAACGATCTCAAACGCCTCGCGCAACCTGGCAAACTCGTCGTCCCCGCCTCCGGCATCGGGGTGCGCCAGCTTTCCCGCCTCGCGGAATGCGCTGCGGAGCGTTTCCTCGGAAAACGTCAGACCGGGAGCGATTCCCAGGATTTCAAAGGCGTTGCTCATGGGGACGGAAAAAGCGGGCTGGTCTCATGATGGCCGCGCGCCCTTCACCAGGACCGCGGCGTAAAACCCATCGAAGCCGGTGGCCGCCGGGGAAACCGGGCGCTCCTCCACGAGCGTAAAGCCGCCACTCTCTAACAACGAATCGACCGCCGCGCGATTCTCCGAAGGCAGGATCGAACAGGTAGCGTAAACGAGCCTCCCGCCGGGTTTGAGCATCGCGGTGTAGCTGGCTAACAATTCCTTCTGAATGCCGCGGACGCGGTCGATCTGGGCGGATTTGAGACGCCATTTGAGATCCGGCTGTCGTTTCAAGGTGCCGAGCCCGGAGCACGGCGCATCGATGAGCAGGCGGTCGGCGATGGCGACGAAGTCCGCGGGCGTGCTTGCGACAATGGCTTTCGATTTCAAACAGGTGGCACCGGCGCGTCTGGCTCGGCGTTCGAGTTCGGCAAGTTTTTTGGTGTCCACGTCCATGCCGAACACGCGGCCCTCATTTCCCATCAGCGCGGCGAGATGCAGCGCCTTGCCGCCGGCACCGGAGCAGGCGTCGATGATGCGTTGGCCCGGTTGTGGATCGACCAGTGGAGCGATGAGTTGCGAGCCGGCGTCCTGGATTTCCACCCGGCCATCGGTGCGCAACGGTTTCGGGAGGGCCTTGCCGGGCGCGAGCACCAGCGCATCCGGCAAGCCCGGGACTTCGGCGGCCTCGACCTTGAAAGTCGCGAGCCACTCGATGGCTTTGGCGCGGGTGGTCTTGAGCGTGTTGACGCGGAGGAAAACCGGCGCCCGCTGATTGAGCGCGGCAATTTCCGCGTCCCACGCCTCGCCCAACTCGGCGGCACCCAATTCATCCAACCACTCCGGAATCGACTCGCGGACCGCCCGCGGTTGGGAGGCGAGATCGGCCTCGCGGGCCTTCATTGCCTCGGCGGACAAACCCTTGAAGGTCCACCACTCGGGAATATCGAAGCCCATGCGGACCCACTGGGCGGCGCACATCGCGTTGGCCTCCTCGCTATCGGCTAAAAACCCCAGCGCCCGCCGCCAGCGCACGACTTCAAACACCGTCTCAGCGATGAAACTGCGGTCGCGCCTGCCCCATTTGGGATTCTCCTCGAACGCGGCGGCCAGCGCGTGATCGAGCACCTTGTGCTCTTTGAACACGGACTTGACGATGCCGGCGGCTGCTTCGGCGAGGATGCGGTGCATTTTCATGAACCGGCACCCTTTCTGAAAATCCGCCACGTGGCAAACTTTACGAGAACCAGTGCAGCGAAACCCGCAGGCGCGGAGGACCCGGAGCGGGGCGCTAAGAGGAATGACCGAATCATTTTGCGCCAGAATCATTGCCGAGAGGATTATTGGTCTGGGCACTCTCCCTCCATCGATCTTCGATTTAATCTTCGACATTTCCCCGCCGCTGCGTCGTATTGCCGCCGTGCCGACGGTCCGAATCAAATACCAAACATTCCACCCCTCGATCTGGCCCAAGATGATCGGCGAGGTCTCGCGCGATGCCACGCCTGGAGCACTCGTCCAGGTGCTTGGCAAGGAAGGCACCCCCTTCGGCTGGGGCCTGTGGAACCCGAAATCCCGCATGCCGCTGCGCGTCGTCAGCCACTCGCTGGAGGACCTCGACGAATCGTTTTTCGATCACGCCATCCGCCGCGCCGCGGGATTCCGCCGTGATATCCTCAAGCTCGACGCCCAAACCGACAGCTACCGCGCCATCCACGGCGACGCCGATTTCCTGCCCGGCATGGTGGCCGACAAATTCGCCGACGTGCTCTCGGTGGAAATCACCAACCTCGCCGCCTGGCAACGCCTGCCCAAATGGCTGCCGCTGCTTCATGAATGTTTCGACACCAAACGCGTGGTCGTCGGCGTGGACCCGGACCTCGCCCGAATCGAAGGCATCCCGCGCCTCGGCGGCGTGGAGTCCGATGCCGTGCGCTCGGTGAAAATCCGCGAACACGGCGTGCGCTACGAAGTGGATTTCAGCGAAGGCCACAAAACCGGGTTCTTCTGCGATCAACGCGGCAACCGCAAACTCTTCGGCGCGCTTGCCGCAGGCCGCACGGTGCTGGATCTGTGCTGTTATAGCGGCGGCTTCGGTATCTCCGCCGCACTCGCCGGAGCGGCGGATGTGATCGGCGTGGACCTCGACGAAACCGCCGTCGCGATGGCGAAACGCAACGCCAACCTCAACTCCGCCAAAGTCAAATTCACCCATGCCGACGCCTTCACCTGGGCCCGCACGATGATCGAAAACGGCCGCACCTGGGACCTTGTCGTGGCCGACCCGCCGAAGTTCATCCATGGCCGCGAGGACGAGATCGGCACCGCCAAATACGCCGACCTCAACAAACTCGCACTGCAACTCGTCGCCCCTGAAGGCTTGTTCGTCACCTGCTCGTGTTCGGGTCAGTTAGGTGCGGGCGAGTTCGAGCAAATCGTCGTCACCTCCGCCCACCGCCGCAACAAACGCCTGCAAACCTTCGATCGCACCGGTGCCGGCCCCGACCACCCGACGCTCTCGAACTACCCGGAATCACGCTATCTCAAGGTGCTGTGGTCGCGGGTGATCTGATTGATCGGGACCGCCTTCTCACCAACGCCCAAAGCCTCAATCCTCGCGGCGGACAAGTGGGCGGACCGCGAGCTCGTGTCTCGCACCGAAACCATCGGTCGCCCGCATATGGTCCTGCTAGGCAAACTGGCGGCGCTTTAGACCCTTTGCCAAAAATTAGTTCCGCTATTCGGAATGCGTTTTGCAAACGGAGCGGATGATTTTCGGTAGATTCATCAAGTGCTGGATCGACTCAACGAGCTTGTCGCTGAGGTCCTTGCTTTGTTTAGTGAAGTAGCCGGCGAG
>CAMBPB010000070.1 GCA_945869465.1 Prosthecobacter debontii
GTGTAGGTGAACGTGCCGGCCTCGGGATCGAGTTGCACCGTGATCGGACTCACCGATGCGCCACTGGTGGGATTGAGGCCGAAGGCATGCTCCTGTCGATTGCTCAGGCCGTCGCCGTCGTCGTCATCGGCAATGCCGCCGGTGAGGGCGTAGCCGGATGGGCCGCCCCAGGTGTCGTAGTCGGAGCCGGAGGACACAACATCATAGGTGAGCGTGATCGTTCCCGACCAGGTGCCTCCAACGGTGGGGCCGCCGTAGCCGTTTCCGAGAAACAGTCCGGTGGTGTTGAGATCGATGTTGGCTGGGAAATCCAATCCGGCGATTTTGGTGTCCACTAACGCGGTGCCCGGACCGTTGTCAGCGCTGTTAGACCAGCCCAGTTCCAAGGCCGCGCTAAAGCGACTGCCGTTTGAAATGCCCACCGAGAAGTCGCCGCCAGGAGTGCCCGGCGTCGGATCGAGCAGCACGGCGAATTCGGAAGCCCAGTTTTCGTTGTTAGTGCTTATGAGGACGGTATTCACCTGAATGTTTCTCAGGATGGAACCGGCGGGAAGGGCCGGCAAGGGCAGGTTCGCGGCTCCATAGGTCCCAAACGTGCCGCCCTCAATGACGGTGCCGGTCCCGAGATCGATGACGATGGTGGTGGTTGGAGGGAGAATCGTGACCGTCACGGTATAGGGATTCACGGTAGCTCCGTCGGTGACAGTGTAGGTTGCCGGGTTTTGGCTGAGAAAGGTCGGTGAAGGCGGGGATGCGCTGGTCTGATCGCTGGTGCCGGAGGACAGGGTGAAAGCCGGTGCGAGGGTATCCAGATCCGTGCCGTAGGGTACGGTCAAGGCGATGGTCTTCGCGTTCTGGTCAATGACGCCGGCCGATCCCGGAATGCCGAAAGTCTTGATGAGCGCCGGAACATAGGCGGTGGCCAAACCATACTTGGACGACAGATACGCACCCACTTGGACAGCTTCCGCGGGGTTCAGAACGCGGTTAAAAAGGATGAACTCGGCGATGTCGCCATTCAACGCCTGACCGCCGCCCGGACGGTTGGCGATCACCCAGTTCTGGCCCGCGCCGCTGCTGTAATCGCCGCCGGTGCTGCTGATCTGGGTGCCGTCGATCACAAACCGGTATACCGAGCTACTGCTTTCCATCGCGAAGACATGAGAGCCGCTCTGAGGCCAAAGACTGAAAGGCCCTATGTTGGTGCGGCTATTCCGGAAAACGCCGGGAACGGCCTCATTCCATGAATTGGCCATCCACCGGGAATCGTTGGTCCGGTTGTCGAAGATGTTGTAGCGCCCATCGGTCGGAGTCACGACCGCGAACATGGAGCCCGCGGTTGGGAACGAGGCACTCAAGTCCCCTAAGAAAAGACGGTCGCCATTGTCGTCACCGTCCTGGACGAAGCGGATCACGGGCTGGCCATTCAGAGCACCCGCAACATAGCTCGGGCGGTCGCCGGTGGTGGTGTTGATGGCGTGATGATTGGTGCCGCTCGAATCGTTCCACTGGATGACTTTGCCCGAGCTATCCACTTGGGCGGTATCGGCGGGGTTTACAGCATCGGCTCTCAGCCAAACGACCAAACCATCGAGAATCATGGGGGATTCGGTGACCGTCACCAGATAGTCGTTCACGGTGTCTCCGGCGGTGACGATGTAGTGAACCGGGCCGCTGCTGAAGTCGGGAGTCGGCGGGGTAAGGCCATCATTGGGTTGATTGCAGGTGCCGGTGGTGATCGTATAGGTCGGCGCGAAGGTCGCCAGATTCGTTCCGGCGGGTACGTAGAGCTGAATGGTCAAGGCATTGTTGTTGATGACCCCGGAGGCGCCGGGAATCCCGAAGGCCGTGATCGTTGCCGCGGAACTGACGCTGAGCACGCCGTCGCCCTCGTTGAAGGACCAGGCTTTGGCTCCATCCGCTTTCGTCCAGATGCCGTCCAGTTCGGGATCCACGAAACCGGCCACGCTGAAGTTGGAATTGAAGGTCTTGCCTGTGGTATCGACCAAAGTCCAGGAACCGGCTGCAACGGAAACCGCTGAGGTGTCGATGGTGAAACTGCCGTCAAACGTGGCGTTTCCGCCGCCAGTGACTTTGTTGGAGGAGCTATCGGTGACTTGGAACGACAATCCGCTACCGGTCGCGAGGAACAAGTTGCCGTTGCTGACGGTGGTGTTGCCGGTGTAGGTGTTGAGCGCGGAGAGGGTCAAAGCGCCCGAGCCGGTCTTGATCACGGAGCCCGCGCCGGAAATCGCGCCCGCCAGGATTTGAGTCGCCGTGCTGTCGTAGTTGAGGAATGTCCGGGCATCCAGGGCGATGGTTCCCGGGAAATCCCCGTTGGCCAAGCTTCCCGATCCGACCGTATTGCCGTCCTTTGTTCTCACGCCACCGATCGACAGATAGGCATCAAGCACGTTGTTGCCTTTTTCCAGGGTGATCGGCCCGGTAAAGGAATTGACGGCGTTGAGATTCACGAAGCTCTGGGAAGCGGTCTGCGTGTTGAATCGAACGTTGAGCGCCAGCGGGCCAGCGGCCTCAAAATCAGGGATTGCCGAGTAGAAGGTGACCGACTCGCGGTCGCCATTCCCGCCATTACCCGTCCGTATCGCGAGGGTGCTCGCGCCGGACGCGGCGGAGGTGATCGCGCCATTCAACGTGAAGTGCGTGTCATTGTTATTGAAGTTGAACGTGATCGTGCCGGTGGTTCCGGTGAATTGGATCGCCGCACGGTTGGCGACCACGCTGTTCTGGTTTGGCTGGGTCGCAAGCGTGGCTCCCTTGTCGATGAACAAGCTACCGGCTTCGTTCCATGTCGTCGTCGAGCCACCCACGGTGACATTGCCGTTGTTGATTTCGAAGGTGCTGCCGCTGGTGACGGTGGTGTCGGCCTTCGCCGACTGCATGGCGAGAATCGCCGCCGCACCCATCGCAAAAGAAGGTGCCCAGTGCCTCAGAACTGCTTTGAAGTGCGTGTGGATATTCTCAATATGAGGTTTTTTCATGGCTGCTTGGCTTGGGATTTTGTCTTTTTCAAAAATGTATAAAAACACTATTATGAATAGACGTTTTTGGGCTACGGCTCTCGTCATCGGAATGCAAGCCTCAAATTTGAGGAGGGCATTTTTTTGGGGATCCACACCCAAGTCCGGTAAAATCTCCGGTTGTTGATGAAGACAAAAAGGCCGGGAGTCGCCTCCCGGCCTTCAGTTTCGATCCATTCGTGGTTCGGCTTATTACGGTGCGACTGCCTCGTCCGCTTGCACGCGCACAAACAGCGCGCCATTGACCGCGGTTGCCAGAGCTGCCGCACTGAGCGTGACGGGCACGGTTTGCACATTATTCCCAGCGGTGGTGACAACGCCTTCGGTGGCATTGGCATCCTTGGTCCAAGCGCCCAAGTCGGTGGAGGTCCACACGGAATAGGTCAGGTTGGTGAGTGACGGAGCGCGGCGGGTGTAGGTGAACGTGCCGGCCTCGGGATCGAGTTGCACCGTGATCGGACTCACCGATGCGCCACTGGTGGGATTGAGGCCGAAGGCATGCTCCTGTCGATTGCTCAGGCCGTCGCCGTCGTCGTCATCGGCAATGCCGCCGCTGAGGGCGTAGCCGGATGGGCCGCCCCAGGTGTCGTAGTCGGAGACGGAGGACACAAACGACCACGTGAGCTTGATATTCGTTGCCACCTGGTTTTCATATCCAGCGGCCTGAATGTAATAGGTGACGCCGCCCGTCACGGTCACTGTCATCGATTCAGCGCCGCCGTTGTCCATGGGTGTCTGGTCATTAACCCGCGTCAACCCATCCACCGAAGATCCGGTATAGATGCCAATCATTGAATCCCATTCACCCCCCCATCCACCCCCAACCATCGTTGAACCTGTGGTGTAGTAGGTGAACTGGCCATTCGAAGGGGCGGTCCATTTGAACCAGACCGTGTTGTTCGCACCAATGACGTTTTCGCCCGTTTCTAAGGTGGCCCACGCATTGTTGGTGCCGGTCTGGACGCCACTGGTGCCGGGCAAATTAATCGCATTGGCGTAGTCGTCATTCGATGGCGCGCTACCCACGATAACCGTCACTGAGTAGGTCTTGCTCGTAACGCCATCTTCAGCAGTGACCGTGTAGGGCACAGAACCGGTGGTGCTCAAGGCCGGGCTTGGGACGATTCCGCCGTTTGGCTGATCGCAGGTGGCTAAGGTGGACAGCGTGTAGGACGGCTTGAGGGCCGCAACCGCTCCCTCGGTGGTGCCAGGCGGGACGGTCAAGACTACGGTCCCGGTGGTCGCACTCGTGGTGGCGATGGCGGCAACGCTTCCGGCGACGTTGGGCCCGAAGGCCGTGATATCACAGGCCGTGCTCACGGGGATCACCGCGACCGTTAACGCATACTTGTCCGCAAGATAAGCGTTCAACGAATTCTGTTCAAGAGATGACAACGTTTGATCGTAACCGATGATCTCGGCAATGTCCATGTCACACGTACCCAAGTTGTCGTTCCGCCCGATTTGATAGTTTGGATAGGCTGCAAGATTCGCCGCGTCTGCGGTGGCATCAACGGTAATCTTGAGCACCATGTAATTGGTGATGGGGGTGATTCCCTGGTAGCCGGAACCGCCCGACGCATTCAGCGGAATCGGCGTGCCATTCTTGGAAACCGCCGTAGGAAAGTGGTCCTGCCAGAACCCGGTGGTTCCGCTTGCCAAATTGTAGCTTGAGGCCCGTGCTCCGGAGTTTCCGGTGCCCTTCCGTCCAAGGAACGAACCGCTGCCATTCCAAGTGGCGTTGGGGGAACGCACCACGATGTATTGTTCCTTGGTGAACATCCCGCCAGCACAGTCGAGCCAGGTTGACCCGCCCCTGAGTTGCACCGCCGGCTTGTCGTTGATATCGCTCGCCGCAAGAGTCACCGTCCCGCTGGCACGGGTTGCGTTATGCCCCAAGGTCGAACTGTCGGCCCAAGTTGCGACTCCGCTGCCGTCCGTGGTGATGCCTTGGCCGGCATCAAACCAGCAGGCCAAGCCATTCACGACGGGCAACGGGGTATCGAGGACGTTCAGAGTCTGCGCCACTTGCGGCGCGTCATTATAGAGGTCGAAATCACCGAGTTGGTCGGCCCGGATTTCCGTCGCGCCCGCCCCCACGATGGAGACTAGGCCACTGGAATCGACCGTCGCCACGGCTTCGTTGCTGCTGGAATAGTTGACCGGATTGCCGGAGGGACTCGTCGAGGTTGCCGGATCGCTGAACGAAACGGAGCTCGTCTTCTTCACCACCCTCGATCCCAGCGCAAAAGTGAGGGTCTGGTTGGCCTTGGACACCGACAACGGTTGATCCACGGAGGATGCCGGATGGTAATCATTGTCGCCAGCCTGGCTGGCGGTGATTGTCGCGGTGCCCGACTTGAGGATCGTCACGGTGTTGCCCGACACGCTCGCGACCGATTCATCCGAACTGGCGTAACTCACTGCCAAACCCGAGCTGGCGGTGGCGGTGAGAGCAAACGGCGCGTCGCCATAGGTCTTGGCTGCCAATGCCCCGAAGGTGAGGATCTGATTGACCTTGCCCGACGCAGGCTCCGCGGTCGCCTCATTGGAGGCGGCACCCTCGCCGATGGCGTTCACTGCCTTGACCACGTAAAAATAGGGCGTGCCAACGACCACGGCGCTATCGATGTAGGTGGTGGTCGAGACACCCGTGGCGAGCGGTGTCGGGTCATAGACGCCGGACGCCGTTCTACGGTACACATTGTAGCTCGCGGCGCTGTATGGCGCAGGCCAGGACAAACTGACGGAACGAGGCAAGGGCTCAGCCAGCAGCGCGGTCGGCGCCGGCGGCGGGTTGACGAGCGGGTAGTTTGGCGCGGAGATCGCGTATTTGTCCGCCAAGTAGCGACCCAACGAATTCTCATCGGCGGAGGACAAGATGGTGTCGTAACCAATGATTTCGGCCACGTCAAAATTCACATAGCCGACATCCGCCGATCTGCCGATCTGATAAGATCGCGCGACCCCGGCGCCTACCTTTGCAGTGGTGTTGACATTAATCTTGAGAACCATGTATTGGTTGATGGGATTGAGAGGCCATCCAAAATTGTTACCCGCTTGCTGGGCAACCACCGCTCCATTTTTAGAAACGGCAAAGGGCGCAGGGTCAGTCCAGAAGCCCCCATACAACGAGCCGCTTTGACCGCCATACATATCATAGATCCGAACGTCGGACGGTCCCATGAACGTTCCACCGCCAGTCCAAGTGGGGGTCGGCGATTTGAGCACCAAATACTGCTGTGCAGTGAACAGCGACCCGGCAAGGTTGAAATGGTCAGACGTGAATTGAATCGCCGGTTTCCCATTGATTTGACTTGGAACCAGGGTCGGGGTGCCGCTGCCACCCGTTCCGTGATGGCCATTGCCCGAGAGGTCACTCCAAGTTTGGACCACATTGCTTCCATTGGCGGTGACGCCATTGGAAGCATCGAACCAGCAGACCATTCCGCTGGCCACCGGTGGCGCCCCGGCCATGACGGTCAAGGTTCCGTTGGCCGTCGAGAAACTGTAGTTGGCCGCGGCCAAGTCGCCGACCGTGCCGGTGATCGGGAAGGCTCCCTCCGTGACGCTGTTGTCCGGGGCGGCAGAGCAGGAAAAAGCCGGCGTGCCGGTGATCCCCGCCGAGGTGGCGTTTTCCCCGTTTTGGTAGCCGGTGATCTTGTAGGAGAAGGGCGGGTTGGCGGCTCCGGGAGCGCGGACTTTGTTATCCGCAGTGACCGTCAATACCGCTTGGTTCACCGTTTGGAATATCTCGCTGGCGTCACTCTCAAGATAAACGCCGTGCCCGCTGAAGTGCGCGGTGATCGAATGGGTGGTCACGCCAAGAAGTGTGGTGCTGTAGCTGGCAGTGCCGGTGTTGACCGCCACCGGACTGCCCAAGGGGGTGGCATCCGAATAAAACTGCACCGTTCCGCCCGAAGGGGTCGGCGAAATCGTGGCGGTGAACGTCGCCGATTGGCCATAGGTCGACGGAGTGACGGAAGTGGCGAGCGCGGTTGTGGTGGAGGAAGGAGGAGCCACCGTGAAGGTGGTGGGCGTCAGGGAACTACTGGCGGTGGCCAGCACGTTGTCGGTGACACCCGCATAAATCTGATAGGTTTCATCGGGCAGCACGCCGAGGGACAAGCTGAACGTCGACCCATCGCCTGTCACCGGGCTTCCTTCTGCGCCAAATGAGCCAGCTCCAACCTTCTTGTAGAATTGGACACTGTAAGGGCCCGTTCCGGCACCCGCAGGCACGGTGGCGACGGCGGTAACGGAGGTGCCGGTCGGATACGCCTGATTGTTGGCCGGGCTGGTGACACTCACCATCAACGGAAGCGGAGGATAAGCCGTTGAAATCTGGTATTTCCCTGCCAGATAACCGCCTATCAGGTTCTCCTCCGTGGGGGTCAGCACGCGGTCGTAAACAATGATCTCGGCCACGTCGAAATAGCCGTTCCCCCATGAGTTGTTCCCGCGGCCGATGCGACCGAATGCGGCACTGTAATTCTTGGGATTCACCTTGAAAACCATGTAGTTGGCAACGTTGGCCATACCGTATGGATCGCCGTTAGGGTTGCCGGTTTCAAGCACGCTCGTGCCGTTCTGTGACACGGCCAAGGGACGGCGTCCACCGTCACCCCACATCTTCCTGGTGCCACTCTCGAACATCCAGCCACTGTCGTTCTGTTGGCCGAACGGTGCCCCCCAGTCGTTACCCCAAAGGTTCGGGTTGCCGGGATCAAGCGCGTAGCGGCCCGACTTGAAGACGATATACTCCTGCCGGGGTATGATGTTTTTATTGATGTTCAGATTGTTGTTGCCGCCGCGGAAAAGGACCGCCGGCTGGCCATTGATCTGGGAGGTCGCCAACTGCGGGCTGCCGGAACCCGTCGTGGCGTGGTTGCCATTGCCCGATTGGTCCGCCCAACCCGTGACGGTCGCACCGCTGGTGGTCACGCCCACCGAGGCATCGAACCAGCAGTTCAAGCCGCTGGTGACGGGCAACACCGCCTGCGCCTGGGCGCATGGCACCAACTGGCCGAGGCCGAGGATGGCGAGCGGCGTGGTGATGCATGAAAGCATGCGGCGGAGTGGATTTCGCAACGTCTTGTTGCCCGGAGGCCGCAAGGGATCTGCGAGTTGGTGGGCGATACTCGTGGTTTTCATTTGGGTTTGGTGGTGGGGTTTGGTGGTGGGGTTTCCGAGGACGCGTTCCTGGATGCGCAGGGACGCGATGAATTTGTTATAACATTAGCAGCAATGAAAGACCCGCCGGTGATACAAGGCAATCCCTATTTCCACGCCGGAGAATTTTTTGTGGAATCTACTTCGATTTTGATAGTAGATTCCGCACGTTGCTCCCATGAAATCCTTCCACCGCCTCTCGCTCGTTGAGCAAACCACAGAACACCTGCGCGGACGGCTGCGCTCCGGCCAATGGAACGGCAAGGTGCCGGGGGTGGTGCGGCTTTGCGCGGATTCGAATGTTTCCCAAGGCACGATTCGCGCCGCGCTGAGGAATCTGGAAGTGGAGGGGCTGCTGGTTTCGGGCGGACGATGCCGCAGCCGCAGGGTCGCAATGCCTGTGGAGGAAGGGCGCAACCGCAGGGGTCTGACCGTGGGATTGCTTCTCCATGACGCACGGCCCAAGGGGTATCCCAAGACGTGGCCGCTGCATCTGGAACCGATGATCCTGGAAATCCAGCACGCGTTGGAAGCTGCCGGCCATCAGGTTTTCTTCGCCGCGAGGTCCCAGGTCGATCTTGGGCACAATGTCAGCCGGATCCGTCAGCAAATCGCCAAAACCCCGGCCGATGCGTGGATCGTGGCGGCGGGCTCCCGCGATTCGCTGGAGTGGTTCGCCGGACAGCCGCTTCCGAGCATGGCCCTGTTTGGCCGCACGGAGGGACTGCCATTGGCGCGGACGGGGCCGGACATGGTGCCTGCGGTTCTTGATGCGACCCGCCAGCTCATTGCCTTGGGTCACCAGCGCATCGTGTTGATCACACGAAGCCAGCGGCGCAAGCCGATGCCAGGAAATGTGGAACGCGCTTTTTTGGACGAGCTCCACGGCCATGGGATTGCCGCCACGGATTGGAACCTGCCCGACTGGCAGGAAAGCCCGCAAGGATTCACTGAGCTGCTGGACAAGCTTTTCCGAATCGCGCCGCCCACCGCGATGATCATCGACGAAACCGCGCGTTATATCGCCGCATTGCAGTTTCTCTCACGCATGCGGATGGTCGTTCCGGAGCAGATTTCCCTGGTTAGCGCAGATTATGACAATGCCCTGGCGTGGTGCCATCCGACCGTTTCCCACATCAAATGGAACATGGCTCCGGTGGTCCGACGCATCGTGCACTGGGTCGCTGCCGTGCAGCGGGGGCGCGAGGATCGCCAGCAGATCAACTACCCCGCCACGTTTGTTGCCGGTGGCAGCATCGGCCCGCTGTGGAATCGTTAGGAATCCTGCCGGAGTCATGGTGCCGTTGCGAGGAGTTTGTTTTGCGTGAAAATCCAGCCCCGTTCCTCCCTGAAACCCGAATTGGCTTCCCATCACCCCCAGCGGGTCCAGACTCCGCCGGACGCACGATGAACCCGCACGAAAAACGAGGCATTTATCAAAAGACCCGGCTTCACATCCAGGCATTGATCGCCGGGGAGGATGATGAGATCGCGGTGCTGGCCACCGTAGCGGCGGAGTTGCGCCACGCGTTCCCGCATTTTCACTGGGTGGGATTCTACCGGGTGGTGCGGCCCGGCTTGCTCAAGGTGGGGCCCTATCAGGGCGGCCATGGCTGCCTGACGATTCCCTTCGAGCGTGGAGTGTGCGGCCGTTGTGCCCGCGAGAGAACCACCCAGGTGGTGGCCGATGTCACCCGCCTGCCTTATCACATCGCCTGCTCCGGCAGCACCCGTTCGGAGATCGTGGTGCCATTGCTCGATGTTCGTGGTGAAGTGCGCGCGGTGCTGGACATCGATTCCGATCTGCCGGCCATGTTCGACGCGGCGGACCAGCAGGAGTTGGAGGCGCTGGCCGCCGAGGTGAGCCTGGTTTATGCGTGCTGAATGAAGGAGAACGCAATGCCACTGACGCCGGTCCTGATTCTCCGGGCGCGGGTTCGCTCGTGACTTTCCCCTAATTCGGGGGTTTATTGAGGCGCATGCAAGTTCGTCAAGTGATGTTGGTCCTGGGTTTCGCGCTGGTCGCGATGCTCGGATACTGGCTCGCGGCCACGGCGGTGCCGCGGCGGGACTCGCAGCAAGAAGCGCTGCCGTCCCCGACTGTCGCGCGCGGAACGGCACTTGAGGATGAGCCGGCGCCCCGCTTCCGCAGGGGTGAGCGCTTGCCGGGCAAACGCGGCGATTACGAGGCGATGCTCGCGGGCGCGCTGGAGGGGCAACGGGTCCTGGTGTTCAAGGATCAGGCGGCGTTGGCCCGGTTTCTGGAAAGGGCGGGGGACCGCATCCGCTTGCTGGGGCGTCTTGACCCGCTCAACGCGCTGCGCATCGGATTTTCCGATGATGATGATCTGGCATCCCTGCTCGACGGCGACGAAAAGGAGTCGTTCATTTTCCCGGGGTTTGACCCCGCCCCCGCGGAGGGCACGGTGCAGCCGGACGCGGTGGCGCTGGGAAGCCGCTTGCTCGATTGGCTCGGCATCACCGGCGACAATTCGGACTGGGGCAGGGGAGTGCGGATCGCCGTGCTCGACACCGGCGTGTCTGCCCATCCGGCGTTTGCAAGCACGATTCATTCGATCAACGTGGTCGCTGCCCCGGCGGACCCCGCGACGCAGAACGGCCATGGCACGGCGGTGGCATCGGTGATCATCGGCAGCAATTTGCGCACACCCGGAGTGGCGCCCGGCGCGGATCTCATCTCCGTGCGCATCGCCGACGTGAACGGACATTCCGATAGTTTCCAGCTCGCCAAAGGCATCATCGCCGCCGTCGATGCGGGAGCCAGCGTGATCAACATTTCGATGGGCAGTTACGGCGACAGCGCTTTGGTTAGAAACGCGATCGAATATGCCCGCGAAGGCGGGGCGGTGATTGTCGCTGCCGCCGGTAACAACGGCACCGACGAGGTTTCCTATCCGGCCGCCAACGGAGGGGTGATCGCCGTGGGGGCGGTCGATGCGCTTGGCAACCATCTGGATTTTTCGAATTCCGGCATCGCCGTCGCCCTTGCGGCTCCGGGGTTCGGAGTGAATGCGGCATGGACCGGGGATCAGGCGCTGAGCGTGAGCGGCACCTCGTTCAGCGCCCCGATCGTGGCGGGGGCGATCGCCGCGATCATGACCCAGGCGGGTGCGGGAATCCTCACTGCTTCGCAGGCCTATGAGTTGTTGGTTTCCTATCTGAACGATGGTGGCGTGGCGGGCGAGGATTCCCATCTGGGTGCCGGCATGCCGGATATCGGGCGCGTTCTGAATGGCACGACTCCCGGCATCTACGACGCCGCGGTGGCATCCAACCGGATCATCGGGGCGAGCTCGGGAAATCCCTACGGCCAGGTCGAGGTGTTGGTTCAGAACCGCGGCACGGAAACGCTCATCAACACCCGGGTCGAGGTATCCACCGGCGGCGGAGTGGTGACGGCGAACCTGACCACACTCGCGCCCAATGCCGTGCAGACGGTGCGCGTGCCGATTTCCCAGCCGCCATCCGGGTATCCTAACGGAATGCGCATCGAGTCGAAAGTGGTGATTTCCGGCGGCTTGAAAGATGTGAAACCCTCGAACGACCGACGTGTGGAAACCTATGTTCCGGCCGGCACTCCGTAGTTTGCTCCTGCCGCTGCTAGGAATGCCGGTGATCGCCGCGCCACTAACGCGCGAGGCTCCTAACAACCACGCCGTTCCCGCCAATCAACTGCTGGTGGCGGGCAACGCCTGTGGTCCCGCCGCGTTGCTCAACGCCTTTCGTTTCGGGAGCCGGGACTGGCAGCGGCCTTGCAACGCGCTTGCCGGGAATAACGACAGGGAGCGGATTCTAACGATCATTCAAGAGATCGGCATGCGTCCGTCCAAGCATGTTCCCGGCCACCCGCGCTGGAGTCGCCGCGGGGTCAGTGTTGCGGATCTCCGGGACATGGGCAACGAGATGACGGTCGGCCAGGCGCTCCCGCAGCTCAGCGAGGAGGTGTTTTTCCTCCAGCCGCGCGAAACCCCGGAGAAACTGCTGGCGCGTATCCATCAGCGGCTTGGTATCTCGCTTGGCAAGGGGCTTCCACCGGTGGTCAGCTTGCGGCGCTATGCGTTGCGCCGCCAGCCCGGCAAGGCACCGCAGTGGACGGTCATCGACGCTCATTTTGTGACCCTCACGGCCATTCCGCGCAAGCTCGACAAACAGGCCCGCTCGTTTTCCGTGAGTTATATCGACCCGTGGGGAGGCCGGCGTTGTCAGGGAACCATCGGCATCCCCAAGACGCCCGTCCTTGCCGATTCCGCTGGCCGTTCCTGCTGTCTGGAGGCGGATTTTTCCCAGAGCGCGGTCGGGAAACGACTCGTTCGGCGCGGCGAGCAAACCGTGCTCGCCTGTTCCGCGGCCATCGGCAGATGGTGAAAAGTCTTGTGCTTGCCTGATGCGGTGAATGCGGCCATGGTTGCGATGTCACTTCCCACGATGTCCGAACATCCCATGCCGCCCGATCCACGCTCCGCCGCTCACTGGTATTCGGATCCGCGCTTGTGGCGCACCCTGAGGAAAGTGGCGGCCAGCACCGGACGCAAGACATTGTGGTCCGCCCTCACCTTGTTCTATTGCTTGAAGGACAGCGACACGCCGACCTGGGCGAAGGGGGTGATCGTCGGCGCTCTGGGCTATCTGATTCTTCCGACGGATTTGATTCCCGATATCATCCCGGGGGCCGGTTATGGCGACGATTGGGGGGCGATTGCCGCCGCGCTCGGAACCGTCGCCGCCTACATCAAGGATGACCACAAGGCGAAGGCGCAGGCGCAGGTCGGCAGGTTCTTCGGGACTACCGATCCCACGCCGCCGCCGGAATTTGTCGGGTAATGCCTGCCGCGGGGATCAGCCCCGCGGGTGAAAACGTTGGTGCACGGACTTCAGCCGCTGCCGGTCCACATGGGTGTAAATCTGCGTGGTGGAAATGTCCGCGTGACCTAACAATTCCTGGATCACCCGCAAATCGGCGCCGCCTTCCAACAGATGCGTCGCGAACGAGTGGCGCAGCAGGTGCGGATAGATGTTCTGGTCGATGCCCGCCAGCTTCGCGCGCTCCTTGACGATTTGACGGACGCGGTCGGGTGAGAGCGCGCCGCCGCGGACGCTGAGGAACAGGTGGGACGAGGTGCGTTTGGTCACCAGGGCCGGCCGTTCGTTGGTTAGATAATCGGCGATCGCCTCGCGCGCCTTGCTTCCCACCCGGACGACGCGGGTCTTGTTGCCTTTGCCGGTGATGCGCAGAAACCCCTCGTCCATATCCATCATTTCGAAGCGCAGCCCGCACAACTCGGACAGCCGCAGGCCGGAGGAATAGAACAACTCCAGGATCGTCCGGTCACGCCGGCCCAGAAACGCCGAGGGATCGATCGAATCCAACAGTTTCACCACCGACTGGGCATGCAGCGTCTCAGGCAGGGTTTGGTCCGGCCTCGGGGCCAGCAGCGGTTCGGCCGGGTCCATCTCCAGGTTTCCCTTGAGCGCCAGCCAGCGGAAAAACACCTTGAGATGCACCGTGGTGATGCGCAGCGAGGCGGCATTGAGCCCTGCCTTTTTCCGCTGGCTGAGGAACGCGGCAAGTTCATCGGTACCGACATCCCGCAGCGCCAGGTTCTTCGTCTTCAGCCATCCCGCAAGCGCGCCAAGCGTCCGGCGCACGGAAAGCTGATAGGCCTCGGAAAGCCCGCGCTCGACCGCCAGATACCGAATGAATGAATCGCCCGCCGCTTCCATGGGATGAACTCGAGACTGCGCCGGCTTGGGGTGGGAGTAAAGAGGCGATGAAACGGCATCAAAATCGCAGACAAGACGCTGCGGCGGTGGCGATACTCATCCGCCGTCCCGCCGGGACACCCACCCGCCATGTCATTGATTTCTAAATCCGCCGCCGTCGTCGTCCTGACGGTTTCTGTGTTTTTCCCCCGGGCATTCGCCGCCGTGGATCCCAAGGTCGATGCCGCGGTCCAAGCGGTCTATCCCGCCCTCGTCCGGATCCATGTGGTTTTTGAAGAAGGCGGCGGCGGTCGGATGCAGAAGGGCCGCTCCAGTGGCTCGGGCACGATCATTTCCACCGCAGGCCATATCCTGACGAACCACCACGTGGCGGGCCGCGCCACCCGCATCAGCGTGCGGCTTGCCGACCGCCAGGAAATCCGCGCCACGCTGGTGGGCACCGATCCGCTGGCGGATCTCGCGGTGCTCAAAATCGATAAAAAAGATCTGCGCAATCCGGACGCACCCCTGCCGGTGGCGAAGTTCGGCGACAGCGCCCGCCTGCAAGTCGGCGACGTGGTGCTGGCCATGGGCAGTCCCGCCGGGTTGTCCCAATCGGTCACCCAAGGCATTGTTGCAAATACCGAGATGATCGCTCCCGGCGGCGCGATGCGTCTCGATGGCGAAGCGGTGGGTGAACTGGTCCGCTGGATCGGCCACGACGCGGTGATTTTCCCCGGAAACTCCGGCGGGCCGCTGGTGAATCTTAGCGGGGAAATCGTCGGCGTGAACGAAGTGGGCATCGGCAGTCTCGGTGGAGCCATCCCTTCGAATCTCGCTCGCAAAGTCTCGGATGAGCTGATCGCCACCGGCAAGGTCCGGCGCAGTTGGATCGGGCTCAACGCCCAGCCCCTGCTCAAGAGCAGCGCTGCCACGGCCGGAGTGCTCGTCGGCGGCATCGTCGGTGGCGCGCCTGCCGATGCGGCGGGATTGATCGCCGGAGACCTCATCACCCGGTGCAACGGCGCGGACATCGCCGCTTCCAGAGCTCCGGAAGACATTCCCCTTTTCAACCGTGTTTTATTGGAATCTCCGGTCGGATCCGAGATCACGCTCGAAGGAATGCATGACGGAAAACCGAAGTCCTGGAAAGTCCGGACTTCCGAGCGCGAACCCGCCGAACCCCGCGAAAAGGAACTTCTGTCATGGGGGATCACCGCGCGGGATCTAACCAACCTTGCCGCCAAGGAACTGCTCCGCCCCGACAGCAAGGCGGTGGTGGTCCAGAGCCTGCGCCCGGGTGGCGCGGCGGCCGCTTCCAAGCCCGCCATCGAACAAGGCGACCTGATTCTCGAGGTCGCCGGCAAGCCCACTCCGGACCTTGCCTCGCTCGTTGCGCTTAGCCAGGAAATCACTTCCGGCAAAACTGAACCGGTGCCCGTGCTGGTTTCCTACGAACACGACGGCCGCAGCTATCTAACCGTCGTCAAGATCGGTCCCGAACCCGATGTCGATAAACCCGGAATCGTCAGGAAGGCGTGGGTCGGCATCGATACCCAAGTGATTTCTTCCGATCTCGCCGAAGCTCTGGGCATTCCGGGATCGAAGGGCGTGCGCGTCACCCGGGTGCATCCCGGCACCCGCGCGGAAACGTCCGGGCTTCTAACTGGCGACCTGATTCTCAAGCTCGACGACAAGGTGATTCCCGCCGCGCGCCCTGAGGAAGCCGAGGTGTTCGCCTCCCTCATCCGGCAGTATCGGGTCGGCTCGGAAGTGGTGCTCGCGGTGCGGCGGGGCAGGGAGGACTTGCAGGTGAAGGTACCGCTTGAAATCGGCCACGAAGGCACCGCCGACTTGGATTCCCACGAATGCGAGACCCTTGAGTTCAACTCGCGGGACCTCGGCCAGGAAGACCGGGTTGCCAATAAACTTGCGGTGGATTTCAAGGGCGTTCTAATCACCGCCGTCACACCCGCCGGCTGGGCTGCTCTCGGCGGACTCGCGTCCGGCGACATCCTCATTTCCCTCGATGGAAAACCGGTGGATTCTATCGGAACCTTGAAATCCGTTCTTGCAGACCTCGAGAAAAACACCCGCAGTCCGGTCGTGATGTTCGTGCGGCGGGGAATCGCCACCCGCTACATCGAACTCGAACCCACTTGGTAAGCCCCGTTCACCCCCATCCCACCCGACTCATCTCATGAAAGCCACATTCCTATCCACCGCGGTTCTGTTAGCCGCGCCGCTTGTCATCGCCGCCGAAGGTCCGCTCAAGGAAAAGGCCCTCGCCATCGCCGCCGCCCACAAGGACTCCGTGTTGTTCCTCAGCGCGGTGGTCGAAATCGAAGTCACCGCAGGCGACAACCCGGTGAAAAAGGAAGAGCGCAAGTTGGAAATGCTCGGCACCGTCATCGGTGCGGACGGCCTGATTGTCGCCCCGCTGTCCACCCTTGACGTCGCCTCCACCATCGACGGTCGCACGGTGAACGGTCCACAAGGCCCGATCAAACTTTCCGCCAAAGGCACCACCAAGGAGGTGAAAATCCTGCTGCCCGACGGTTCGGAAGTGGAGGCGAAAGTGGCCTTCAAGGATCCCGATCTCGACCTTGCCTTCATTCGTCCCGCCAAACCGGACAGTGCCAAACTCACGCCGATCAAGACCGCCGACTCCGCGCCCATGGCCTTGCTCGACGACGTGATCATCCTCGGCCGCCTCGGCAAGGACCTCAACCGCGAGTCGATTGTCATGACCAATGAAATCATCTCGTTAGTGAGCAAGCCCCGCACCTTCGGCAAACTCAGCGCCCAGGCGCTCGGCATGCCGGTGTTCAACAAGGACGGGAAATTCCTCGGCATCGGCATCAATCGTTTCAGTGCCAAAGGCGACAGCGAAAGCCAGGGCCCGATGCCCTCCAACGTCGTGCTGCCCGCCGCCGATCTGTTGGAATCCGCCGCCCAGGCGAAGTGACCTACCCGGACTGAGCATGACTTGGAACGACACATATCTCACTCTCTTTGACCGCTGTGTGGCCGCGTATCGAAGTGGGAACCGCGATTTTGAAACGCACTACGAGCCCGCGGACCTGGCGTTTCTCGCGGAAATCGGCTGCAAGACCCGCGAGTTTTTCGATTTTGTGGAGGATTTCTGCGAAGACGGCCAGCCCTCGGCATCCACCGCCCTGTTGATCGCCGCCGTGCGCCGCGATTATTTGCTCACCGCGCAGGGAGGGGACGCCAGCGACCGCGTGTTCACCCGCGACGATATCCCGACCTTCGGCGACGAACTGAACGGCATCGCCTACCTGCCGCGCATCCTCGCCAAAGCCCGTGCCAAACTCCGCGGCGAACTCGATCCCGACCTCATGTTCGGCTGCGGCGGCGACCGGAACTTCCTCAACAAATCCGGCGGAATCCACCCTGTGGATTTCCTCCGCCAAGTCTGGGCGGCGGGGGACGACGATCAGAAACTGGCCACTTGGGTTGCAAAACAAGGCGCCTGAGTTGCCGATCTCCCATTTCCGAGCCATCACCCCCAAATCCGGGCTTGCCTCGCCGCAGTCCGGCCCCTATCCCGACCTCCACAAATTATGGCAAGCACACCTATCATCAATCTCCGCAAAGGACACGCCGTCCGCCACAACAACGAAGTCTGTTTGGTCATCGAGCATGAACTCAAGACTCCTCCGCGCATGGCGTCCTACGTCCAGATGTCGATTCGCAGCGTGGCAACCAAAAAGGTGTTCAACCTCCGGATGACCTCCAATGATTCGGTTGAGGGTGTGGTTCTTGAGCGCACTCCGCACGAATATTCCTACAAGGACAGCAGCGGTTATCACTTCCTCGACCCCACCACCTACGAGGATGCGCTCGTTTATGAGGATCTTATCGAAGCGGTGAAAAACTACCTGATCGAAGGCCAGATCTACAACCTGCTCGTCGCCGACGGGATCGTGGTATCCGTCGATCTGCCCCTCTCCATGACCATGACGGTCACCGAATCCTCGGAAGGCGTCAAAGGGGACTCGGCCAACAACGTCTACAAACCGGCTACCATGGAAACCGGGCTGATTGTTCAAGTGCCGCTCTTCATCAATGTCGGCGAGAAAATCAACGTGAAGACCGAGGACAATTCCTATCTCGGCCGCGCCTGAGTGGAGGCCAATACCGCCGGATTTCAATGACAACAGGCACTCTTTGAACAGGAGTGCTCGTTTCTTGGCCAACTTGCCCAAGGAATCCAAGAGTTTATTAAGGAATGTTTATTTTCTCTTGATGTTTACAAATATTTAGAAAAATTTGCGGTGTCATGAAAGCAACCCTGCTATTTGCCGCGCTGTCGATGGTCTTTGCGATGCCTGAGGTGTCCGCAATGACCGAACTGGAGGCATTGCGAGCGAAGTGCAAGGAACAGGAGAGTCAGATTCAACGGCTTGAGGAGCAGGTTGGGAAATTGCGCCCGGCTGGATCCGAGCCATTGGCTGCGGGCGGGAAATCACAGGTGATTGCGACGGTCCCCGCCAAATCGACGGTCCCAGCCAATTCGGCGGCCACGGCCGGTTGCACGGTGCGGCCGGGAGACACCTTTGAGCGGATAGCCCGCCGAAGCCGGTGTTCCGCCACGGAATTG